>CABUPJ010000005.1 GCA_902493335.1 uncultured Porphyromonadaceae bacterium
TCATCAGCAGCAATCCAAACAGTCTTCTGATACTCCATGCCCGCGCCGACATCCCTTATCTCTACCGCTGGCCCGGCTTGAAAGAATACACCGACCCCTCGCTCGCCCCTCCCGACATCCCGATAAAGAAGCCTGATCCGAGCATACCAATTATCATTCCCCTCAGAATAGAACACGGACTATGTAACAAGGTATGGAACAAGGGCTTCAGCCCTTGTGACGAAACGATAGCCAGTAAGTTACCTCCCCATCCTCGACCACTTTAGCGGCAGACATCCCCGCGCGTCTAAACCGACCAAACCGATGTCAAACGCACATTGACATCGTTGGAAATGATAGTCCGTTACTCCTTTATGCCGTAGGCGAGGTCGCCGGCGTCGCCGAGACCGGGAACGATATAGCTGTGAGCGTTGATCTTGTCGTCGACAACGCCGAGCCAAAGCGATGTGTTTTCGGACGGCAGCACTTTCTTGAGATAGTCGACGGCCTGACGCGAGGCGATGACCGATGCGATATGTACGTGAGCGGGTGTGCCTTTGGTGAGCAGAGCCTTGTAGCTCAGTTCCATCGAAGCGCCGGTCGCGAGCATCGGGTCGCAGAGTATCAGAGTCTTGCCCTCGAGCGACGGCGACGCGAGATATTCGATGCAGATGTCGAAATTCTCTTTTTCCTTATATTTGCGGTAGGCTGAGACGAAGGCGTTTTCGGCGTCGTCGAAGTAGCGCAGGAAACCCTGGTGGAAGGGCACGCCGGCGCGGAATATCGTGCCGAGAACGATTTGCTCGTCAATGACATTGCATTTGGCCTTGTCGAGCGGTGTAGTAATCTCTATTGTTTTATATCTTAGGGTTTTGCTTATCTCATAGGCCATAATCTCGCCCAAGCGTTCGAGGTTGCGGCGGAAACGGAGACGGTCGCCCTGGATGTCGACGTTGCGCATCTCCATCAGATACTGGCTCACCAGTGAGTCGGTGTCGGCAAATACTGTTTCTTTCATATTCTTTTATTTCAATGGTACAAAGTTAGTGCATCGCAATGAAATAACAATCAGCGACACGAAATTTGCGTGATCGAAAACGGATTTTTTATCGCGGCTTCGGCGGCTTCCTGGGCCAGACGGCGTTGCGGAGCGTTGACGCGGGCGGGAGAGTAGGGGTTGCCGACGATATCGTGGCCGAAGAGAGTGCCATACCATGTGCAGGCGGCGATGTAGCGTCCGAGCGTGTAGCTCAGGTGATAGCCGTCGCGGGTGAGGTCGTCGCCGAGAGCTGAGGTGCGGGCGTCCTGTATCGCCGTGCCGCTGGGTATCACGCCCTTGAGTTCGGGATTGTCGGCCAAAGCTTTCCTGGCGGCGTCGACAATGGCGCGGTACATCTTTATCTGGCTTTTGCCGTAGTTCTTGAAGCCGTCGTGTCTGGAGTCGGGTGAGTAAGCCCATGTCATGTGCCAGAGGAAGACGGGACGCGCGCCGACGGCTTTGCGCACCATGGCTATCAGTTCGGGCAGACGCTCGAATGTCTCATACTGACCTGAGAAATGGCTCGCCTGCTGGAAGGTGATGTAGTCCCACTCTTCATCGGCGAGGGCGCGCGATATCGTGCAGGCGGCGATTGTGTCGACGCGGCCGTCGGCGGCTATCTTGCGGTAGCTGTATTCGCCCTTGTCGCCTTTCATGTTGTTGTAGTGGCGTTCGATCGAACAGCCGGGAAAATAAAGATTGCCGATGACGATTTCATCGCCTCCGGCGACTGTCAGGGCGTGCATTTCCTGCTCGAGGGCGTCTTCCGAGAAACTGTTGCCGATGGCGAGCACTTTGAGCTGACGGGCCGACAGACCGAAGGCTGTGACGGCGATGATGACAAGACTGATAATGTATTTTTTCATTGCGGTTGTTATTTTGTTGTTATTTGAAGTCTATCAGGAATTGCACGAGCGACTCTTTGTCTTTGATGCCGAGCTTTTTGCGCAGACGGTAGCGGGCTGTCTCGACGCCTCTGACGGTCAGACTCGTGAATTTGGCTATATCCTTGGTGCTGAGGTTGAGGCGCAGCAGGGCGCAGAAGCGCAGGTCGACGGGTGTCAGCGACGGATAGCGTGCCACGAGGTTGCGGAAGAAGTTTTCGTGGATGAGGTCGAAATTCTTGTGGTAAATGCTCCAGAACTCGGTGTCGCCGATGTCAGAGTCGATGTGTTTGAGCAGCGAGTCGACGTCGTTTGAGGTTATAGTGCCTTTGCGTTTCTGTTCGCCGATAGTGTCCTTGAGGTTGTCGATGACACTCTGTCGCTGCGCCATGTCGAGGGCGAGCGACGCGAGTTCCTTGCTTTTGCTGGTCAGCTCGCTTTCGAGGAGCTGTTTCTGCTGTTGGGCGATGATGCGTTCCTGTTCGAGTATCTTGATGCTCTGGGCGGCCTGTTCGATGCTGTTTTTGTGTTCTTCTTTTATCAGGGCGCGTCTTACCCTCCATTTTGCGATGAGCACGACCAGCAGTGCGACCAACAGACCGTAGAGCAGCATAGCCCATACAGTCAGATACCATGGCCGCGGGACGGTAAATTCATAGACCAGCGGCTCTGACTCATTGCTGTCGTCGTCAATCAGGGTCGCCTTGAAGACGTAATGCCCCGCGGTGAGGCCGCCGTATGTTATTTCGGTCTCGGACGTGACATGCGACTGACGGCTGCTGCCTCCCTCGAGTTCATATCGTATCCGGGACGGACGCGCGTTATAGTTGGGATAGCGCAGGCAGAAGGTTATGTTGCCAGGCACTTCTACGTCGTGCAGCTTCGAGTCGATGGGCAGCCGTGTTTCTTTGCCGCTGCTCGACAGGCTTGTTATCGAGCCGTGGGTCAGCGCCAGAGCCTGCTGCTCTTTTGCCTCGCGGGTGAGACTGAGGGTGCCTATGCCGTTGTTGAGAGTGAAGAAGGCCGTGAGGTCTTTATCGACGAATACTTTGTTGTTCAGCCCGTTGCTCTGGAGTGAGAAGAGGTCGAGCGGCACGGTGAAGATGCGCTTGAACCGGCCGTCTTCATATGATATGAGATTATACTGAGTCTTCGACGTCACCCAGAAGAGATTGTCGTCGACACTCTCTGTCGACAGTATGCCTTTTATCATCGGCAGGTCGCGGTTGAACGATTCGTATGGCCTGAGTTTGCAGCTGTCCGTGTCATATATATAAAGCTTGTCGCCGTCAGAAACAGCCACGCGCCCGCGTATCTTCATCACGAAGGCCATGTTGCTGTTGTTGCTGTTTGTCGACTTGAAGTGTTTTTTGTCTTTGACACGGGTTAGGTCGTCAGACAGCTCGAGACGCATCACGCCCGAGGCGAGATGGGCGCACCATACCGAGCCGTCATAGTCGGTTTCTATCTGACGCACGGGCGCCGCGAAGTCTTTGAGTGCGTGATTGCGGTGCCACAGTCCGTCGTCGCCGCGTGTATAGACATTGAGCAGATAGTAGCTCGACTCGAGCAGCACGTCGCGGTTGCGCAGACGGGCTTTGACGATATCGGTGGCGTTGCTGTTGTAATGCTCTGTCCCTGACGGCGAGAGCACGTCTACAGTAGTGTTGCAGCCGACAAAGAGCTGATTGTCTATTTTAGAGACATGCCAGGTCTGGGCTTTGACGCCCGGCACTTCCGAAATCTTTCCTGTTTCAAACGAATAGGTGTAGAGTCCCTGGTTGGTGGCCATATATATGAGGTCGCCGAACCGTGCCACAGAGTATGTCATGCCGATGTAGGGGTCTGTATGCTCGGGTTCGAGGATGAGAAACGGCAGGCTTGTGTGTATCAGCGAGATGCCATAGTCGAGGGCGCTCCAGATGTTGCCGAAGCGGTCATACAGCAGTCCGAGCACCGAATTGTTGTTGAGGCCGTTTTCGAGGCAGTAGTGCCACAGAGGTCTGCCGCTCTGGCTCATGGCGAAGATGCCGCCCTGTATCGTGCCGATGATGATGTCGCGCCTGGGGGTCACAATCATGCGGTTGACCTGCGAATGTCTTATGCCGTCGTCATAATCAGTCGCGAAAGGTCTCAGCCTGTTTGTGGTCACGTCATAGATATACAGTCCGTTACTTTCTGTGGCGAGGAGTATAAGGCCGGGTTCATAGTCGCAGGCTCCCACGATGTCGTCGTCGCCTACCCGGGTGCGGTCGATTATCGTCGTCAGTGAGCGCGTCTCCGGGTCAAATTCGGCGAAGTCGCCGTCGATCAGTTGAGCGTAGATATGGTCGGATACGTTATAGATAAACAGGGGTCTGATATTGGCACAGGCTTCGACGCGTGATCCGTCATAGACAAACAGTGACCTGAAAGACTGAAAGATAAGGTAATCTCCCGTGCGCTCGATTTTCCATATCTCGTCGTCGTTGAAGAGCGCCGGATCCATGTTGTCGCTTATCGACGTGTAGCTCATCTCGCCGTAGTCGTCGCGAGAGAAATATCCGAACTGCTGATAGCTGCCCGTATATACGCGGTTGCCGTCGACAAACACTGATCTTACGATATAGTGTCCGGGCACCGGGTAGCACACCCATCTCGCACCGTCGAAGACAAGGAGGCCGTCGTTGTTGCCGAAATACATTATGCCGTCGCTGTCCTGGCCGCAGGCCCAGTTCTGGTTGCTTGCCTGAAACTGGCGCGACGTATAGTTTGTCACAGTCGGCTTGAACAGGGTGGCGCCGGCGACATGGCCGCAGAAGAGCGCCACTACTGTCAGAAACAGCCTCAGACAGCCTGATGCAATGGTTTTGATGTTAGTTTCAGACGGCATTTTTGTTTAAGGTTTTTAACGGCAATGCAAATATAATTACAAATTGGAGAAAATACAAAACGTAGTCGTGACGAAAATCAAAAAAATGTTGATTTTTAGCCCTCTGAAGACTAAAAACGTAGTGAAAACGTAATGTTATACAACATAAACGTAGTCGAGTAGTAGATAAAATTTGTGCTGTGGGTTTAACATAGCTTTAAATTTGCAGCAGAAAATTTTTCTACTTTTTAACGTTAACTAAAACCATTATGAAAAGACCAATTCTTGTAATTATGTTGTTCTTGGTCAGTGTAGCTGTCGCAGTCGCACAGACCATCACAGTGAAAGGAACGGTCGTTGACGCAGCTGACGAGCCCCTGCCCGGTGTTTCGGTGCAGGTTGTAGGCTCTAATCAGGGCACAATGACTGACTATGACGGCAACTATCAGATTGCCGGCGTCAAAGGTGACGCTACTCTCCGTTTCAGCTTTGTAGGAACCAAGACTGTTGAAGAGAAAATCAACAACCGCACATCTATTAATGTAAAGCTTCTCGATGACAACCAGAATCTCGACGAGGTTGTCGTCATCGGTTACGGCGCCGCCAAGGCAAAAGACCTCACGGCTCCTATCGCTGTAATCAAAGGCAGCGAAATCACAAACGTGCCGACAAGCTCGCCTATGGCCGCTCTTCAGGGCAAAGTCCCCGGCGTCAACATCCTCAACTCGGGTACTCCCGGTGACGGTCCTAAAGTCCGTATCCGTGGTACGGGCTCTTTCTCGAGCGCCGAGCCTCTCTATGTTGTCGACGGTATGTTCTATGACAACATCAATTTCCTCAACAACGACGACATCGAGGAAATGTCAATCCTCAAAGACGCTTCTGCCGCAGCTATCTACGGTGTGAAGGCCGCCAACGGCGTTGTAATCATCACAACCAAGAAAGGCAAACAGAATCAGCCCGCCCACATTACCTATAACGGTTATGTCGGCGTCCAGACAGTCACCAAACGTCTCAAAATGGCTAATTCTCACGAATATGCCACCATGCTTACCGAGGCCAATTCTACGGCTTACAGCCCTGTACTCGAAGAAGCCGTGCGACTCTGGGGCGGCAACATGAGCAACCTCACTTTCGGCGCAGACACAGACTGGTATGACGAACTCCTCCGCACAGCCCTCATGACCAACCACAGCCTCACGGTTTCAGGCGGCAGCGAACGCGCCACTTACTCACTCGGCATGAGCTACCTCTATCAGGACGGTATCATGGACACCGATAACAACTACAACCGTCTCAACTTCCGCGCCCAGGTTGACTATCAGGCAACCAACTGGATGAAAGTCGGCTTCAACGGCGTCTTCACACAGGGCAACCAGCGCATTCCTAACAACAAGGCATGGCAGGTAGCCTACAACGCTCCCGGCATTTTCCCCGTCTATGACGAAACCCGCGGCGATGAAATCTATCCCGTCAAGTATGCTTCTCCCACACAGATCGGCATCAACAACAACATCTACAACCCTGTCGCAAACGCTGAGTTCTATAACTCGACCAACAAGACAGCCCAGTATCTGACAAACTTCTACGCCGAGTTCAATCTCCTTCCCGAGAAACTCACTTTCCGCACAAGCTACGGCAAAGACTTCTCGACCGTGCGCGGCCGCACATTCACCGAACCCTACTATGTCGGCACAAGCCAGCAGGTCACAACTTCGGCTCTCACCAAATCGACCACCGAATATGACAACTGGTCGTGGGACAACATCCTCACATATAAAGATAAATTCGGCAAGCACGGCGTAGGCGCCATGGTCGGCTATTCGATGCGTCAGGACTCTTATCAGTTGCTCCAGGGCTCTGTCAACGGCGTTCCCACCGAACGTGAGGAATACTGGTATATCGACAACGGCGACGCCGAGACAGCCACATCAACCGACGCCGGTACACGCTACCGCAGCCAGTCGGTCTTCACTCGACTCAACTATGACTACGACGGTAAATATCTGTTAATGTTCACATTCCGTGCCGATGGTACCTCTAAGTATCAGGAAAAATGGGGCTACTTCCCCTCTGTCGGCGGTGCATGGGTCATGTCATCAGAGCCTTTCATGAAAGACCAGAACGTCTTCGACTACTTGAAACTCCGCGCATCATGGGGCCGTCTCGGTAACGACAACGTTGCCGCCAGCGACGGTTTCGCCGCCCTCACTACCGGTTTCCCCGCATCAGGTGTATTCGGCGACAACACATATCCCGGCTACCAGAATCCCGCCCGCTTCAGCTGGCTCAAATGGGAGGTTGTCAACGAGACCAACGTCGGCGTTAATTTCGCCACTCTCAACGACCGCCTGACTGTCGACCTCGACTACTTCTACCGCCTCACAACCCAGGCTGTCATCTCTCCGCTGCTTCCCTTCGAGAACGCTACTCTCGCCGGCAACTACGGTAAGATTCTCAACGACGGTGTCGACATCTCGATCAACTGGAACGACCGTCTCGGTGACTTCAAATATTATGTGGGTGCCAACATGTCATTCCTCCATAACGAAGTCAAAGACCTCAAAGGACGTCGCATCGTCACTGGCGGTCAGACATCCAACATCGTCGGCGAGAAGATGAACTCGTTCTACGGCTACAAAGTCATCGGTATCTATCAGAACGCCGCCCAGGTTGCCGCAGATCCCATCGCAGTCGCCAACGGCCTCGAACCCGGTGACCTCATCTATGAAGACGTCAACGGTGACGGTGTACTCGACGGCAGTGACCGTCAGGTGCTCGGTTCTTACATCCCCGACTTCACATACGGCATCAACCTCGGCTTCGAATACAAAAACTTCGACTTCGCCGTCAGCATGTACGGCCAGGCAGGCGCAGAACTCTTCAACCGCAAACGCGCTCTCCACTATCAGTCGGCTTACTACAACTTCGACCACGACCAGTATGCAAAACGCTGGCACGGCGAGGGCACATCAAACAGCAATCCTTCTGCCGCAGCCCTCATGAAGTCATGGACCAACGACAACACCAACTCTTACTTCGTTGAAAGCGCCGACTACTTCCGCATCCAGAACATCGCCCTCGGCTATACATTCAAGAACCTCAAGATGGGTGCCTACACTCTCCCGAGCATGCGTCTGAGCCTCAACGCCGACCGTCCCTTCTCGTTCTTCAAGGCTCACTCGTTCACTCCCGAGCTCTCTGATCCTCAGGGTTGGGATACCGAGGTTTATCCCCTTGCTTCGACATTCACTTTCGGTCTGCAGATCGACTTCTAATCCTCATTACTTAAAACTCATTAATATATAAAGAAATGAAATTATCAAACAAAATATTGGCAGTCGCACTTTCGGGTGTAGTAGCGCTCGGCGGTCTCACTTCGTGCGACTACCTCGACGTGGTGCCTGAAAACAGTGTGCCTGAAGAAAAAGTCGACTACACCGACATCACCGACATGTATGCTCCCGTGTCGGGCGTTTACGCCAAGCTCCGCACCGGCGGCATGCACTGGGTAATCAACATGGAGTCTGTCATCCGCGACGGCGACGTATGGTCGGGCCGCATCGACGACCAGGCCGACATGGTCAACATCGGCCGCCACTACCGTTACAACAACGGTTTCTGGGGCTTCAACGAAATGTGGAACCAGTACTACGGCATGATCAAGTTTGCCAATACCGCTCTCGACGCACTCGACCAGTATGCCGCAAACATCAAGAACGAGACCGACATGGCGAAATACCGCAGCTACTGCGGTGAGGTTAAGATCCTTCGCGCCTATGCATACTACCGTCTCGTGCAGTATTTCGGCGACGTGACCATCCTCCGCTCTAATGACCAGGGCAGCCTCCGCCGCTCGTCGAAAGAACTCGTCTACGAATACATCCTCGAAGACCTCGACTATGCCTGGGACAACTGCCCCCGCCTGAACCCCAACGAGATGGAGCACATCGGTGCTTTCACAGCCTACACCGCCCGCATGCTCGCCGCCAAGATCAAACTCAACCAGGGCAAATACAACGATGTCGAGACATACACCAACGATATCATCAGCTCTGGCAAGTTCCAGCTTTATCCCGACTACTACGAACTCTTCAAGATTCCCGCAAAACTCTGCTCTGAGTCTCTCATGGAATGCCAGTCGACATATTTCGGCATGGGTTCTGGCGACAAAGTTGACGTCGACCAGTTCTTCAACTGCGCCGGTCCCCGCATCACAAGCCAGGCTGACGGCCGCTCTGTAGGTGGCTGGAACTTCATCGGCTATGAGAAATCGTTCCAGGAATGGGCTGCAAACCGCGGCGAGACAGTGCGCGCTACCACAGCGTTCCTCCGCGGCGGTCAGGTTACACCCGACGGCGACCTCGTCAGCACACCCTCTAACCTCGAGAACACCGACTGCTGGAACGGCAAATGGTATGTGCCCATCAGCCAGATCATCGAAGGCCGCACAATGTACGGCGGCGACAACAACGTCCGCATCCTCCGCTATGCCGAAGTTCTGCTGATGAACGCCGAGGCTCTCGTGCGTCAGGGCAAGAGCGGTGACACACCCTTCAACCTCGTCCGCAAACGCGCCAAGATGTCTGAAATCAGCGGTGTGACACTCAACGACATCCTTGACGAGCGTCGTATGGAGCTCTGCTGCGAGTGGGGTGTTCGCTACGAAGACCTTATCCGCTGTGATCTCGCCAAGACCGTCCTCGGTCCTCTGGGCTGGACTCCCGACAAAACTTACTTCCCGCTGCCTGCAAATCAGCTTAATATCGTCGACGATCTCAAACTCGACCCTATCACTGAATAAACTCCAACAGGTTACAATAGCAATATGAGAAGTTATCTCTCTATCTTCGGTTTGACACTCGCCGCCACTCTGGCGGCGGGTGCTCAGCCCGTAGATTCTGTCAAAGTCGTCAAAGGACAGGTCAGTGACTATTATATTCCGGTCGTCAAACAGCGCAAGGTCGAAGGACGCGTCACCGATGCTTCGGGCCGCAGTCTTGAAGGTGCGACCGTGATGTTCCTCCATAGCCCCATGCACTGCAACACAGACGCCGACGGACGTTTCTCACTCACGGGCACCGACAACGACTCGTTGCTCTATGTCTTCTATCCCGGCATGGACTTCAAGACTGTCGGCATCGCATCCGGCGACTGCCTCGACGAGACAATCGCGCTTTCGCCTGAGACCCGGCAGCCTTTCGTGCGCCGCGAGGCCGCCAGAGCCACACGCTGGTATAATCCCGCAGCCCCAGTCACAAACACCTATTGTAATCCCGTAAACATAAGCTACAACTTCGAGGTCTCCAATGACAACGTCCGCCCCAACGGCACATTCCGCTCATCGGCCGATCCGATGGGTCTCGCCTACGGCGACGAATATTTTCTCTTCTCGACAAACCAAAACGGGTTCCATTACTCAAAGAACCTGAGTGACTGGGACTTTGCGTCTGCCTCTTTCAAACGTCGTCCGACCGACGATGACCAGTGTGCCCCCGCGGCCTACGTCAGCGGCGACACCCTCTTCTATACCGGCTCGACATACCGCGGTCTCCCCGTGTGGTATACCACAGATCCCAAATCGGGACGTTTCCGCCGTGCCGTCGACCGCAACACACTCCCTTCGTGGGACCCCTGCCTCTTCCTTGACGATGACGGCAAACTATATCTTTACTATGGCTCGAGCAACGAGTATCCCCTCAAGGCCGTTCAGCTCAGCCGCGACAACTTCATGCCAATCAGCAAGATTCATGACGTCCTCATGCTTCATCCCGAAGAACACGGCTGGGAACGGTTCGGCATGAACAACGACGATGAGGTTACCCTCAGACCTTTTACCGAAGGCGCCTACATGACCAAACACGACGGTCACTACTATCTACAGTACGGTGCCCCCGGAACCGAATTCAAAATCTATGCCGACGGCGTCTATGTCTCAGACAATCCCCTCGGTCCCTTCACATATCAGAAACATAACCCGATGAGCTACAAGCCCGGCGGCTTTGTCCAGGGCAGCGGTCACGGCGGCACTTTTGTCGACAACAAAGGCCACTACTGGCACGTCTCGACCTGTATGCTCTCGCTCAAATATAAGTTCGAGCGCCGCATTGGCCTCTATCCCGCCGCTTTCGACAAAGACGGCGTCATGTATAGCTCGGCCGCCTTCGGTGACTATCCCAACCGCAATGCCGACTACGACATAGCCGATCCCGCCGACCGTTTTACCGGCTGGATGCTGCTCTCTTACCGCAAGCCTGTCGCTGTCTCATCGACCGTCGACGGCATGGACCCGGCGGCCATCAGCGACGAAAACATGCGCACTTACTGGGCCGCCCGTTCGGCCGACCCCGGCGAGTGGGCCATGATCGACCTCGGTCCCGACCGCACCGTCAGGGCCATACAGCTCAATTACTATGAATATCTCAGCGACCAGACCGACCGCGCCGACGACATGTACTTCCAGTATCGCATCTATGCCTCGGACAACGGCGACGACTGGACCCTCGTCGTTGACAAGAGCGACAACGACCGCGACTGCCCTCACGACTACGTCGAGCTGCTCGAACCGCTCAAGACCCGCTATCTGAAGCTCGAGAACATCCACACCGCCAGCGGCAACTTCTGCCTCAGCGATATCCGCGTCTTCGGCTCGGCCGAGGGTCCGGCGCCGGAGGCAGTCAAGGGTTTCAAGGTCGTCCGTGACAAAAAAGACCCGCGTAACGCCATGATTTCGTGGCAGCCCTCGGAGAGAGCCTACGGATATAATATCTACTACGGCATCGCTCCTGACAAGATGTATAACGCCATCACTGTCAACGGCGACACATCGTATGACATGCGCGGTCTCGACCTCGGCACAGACTATTTCTTTGTCGTCGAGGCTCTCGGCGAGAGCGGCCGTTCGGCTCTTTCAAAAACAATCAGACAATAGACAATAACCAACGATAATACTAAGATATGAAACTCAACCGAATTCTTGCCTGTGGGCTTGTCGTCTCCGTCGCCGCTTTGCTTTCGGCCTGCGGCTCTGACAGCAACGACCACAAAGACAACACTCCTCCGGCCGAAGAGACAGACTTCCCCTTCGCCGATGACGAGGCCTTCCTCGACTATCTCCAGAAAACCCACATGAACTATATGTGGGACGGAGCCGAACCTAACTCGGGTCTCGCTCCCGAGCGTATCCACCTCGACGGCGAATATCCCCAGAACGACCGCGACGTCGTCACCACCGGCGGCAGCGGCTTCGGCATTGCCGGCCTCATCTCGGCCATCGACCGCGGTTTCATTCCCCGTCAGGAAGGCGTCGAGCGTCTTGAGAAGATTGTCGACTTCCTCGGCAAAGCCGACCGCTTCCACGGCGTCTGGCCTCATTGGCTGAGCGGCCCGACCGGCAAGGTGGTGCCTTTCGGTCAGAAAGACAACGGCGGTGACCTGGTCGAGAGTTCTTTCCTCATGACAAGCCTTATCATTGCCCGCGAATACTTCAAAAACGGCAACGAGCAGGAAAAGGCTCTCGCCGAAAACATCGACAAACTATGGCGCGAGATGGAGTTCGACTGGTATCAGCGCGACGGCCGCGACGTGCTCTACTGGCACTGGTCGCCCGAATACGCCTGGGAGATGAACTTCCCCCTTGAAGGCTATAACGAATGTCTCATCACCTATATCCTCGGCGCTTCGTCGCCCACACACCCGATACCCGCGTCGGCCTATCACAAAGGCTGGGCACGCTCGGGCGGCATCGTCAGCGACAAGAAATTCATGGGCCTGCCTCTCGTGCTCAAATATAACGGCTGCGAGACAACGGGTGGTCCGCTCTTCTGGGCCCACTATTCATATATCGGCCTCGACCCACGCGGTCTGAAGGACGATTATGCCAACTACTGGGAGCTGACACGCAACCACGCCATGACCGACTATCTCTACTGTGTCTCCAATCCCAAAGGCTACAAGGGCTACGGCGAGAACTGCTGGGGCCTGACCGCAAGCTATACCCCTAAAGGCTACACGGCTCATTCGCCTGCCAACGACCTCGGCGTCATCACCCCGACGGCAGCTCTCTCGAGTTTCCCCTACACACCCGAGGAATCGATGCGCGCCGCCAAATATTTCTATGGCAAAGGCGATTGGCTCAGAGGTAAATATGGCTTCTATGACGCTTTCTCAGAGACAGACAAATGGGTGACACCCCGCTATCTCGCCATCGACCAGCTGACCATCGCCCCAATGATCGAGAACTACCGCAGCGGCCTGCTCTGGCGTCTGTTCATGGGTGCTCCCGAGATTCAGGAAGGTCTCAAGAAGCTCGGCTTCACCTCCACACAATATAATTTCTAATGTGTAATCTAACAAAATATATCATGAAACTGTCAAAACTTATTATCACCGGAGCCGTGGCTCTCGCCGCTGTCGTGGCCTCGCCTCTCGGCGCCGACGCTAAAAAGAAAAATCCGACTCCCGAGGATCAGCAGGCCAAGATGGACGCGTTCATCACCGACCTCATGAGCCGCATGACTCTGGAGGAAAAACTCGGTCAGCTCAACCTCCCCGGTGCCGACGATATCGTCACGGGCCAGGCCAAGAGCAGCAACATCGGCTCGATGGTCTCGAAAGGACAGGTCGGCGGTGTGTTCAACATCAAGGGTGTCGAGAAAATCCGCGACCTCCAGCGCGTTGCCGTCGAGGAGAGCCGTCTCGGTATTCCTCTGATTTTCGGCATGGACGTCGTCCATGGCTACGAGACCGTCTTTCCCATTCCTCTTGCAAGCTCTTGCAGCTGGGATATGGAGGCCATCGAAAACTCTGCACGCATTGCCGCAAAAGAGGCTTCGGCCGCCGGTATAGCCTGGACTTTCAGCCCCATGGTCGATATCAGCCGAGACCCCCGCTGGGGACGCGTCTCTGAAGGCGGTGGCGAGGACCCATACTTAGGCGCAGAAATCGCCAAGGCCATGGTGTGCGGCTATCAGGGCAAGAGCCTTGCCGACCCCACCACGATGATGTCTTGTGTCAAACACTTTGCCCTTTACGGCGCTCCCGAAGCCGGCCGCGACTACAACACGGTCGACATGAGCCATCAGCGCATGTATAACGAATATTTCCCGCCGTACAAAGCCGGTGCCGAAGCCGGCGCTGGCAGCTTCATGACCTCGTTCAACACCATCGACTTCGTTCCCGCCTCGGGCAACAAGTGGCTGCTGACCGACGTCCTCCGCAAACAGTGGGGTTTCAAGGGCTTTGTCGTCACAGACTATACGGCCATTCTTGAGATGATCGACCACGGTATGGGCGACCTCGAGCAGTGCTCGGCTCTCGCTCTCAAAGCCGGTACAGATATGGATATGGTCGCCAACGGCTTCAACGGCACACTCGCCGCATCGCTCGAGAAAGGCAACGTCACCATGGCGGATATCGACAAAGCCGTCCGCCTTATCCTTGAGGCCAAATATAAGCTCGGACTCTTCGACAATCCCTATAACCGCATGGACGTGAGCCGTCCCGCCCGCGACATCTATACAGCCGAACACCGTGACGCCGCCCGTCGTCTCGCTACCGAGACATTCGTTCTCCTCAAGAACGAAGGCAACATTCTTCCCCTCGCCAAGAAAGGCAAGATCGCTCTTGTAGGCCCGCTCGCCGACACCCGTTCCAACATGCCCGGCACGTGGAGTGTCGCCGCAGCGTTCGACCGCTACCAGTCGCTCCTCGAAGGCTTCCGCCATGCCGTCGGCGATAAGGCCGAAGTGCTTTATGCCAAAGGCTCGAACCTCACCGAAGATTCTGTCCTCGAAGCCCACGCCACAATGTTCGGCCGCACGATGCGCGACCCGCGCTCTGAAGCCGAGCTTCTTAAAGAGGCTCTTGAAGTGGCCGCCAAAGCCGATGTCATCGTCGCCGCTCTCGGCGAGTCGTCAGAATTCAGCGGCGAGTCAAGCAGCCGTGCCGACATCACATTGCCCGAGACTCAGCGTCGTCTTCTCGAGGCTCTTCTTGCCACCGGCAAACCCGTCGTAATGCTCAACTTCGCCGGCCGTCCTACCGTCATGAGCTGGGAGAGCGAACACGTGCCCGCCATCATGAACGTATGGTTCGGCGGTTCTGAAGCTGCCGCAGCCATCGCCGATGTCGTCTTCGGCGACGTCAACGTCAGCGGCAAGCTCACGATGTCGATGCCCCGCAGCGTCGGTCAGATTCCCCTCTACTACAACCACCTCAACACAGGCCGCCCGCTGCCCGAAGGCGTCGACGAGTTTGTCAAATTCCGCAGCAATTACATCGACATCTCAAACACGCCTCTCTATCCCTTCGGCTACGGTCTGAGCTATACGACTTTCGACTACAGCGACTTCAAACTCGACTCGACCGTCCTCACCGACGGCAAGATCACAGCCTCTGTGACCGTCAGAAACAGCGGCGACCGCGAGGGCACTGAAATCGTGCAGTTCTATATCCGCGACCTCGTCGGCAGCGTCTCGCGCCCCGTCAAAGAGCTCAAACATTTTGACCGTATCAGCCTCAAGCCCGGCGAAAGCAAGACTGTAAGTTTCGACATCACTCCCGAAACTCTTAAATTCTATAACTACAATATTGACTTTGTCAACGAACCCGGCGACTTTGAAGTGATGGTCGGTCCCAACAGCCGTGACGTGACCAAACTGAAATTCACTTTGAAATAAGCGTCTCTAACCTGAGATTTAACCTTTCAGACGGCGGTGCATGCTCTTGTGTGCCGCCGTCTGAAATAATAATCAGCCCCTCTTGACGCCTCAGTCATAAAATTTTATTATCTTTGTTGAGTCATAAACACATTTTTTACCTATAAAATCAAAACCTGTGATGAAACTTAAGTCATTGCTTTTATCCTGTTCCTTTGCAGCTGTCCTGACCGCTCAGGCAGCCGTGCCTGTCTATCTTGACAGATCAAAACCTATTGAAGACCGTGTCGAGGACGCTCTCTCGCGCATGACAACCGAAGAGAAAATCGCCATTATCCACGCCCAGTCGAAATTCTCGTCGGCCGGCGTGCCCCGTTTGGGTATTCCCGAGCTGTGGACCGATGACGGTCCTCACGGTGTCCGCCCCGAAGTCCTGTGGGACGAATGGGACCAGGCCGGCTGGACCAACGACTCTTGTATCGCTTTTCCCGCCCTGACAGCCCTTGCCGCCACGTGGGACCGCGATGTCTCGCGTCTCTACGGCAAATCGCTCGGCGAAGAAGCACGCTACCGCAAGAAAGATGTCATCCTCGGCCCCGGTGTCAACATCTACCGCACACCCCTCAACGGCCGTAACTTCGAGTATATGGGCGAAGATCCCTATCTTGCCGCCAAGATGGTCGTGCCCTATATCAAGGGCCTCCAGAGCAACGGCGTGGCTGCCTGTCTCAAACATTTCGCCCTGAACAACAACGAGGTCAACCGTCACACGAGCAACGTCATCGTCGACGACCGCGCCCTCTATGAAATCTATCTTCCCGCCTTTAAGGAGGCGGTCGACAGCGGCGTGTGGTCGGTGATGGGTGCATATAACCTCTACAAAGACCAGCATCTCTGCCATAACCAGTATATTCTTAACGATATTCTCAAAGGCGAGTGGGGCTTCGACGGCGCCGTCATCTCTGACTGGGGCGGCACACACGACACCGAGCAGGCCATCCACAACGGTCTCGACCTCGAGTTCGGCAGCTGGACCGACGGACTGTCGCAGGGCACCAACAACGCTTACGACAACTATTACCTCGCGATGCCTTACCTCAAGCTCATCAAAGCCGGCAAGGTCGGCACGAAAGAACTCGACGAGAAGGCCCGCCGCGTCCTTCGCCTGATGTACCGCACGGTCATGGATAACAACCGCCCCTATGGCTCTCTTTGCTCGCCGGAGCATTCCGAGGCTGCCCGTCATATCGGCGAAGAGGGCATCGTGCTCCTCGCCAACCGCGGCAATGTCCTGCCCATGAAGCTCGACGGCCGTAAGAAAGTCGCCGTCATCGGCGAGAACGCCATCAAGATGATGACTGTCGGCGGCGGCAGCTCGTCGCTCAAAGCCAAATTTGAGATCTCGCCCCTCGACGGCCTGCGCAAACGCCTCGCCGGCAAAGCCGACGTCGTCTATGCCCGCGGCTATGTCGGTGACACGACCGGCGAATACAACGGCGTCACGACCGGCCAGAACCTCGCTGACGACCGCACCCCCGAGCAGCTTATCGCCGAGGCGGTCGACGTTGCCAAAGACGCCGATTATGTCATTTTTGTCGGCGGTCTCAACAAAGACAACCATCAGGACTGCGAGGACAGCGACCGCGCAGGTCTCGAACTTCCATACAACCAGGATGCCGTCATCGAGGCTCTTGCCGCTGTCAATCCCAATCTCATTGTCGTCAACATCTCGGGCAACGCCGTGGCTATGCCCTGGGTCGACAAGGTGCCTGCCATCGTTCAGGCATGGTTCCTCGGCTCTGAGGGGGGCAATGCCCTTGCATCGGTGCTGACCGGCGACGTCAACCCCTCGGGCAAACTCCCGATGACTTTCCCCGCGCGTCTCTCTGACGTGGGTGCCCATGCGGTCGGCCAGTATCCCGGCACGCCCCGTAACGACGGCTCTAATATCGTCGACATCGAGTATCGCGAAGGCATCTTTGTCGGCTACCGCTGGGCCGACAAAAACAAGATTCAGCCGCTCTTCCCCTTCGGTCACGGTCTGAGCTATACGACATTTGACTACGGCAAGGCTACCATCGACAAGACCGAGGGCTCGGCCGACGATGTCTTCACAGTCAGCATCCCGGTCACCAACACAGGCGACCGTGCCGGCCGCGAGATTGTCCAGCTCTATGTCTCAGACCTCAAGACCACACTCCCGCGTCCGGTCAAAGAACTCAAGGGCTTTAAGAAAATCAGCCTCGAACCGGGTCAGACCGAGACAGTCACCTTCGAGATTTCGCGTGACGACCTGAGCTACTTCGATGCCGACAAACACGCCTGGGTCGTTGATCCGGGCAAGTTTGAGGCTCTTGTCGGCGCCTCGTCGCGCGACATACGCTCTAAAGTTGCCTTTAAAGTGAAGTAAGAAAAATTAGTGCGATATGAAAGACGCCGCGCCTCAACGGGTTGCGGCGTCTTTTTCGTCTCTGTAGAGCGCAAACAGCGCCGTCGCTCCTATCAGTGCGAATGGTACGCCCAACAGCGCCGGCGAGTCGAGGCCGAAGCCCTCTTTGATTGCCAATCCGCCGAGCGAGGCCGACACGGCGTTCGAGACGTTGAACGCAATCTGTATTCCCGCGCCGCCGAGCATCTCGCCGCCTTTGGCGTATTTCACAATCAGATACTGCAGCGGGCCGCCGATGGCAAATAGTCCCGCCGTCGCGGTGAACATCAGCAGCAGCGACGCTACCTTCATCGCCGCGCACAGATATATCGCCGGCATGACGATGACGAGTATCGCGGCCACCCAGCCGGTGACATACGACGCGCGGTAGCGGTCGGCCAACTTGCCTGCGACGGCGTTGCCCGTAACCATGCCCGCGCCGGCGAGCATCATCACCCACGTCATCGCCTGCGCCGAGAAGCCTGTGATGTCGGTCATCACCGGCTCGACGTAGCTAAACCAGCAGTAGACGCTCGCCTGGCCGAAGAACACACCCGTGTAGATCAGCCACGGCTCTTTGTGGCGCAGGAAGCCGAACTGGCCCTTGATGCCCGTGTCGGGCAGTGGTTTGAGGTAGGGCAGCCACAGTGTCATCGCCGTGAAGGCCAAGAGGCCGAACAAGGCCACGATGCCGAAGGAAAAGCGCCAGTTGAGCGTCGTGCTTATGAATGTCGCGGCAGGTACGCCGACGACGTTTGCCACCGTCATGCCGCCGACCATCACGGCTACCGCCGAAGCGCCGTGGCCCTTGTCGGCCAAACGCGAACAGACGATAGCACCCGCGCCGAAGAATGCCCCGTGAGGCAGCCCCGACGCAAATCGGGCGCATAGCAGCGTCAGATAGCCCGGCGCCAAAGCCGCACAGAGATTACCGAGGAATATTACTGCACTGAGTATCAGCATCAGCGTCTTAAGCGGCAGCCGCCGCAGAGCTATCAGCAGCGGAGCGCCGACGGCCACTCCGAGCGAGTATGCCGAAATGAAATGTCCGGCTTTGACAATGCTGATATCCAGTCCGTCGGCAACATCGCCGAGTATGCCCATCATGCCGAATTCGGCGATGCCGAGAGCAAAGGTGCCTATGGCCAAGGAAATTAGACTACGTTTCATAAACCTGATTTTAGAATCACTTATTGGAAAATTGCGCGGCAAAATTAATTGTTTTTTACGGCTAAAGCAAATAGTTGTAAAATTAAAGGTTTATAGTACTTATTTGTTTAAATATTGTTAAGCACAAGCAAAAATCTTTTCAAAAACTATGTTTTATAACATAAGTCTATTAACTTTGCATCGTGTTTTTCATGGTATTAGATTTAAGGTTAAAAAGATTATTCGTCGTGATGACGGATAATTTTTTTTGTCCCTGTTCCATCGCCGACATTTGAAAAACATAAAACAAAAGATTGATTTAATGCATCGTGGCGTGCATAGAATTAATATTCTGTTTTTCTGCTATTTTGTTCTTATGTTCGTTTTCTATCGGCAGAAGTTGCAATAAAAGTGTCTTTGGTTTTGCAGCGTTGGATTAAATGATTATATTTGCTGCGCAATCAGTTCGGTTTGTCCGACTGAGGGAAGTTACATTACCTTGGCAATACGCCGGCGACGTCCGGAGTAAGTAATGGGACGGCTCTCTTCCCCTTGAAATATATATTTTTTCTGCGTCCCGTCTTGCAGAATTTTCAGAAGTGATATCGTCAGATATCGCGTAATGTTAATTCTCAAGAAGATGGATGCCAGGTTGTCTTTTATCTTTATAGCGAAAAGTGTTAAACCGCCCCTCCGGCAGAAGCCGGGGAGCGGTTTTGTTGTGTATAAATAATAAATAAACCAAACCAAATGAAACAATCAGTAATTATTGCAAGCTCGTTGCTGTTGCTTGCCACGGCATGTGGACCGTCGACAGCAGAACTCAAGGAGAAAGCCAATGCGGGTGACAATGCCGCTCTTGTGGCATGGGGCAACACAGACGATCCCGAAGGTATGTTTACTCTCGCCCAGGAGTATCTCAAAGGCGATCGTGTGACGTTTAATTCCGACAGCGCCATAATGCTTTTCCAGGCCGCTGCCGATAAAGACTATACACCGGCGATCAATCAGCTGGCCGATTTTTATTTAAACGGAGCGTGGGTTGAAGAAAATCCTGAAAAGGCTTTTGCCATGTATGAAAAACTTGCCGGGAAGGATGACGCTTATGCGCTGTATATGGTCGGTGTATGCTACTATCAAGGCTATGGCACGGATTATAATGAAGGCAAAGGTCTTACAAATCTTGAGAAAGCCTCGTCAAAAGGTCTCAAGGACGCTAAGACCTATCTCGCAGGTATCTATTCAAACAAAGATTCGCATCTGTTCGATTCGCAGAAAGCGCTGAAGATCTATCGTGAAATGGCAGAAAGCGGCGAAGTGGCAGACATTGACAATCTTGCCTTTTACTTAGTGACACTCGAACCATCGGAAGAGAATGACCGAGAGGCTGTTGAACTGTGGAAAAAAGGTGCGGAGAAAGATGACGCCAACTCGATTTACAATCTTGGATGGAGTGCTGAAAACGGTCGTGGTGTCGAGGTGAACATCGAAGCCGCCAAGGAATATTACCAGCGTGCAGCCGCCCTTGGCAACGAAAACGCCATAAAAGCTATCGACAGACTTACGCCCAAGCAGTTTATGGTCGGCGGTCATACATATCAGGGTAAAACAAAATTCGCTACCGATTTCGGCGGCATCAACCATAACACCGAGATTTACTTTTACCACGGTGGATCATATACGGCAAAACTTGGCGGCGGTATCAATATTCTGTATGAGCGCGGTGTCTATCGTCAGAACGGCAATACAATCAATATTATCCGTGAGGACGGCAGCGAAGGCACTTTGACGATGTCGAACGGCGGACGCACTCTGTCGGGCACTATCAGCAGAGGCGAAAGCGGCACACTTACCCTGGTGAAATAAACCTTTATTAAATATATCCTCGAAAAGGCTATAGGCTGTTTCAGGTTGTCCCTGCACTCTGTTATCGGGTGCAGGGATTTTATTGCTAAAGTTGTCCGACGGCGCGGATGACGGTAGTTGGATGGTCGGGGTCGTTGGCGATGACCGAGATTCGGGCGTTGAGGAGCGAGCCGGGCAGAGCCGAGGGATCGACGGTGACTGTCACGGTGGCGTGTTTGCCTTTTTTAACGCTTGTCTTGTCGCAGCTGACGGTGACGCCGGGGTCCGTGGTGTAGACGCGGCGTATCTCAAGCGTCGATTTGCCACGGTTCTCGATCTCGAAGGTGCGGCTTACGTCTCCTCCGTCGGACGGGAGACGTCCGAAGTCGACAGTCTTGTCCGCGATGACTATTTCGGGCGCTTTGGCGCGTTCGCCGGGCGTCAGACGGCTGAAATCTTCGTTGACGATGGCGGTCAGAGGTATTGTGTAGGCCGCTTTGCCTTTGTCGGGTATGATGCTGACCGAGTCTTCGACTAGGCCGTAGAGGTTGTTTTTAGAACTGTGGTAATAGCAGACAATCGACACCTGTTCGCCCGGACCGACAGCTGCCGGCTCGAAGACGATGTCGACGCAGTCGGGCTTATAGGCGACGGCGGGTCTGATGGTGTCATTGCTGCGGTTATAGCCTTCGACAAAGACGCTTTTGAGATGACCTTTCGATACCTGGCCGAACATGACGGCGCCGTTGCGCAGCTTCATCGCGTCCATCTCGACGGGGTAGCGCCGGGCGACAGAAGCTGACGAGCCGACAACGACCCCCGTGATTGTCAGCTTTGAGCGCTTGGCCGGAGTATTGGTGTCGACCTGTATCTTCTTGTTGAAGCGACCGGGACGTCCGGCAGGGTCATATTTGACAGTTATCGCCGCCGTGTCGCCGGGAGCTACAGGCGCGGTGCTGTAGTCGGGTGTCGTGCAGCCGCAGGATGTGTGGACGTCAAGCACGACGAGCGGCGCATCGCCGGTGTTGACGTATCTGAAGAGGCAGGTAGCCACGCCGTTGTCTTCGTCGAAGGCTCCGAAATTGTGTTCGGTCTCGAGCCATTTGATTTCCGGCGATGCCGCACCGGCATAAAAGCCGATGAGTGAGGACGCTAATAGGTATAAAGCCTTCATGATGTCTTAAAATAATGAATGGCATGCCGCTTGTGCGGCACACCATCCTGATTGTTCGCTTTTGAATCTGTTAATCGTAAGTTTGTATGGATTATTCGGTTTTTTTCTTGCAGGCGGCGCGTTTTTTGGGCGCAGCCTTTTTGGCCGGTTCCTTAGCTTCCTTGCTTTCTTTGACTTCGGGTTTGGGCTGACGCAGCAGATGCTCTTCGTTGAAGTGTTCGATGTTTTTGCGCATCGACACGACCTCTTTGTTGAGCATCTCGATTTCGGCAGCCTGATTGCGGATAGTGGTCAGCAGCGAGTTGAGCTCCTCGTTCTCGATCGAGAGGGGATACTGTTCCTCGACGCGAACGATGAAGTCGGCCAGGACATTCATGTAGTTTGTGAAAGCCTGGAACGGAGTCTCATAGGGGCTGAACATGCTGTGGGCCGCGCCGTCGGCGAAGTGCTTTGTCGACATATAGTAGAAGTGGTCGGAAGCCTGGAGATACCACCAGTCCTGTTTGAGGCGGCGGTCATCGCAGAGGCGCACGCGCTCGGCGACCGAGTAGAGTTTCTCGAATGCCTCGTTCTGGAGCTTGTTGCCGAGCCATGCCGAGGTGTCGCGGGCTTCGTCGGCACCCGAGATGGGGTGCATGATCGAGATTTCGCCGACGGGTTTGATTTTCGAGATGGCTTCGGAGGGTGTCCAGAATTCGATGCCGCGTTCGGCTGCGAATCGCGGAAGGGCTTCGAGGAACTGGAAGATGCCCGAGTTGGCGGGCTGGAAGCCGCCGAAGGTCTCGAGGTTCATGAACAGGTTGATGATCTGTTCATCTGCCGGAGTCGATGCGATCCAGTCGATATATTTGTCGGCGGTGAGGGGATATTCGCTCCACGATGTGTCGCCGAAACGTTTCGAGATGTCGTCGCTGAGTTTGGCGTTGCGCAGCAGCAGTTTGAGCTTGGGCGACGAAGCGGCTGTATAGACATAGTCGGGTGATTTCCAGCCGAGGATGTGCTTGGCGCCTTCGGTTAGGACGCCCTTGAAGCCCATGGCCGTAATCTGCGGGGCGAGGTCATCGAAGTAAATCAGCTCGGTGTTGTGGAGCACTTTGGGCTTGACGCCGAGGAGCGCGTGCAGCTTGTCGCACTCGACTTTGACCTGTTCGGCAAATTCGACGGGGTCGTTGAGCGATGCGAGCGAGTGGGCGTAAGGCTCGGCGACAAACTCGACGCAGCGTGTGTCGGCCAGACGTTTGAGCAGGTCGATGAATTCGGGCACATACTGCTCTATCTGCTCGATGGCGGCGCCGGTGATCGAGATTGAGCATTTGAAGGCGCCCTTGCTGTCCTCGATCATTTTCAGGAGGGTGCGGGCGGCGGGTATGTAGCTCTGCTCGGCGATGCGGCTTATGATGTCATCGTTGAGAAAATCGTCGTAATAGTAATGGTCATTGCCGATGTCGAAGAAACGGTAGCGTTTGAGACGGAACGGCTGATGAATCTCGAAATTGAAACAAATGGCTTTCATATTGAGTGTTACGTTTATTGTCGGTTGAGTACTTTGTTATAAATGTCGATGACTTTCTGTCCTGCCTTGTCCCAGGTTATCTGAGCGACCTCGGCGAGGCCGTCTTCGCGCAGCTGCCTGTACATGGCCGGGTAGGTCACAATGGCGTTGATGGCGTCGGCCATGGCGTCGATATCCCAGTAGTCGGTCTTGATGACGTTGTTGAGGATTTCGGCGCAGCCCGACTGTTTCGAGATTATCGAGGGGACGCCCATCTGCATGGCCTCGAGCGGCGAGATGCCGAAGGGTTCTGATACCGAGGGCATGATGTAGACATCGCTGGCTTTGAGCATTTCGTAGACCTGTTTGCCTTTCTGGAAACCGGGGAAGTGGAAGCGGTCGGCTATGCCGCGTTCGGCGGCGAGAGCAATCATCTTGTCCATCATGTCGCCCGAACCGGCCATGACGAAGCGTACGTTATGGTTGTTCTTGAGCACCTTGACTGCGGCCTCGACGAAATATTCGGGGCCTTTCTGCATGGTGATGCGGCCCAGGAAGGTGACAATCTTCTCCTTGGGTTTCTCGACTTCGACGTCGAGGAGTTCGCGGCTCAGAGGCACGACGGCGTTGTGGACGGTCGTCACCTTCGAGGGGTCGATGCCATATTTCTCGATGACGGTCTGTCGCGTGAGGTTGCTCACGGTGATGATATGGTCGGCGTGAATCATGCCGTCGCGCTCGATGTTGAACACCGTCGGGTTGACATTGCCGCGCGAGCGGTCGTAGTCGGTGGCATGGACGTGGATGACAAGAGGTTTGCCTGTCACCTGTTTGGCGTGGATGCCGGCGGGGTAGGTGAGCCAGTCATGGCTGTGGATGATATCGAAGTCGATCGTGCGGGCGATGACGCCGGCAGTGATCGAGTAGTTGTTGATTTCCTCAAGAAGGTTGTCGGGGTAGCGGCCCGAGAACTCGATGCAGCCCAGGTCGTTGGTGCGCATATAGTTGAAATCGGCGTAGATATGGTCGCGCAGGGCGAAGTAGAGCTCGGGCGACATCACTTTGCCGATGCGCTGCTCGACGTAGTCGCGGCTGACGTCACGCCAGGCCACGGGCACCTGCGATGTGCCGATGATGTGGGCAAATTCTCGGTCTTCGTCTCCGTAGGGTTTGGGAATGACAAACGTGATGTCCATGTTGCCGCACTCCCACATGCCGCGGGTCAGGCCGTAGCTCGCTGTGCCGAGGCCGCCCAGGATATGAGGGGGAAATTCCCATCCGAACATTAATGCTTTCATGTTGAAAATATATCTGGATGTTAGGAGATTAGTTAATTGTCAATGCTCAGGCGCTTGAGTGTCCTGAGTGTGCGGAGCACTTCGGCCACGTTTGTGGCGTGAGATATGGCGCCGCGGCCGCTGAAGGGCGGGTTGCCGTCATAGAGCTGCGAGAGCGAGCCGATGCAGCCGTTGGGCATCTCGTCCTCGAAGCCGATGAGCATGCGGTCGATATAGCTGACGCCGCTCATGCCGAACACTCTCAGATAGGCGTCGGCGTAGAAGCCCATCAGCCACGGACGTGCCGGACCCTGATGGAGCGCGAGTTCGCGGTCGCGGGGCGAGCCGAGATAGCTGGGACGGTAACCGTAGCTCTTGGGCGATAGGCTGCGCAGGCCCTTGGGGGTCAGCAGTTCGCGGGTGACGACGTCGAGCACGCTCTTGCGCTGGCGACGGTCGAGCGGCGAGTAGTCGAGGCCGATGGCTACAGCCATGTTGGGACGCACCGACGGGTCGGCGTAGTTGCCGTCGACATAGTCGTAGAGGTAGCCGCTGTCGTTGAGGAAGGTTGTGACGAAGGGTTCTTTCATCTTCTCGGCGGTCTCGGCCCAGCGGTCACGGCGGCCGTCAAAGTCGGGATTGCCCTCGGTGAGGGCAGCGCCGAACATCAGGGCGTTATACCACAGGGCGTTGAATTCGACCAGATAGCCCGAGCGAGGTATGACGGGACGGCCGTCGAGGGTCGAGTTCATCCATGAAACGGGTGACGTCGTGCCGAGGGTCATCACCATGCCGTTGTCGTGGTTGACACGCAGGTTGGGATGTCCGTTGTCGAGGATATAGTCGAGGATTTCGCCGACGAAGGTTGTATAGTGCTCGCGGGCTGCGGGCGTCCCTATGCTCTTGGCATACTGTTGGATAGCCCAGATGGCCCAGAGAGGTATGTCGGGGAGGTCGATGCCCTGGATGCGGTCTGATAGCTCGCCGGTGGCCATGAAGTGGGTCAGCGCGCGTTTGGCCGTCGCCATGATGGCCTCGAAGTCGGCGCGGTGGTCGATCGCCAGTGTCAGACCCGGCAGGGCCATGAATGTGTTGCGGGCAAGCACAACGCCCCAGGGATAACCCGAGATGACATACATGTTGTCGCTGCCTTTATGTCTGAGATAGAACTGCTTGGCGGCGTTTTTCAAGCAGTTGTAGAAGCTCGTGCGGGCAGTGCGCGAGGCTATCTCGGCCTCATACATCTTGGCGAGCGAGCGGGGTTTGATTTCAGAGATGCCGGCAGAGAAGATTATCGATTCGCCTTTCTTGATGGGCACCTCGAAATAGCCCGGCACCCAGAGGTCTTCGGTGTAAGGCACGCCGCGCTCGAGGTCTTTGACATACTCGATGTCGCGGTACCAGTCGGCCTTGTCGACCCATATGGGTTTGCGGCTGAACTGCATGTAGAGTGTCGGAAAACCGTCGTATAGGCAGCTTGCCACGCCGTTGTCGCAGGGTATGATTTCGCGGTTAATGGCGTCGTTGGCGACACACAGGCTGTTGCTCTCGCGGAAGGCGAGGAAGGGCTGGAAGCGCAGGGTCGTGGCCGAGTGTGCCTCGACGAGGGTATAGCGTATGAGAATGCGGTTTTCCTCCGAGATGAATATTTTTTCTTTTGTGAGGATGACGCCGCCGACGCGATAGGTCGTGCGGGGCACGCTCTCACAGTCAAACTCGCGGATATACTTGTGTCCGTTAGGACTGTAGATGCCTCCTTTGTAGCGGTGGATGCCGAGGTTGAAGGGCGCTCCGTGCTGAATGACCGTCTCGTCGAGCGACGACAGCATCACAAAGGGTTTGTTGCCCTTGTCGGGCAGCGGTATCACAAGCAGACCGTGCTGCTTGCGGGTGTTACAGCCGACAAGCGAGGTGCAGTGATATGCGCCGGCTTGATTGGTGCGTAACATTTCTTTGGGAAGCGACTGCTCGAGATTGATCAGGAGGTTCTTGTCAAACTTGAGGTAACTCATGTCGTAAAAAAGTGGGTTATGATATAGGTTTTTAGTTATGTTTATTCGACTCGTGTCAGTTATTTTCACGAAATTAACAACTATTTCCGACCCCACAAAATTATTCCTCGCCCAAAACCCTAAAACTGCTCAATAACATATAACGGGAGGGTGGCAATGCGTTTTTGTGCTACATCTCTTCCAAGGTGGCAGCTTTGTTTTTGAGTAGACATTCTGTCACCGCTGTAATTATTACCACGGTGATAAAGTTTTGAACAAACAAGTCTTGGCGAGATAAATGATTGAAAAATAGACTCTGAACTGTTGAGTGAAAACAGTCAGCGTCTTGCAGACGCTTTGATTGCTGGCGTCTGCTACCGCGCAGGCCGGCGCTTGCAGCGCCTCGGCCTGTGCGGCCATCAGTAAAATCATCGCCTTGCAGGCGATATGAAGTCTCTATCTGTGCGATCCGAGCCGGAGTCGAAACTGTTGATGCAGATTCTTTCCACGGGTGCCCGCGCCAGCGGTTGTTCTTGTGAACTTATGACCTTTTGTTTGTTGTTGGTTGACGAGTCGGACGTTGGTTGTGCATTGTGCATCGGGTCACGGCTTTGCGACGGAGACTCGGACGCTGAAAGATTTTTCGCTTATTTGCTACGCGAAATGATTAGATGTATATTTAGGCTTAAAAATATAAATAAAGAAAGACTGAAATTTGACTTATTTCTACAATCCAACAAGGTATGCCCAATGCAAGGTATTTAAAGGAATTATATTTTTTGTTATATGCAAAAATGCTTAAAATAGATAGGATTGTAAATAATAATAAGCCCCACCACGAAAACCAATATTCGTAAGCCCAGCCCAAATACATACAGTATTGAATAGCGCAAATTGATAAAATAATTGACAGTGCAATCCATCCTTTATTGTTTGAAGGAGCATTGATGCTGAAGTAATTTTCGAGGCTTTCGATTTTAGCCTGAAGTTCTTCTTTTTCTGCTTTCTCTTGGCTGATGATGCTTTTAAGATGCTCTATCTCGGATGATTCTTCGGTAGTAGCGTTTTCTTCTAAGTAAGGTATTGTTGCACCATTGATTATATTGTTGATTGAAGAAACTTCTTCTTTTGAAGTGATTTTGACGATATCTTGTGCTGTCGGTCTGTCCCATGTATTGGCTGAAAGGCATTTGCCCATCAGGTCAGATAGGCGTTTGCTGAAAGCTGAGGGTAGTTTTGGTGTTTCGGCTCCGTGAAGTTGCATAACGCCGCCCTGTCCCATAAATGGCAGACTGCCGGTTGCGAGTTCGTAAATGGTAGCGCCGAGGGCCCATATATCGGTTGCCTTAACTGATTCGGGTTCGGCTTTAAATAATTCGGGAGCCATATATGAAATAGAACCCGCCTGGTCTGAAGCATTGTTTTTAAGTCGTGTCGATGCTCTGCGCAGGGTCGAGCGCATCTTCAAACTGAGTCCGAAGTCGGTGATGACGTAATGTCCGGCGGCGTCTTTTAAAATATTGTCGGGTTTGATGTCGCGGTGTATGATGTCGTTTTCATGAAGATATGCGAGACCGGAAGCGACGTCGTGTATGAATTTCCAAATCTCATCCTCAGATATTTCACCGATTAGTTTTACTGCCGATGAAGGGCAATATTGCATCACGAGATATGGTTGTTCGCCTGCATTGTCGAAATAGTCGGCTTTCAGCAGATTAGGGTGATGGAGACTATAGACGCTTTTGAATTCGTTTTTGAATTCATCAAGACCACGGGAATCAAGAGCCACGTATATTTTGATGGCTACATTGATGCCGATTTTCTTATCTGTGGCGAGCCAGACTTCGCCGAAGCTGCCGCGCCCGATAGATTTGTTTAATACGTAGCGGTCGTTGATTGTGTCATTGACGTCGAAGCTCATGGTGAAATATAAGGATTAAATGAATTATAATGATGATTTTGACGCAAATGTAAGTATTTTATCTGAAATAATTATCAAAAATGTATTTAATCAAAATATTTCAGATTGTGTTATGTTTTTCACATATACTTTTGAATCACATCTCTTCTAAGGTGAGCAGCTTGGTTTCGATTTGGTATTTGGGCAGCAGGGTGGCTTTCAGGTGGTTGACTTTTGCCATAAAGTCCTTATGGTCGTAGTTGCGTCGCTGGCGCTTAACTTCGGCGACTAAGGCTGTTTTGCCGTCGATTTTGATGCCGACGATGTCAATCTCGTTGGCGTCTTTGCCTTTCTTGCGCTCCCACCATGAGCCAAGATCTGAAAATTCGTGACTCTCTATCATCTTTAGACGGAACCATTTTTCGAGCGCATGGCCTGAAAAGGTCGGATAATCGGAGAAAACGATGTCTCGAAGCCGCTCGAAGTTATTCAGCTCGACTAAGGTTTGGTTGCGGTCGAAGTAGTTGAACCAGAATTTCAGGAAGTTGTCAGTAATTTCATAATGGACGTTCTGTGAGCGAGGCTTAGACATTATCGGGCGGACTCGTTTAATAAGAGAGTAATCTTCAATGAGGCGCTTCAGATGCCCGGCAACGGTCACGCCGCCCAAAGTGTTTTCGATAGCCCCTTGGGTGTTTATGCCTGAGGCGATACAGTTGAGCACTGAGAAATAAAGGCCGTAATCTTTGCCGAATTCCTCAATCAGAAGTGAACGGCCTTCGTTAATAAAAGGCGAATTTTCTCTGACGATGTAGTCAATCATACCCTCGACCGATAAATCGGTGTCTTCGCATAGCATCTCGATGTATTTCGGCACACCGCCGGTGACGCAATAGAAGGCGAGCAGGTCGTCGTTTGAGTGGTCGGGACGAAAATCGTGCATAATCTCCTTCATGGTCTCTGTGCCGAAGCCGCTCAGGCGAATGGTTGCGTCTGCTCTGCCGAACAACGGTTCGTGGTAGCTCTCGAATATCTTGTGCATCATTGAGTAGACCGAACCCATGAGCAGCAGATTGACGTGTGTTTCGTTGCGGTATGAATCCCAGATGTTCTGCATGTCGCTGAAAACTGAGGGGTTGATGTTGAAAAATTCCTGAAATTCATCTATAATCAGATTGAACTTGAGGGTTTTGGCAAGCTCCATCAACATACGGAATAATGATTGGAATGTTTTTATCTCCTGCGGTACATAGCAGCCGAGCGCTGAAGTTATCAGTCCGGCAAATTCCTCGCACAGGGTTGCCTCGTTTTTTCTGCTTACAAACAGATATACAGTGGGGTACTCGCCTTGGGTAGCGCGTAACGCGAGTGAAGTTTTGCCGATTCGACGACGTCCGGTTATGACCGTCATCCGCGAACGGGATTCAAAGGCACGCGATTGTATGCGCCTTAGCTCCTCAATTTCTTTAGTGCGATTATAGAATTTCATAATTTTGTCACCGTTGTAATTATTACCGTGGTGACAAAGTTATAAACAATCTTTGGAATGGACAAGTTTTGAGTAAAATGAATTGATAGTGAAAGTAAAATCATCGCCTTGCAGGCGATATGGACCAAGGGTTGAAGTCCTTGGAGATAAGGAAGATGGCTGCTACGGCTGAAGCCGTAGTTCCATATCGCTCCGCGCCGATGCGCGGTCATGTAAGCGGTTTTAAAAACACAAGAGCATAAGGGCATAAGAACGTAAGGTTAAATTAAAAATCCTATGTTCTTTTGAGCTTATGGCCTTTTGTTGTCTGTGGTATGACGGGTCTGATTTTGATTGTGCATTGTGCATCGGGTCAGGGCTTTGCGACGGTGACGCGGACGCGGCGGTTTTTGAGTTTGCGGCCTTTGACGGCTTCGAGGAGGGCTCCGGCGACGCTGCGGTCGACGGCGGCATATGAGGCGTGATCTTTGACGATGATGCGCCCTATGGCTTCGGCTGGCAGGTTGCCTGCGGCGATGAGGTAGCCGGCGACGTCGCCGCGCGAGATTTTTTCTTTCTTGCCTGCATCGATATAGAGTGTTGTCTTCGAGGCGCGTATGGGCTCGGCTGCGGGAGTCGAGATGTCGGCGTCGCGGTCGAAGACGACGTAGTCGGGCGTCTTCTCACCGGGGCCGGTGATGACATAGACGTCGCCCGAAGCGCCGGCGCGGGCTGTGCGGCCGTTGCGGTGTGTCCAGGCTTCGGCAGAGACGGGCAGGTGGTAGTGGATGATGGAGCGGACGCTGTCGAGGTCGAGACCACGCGACGCGAGGTCGGTGGTGACGAGGATGGGAGCGCTGCCGTTGTCGGCCATGATGAGGGCCTGCTCGCGGGCGAGCTGCTCGAGTCCGCCGTGGTAGAGAGCTGCCGGAAAGCCTTTGCGGCGCAGGGCGTCGTAGACGCGTTCGGCGCTCTCGCGGTGGTTGACGAAGACGATGGTCTTGCCGTCGGGCAGGGCGGCGAGGAGTTTCATGAGTGTGTCGAGCTTGTCGCGCTCGGGCGAGGCGACGCGGGCCACGGCGATGTCGGGCTGCGAGGTGTCTGAAAAGTCAATCGTCTCGGCGCCGGCGAGGTCGATGAAGTCGGGGGCTTCGGCAAGAGGGGTGGCTGAGGTCAGGATGGTGTGCCGCGGGCGTCCCAGGCGTCGCACGACACGGCGCATCTCGTCATGGAAGCCGAGTTCGAGGGCTTTGTCGTATTCGTCAAGTACGATGACGTCAGGCTCGAGGAATCCGATGGTGTCGCGGTTGAGGTGGTCGAGGAGTCGGCCGGGTGTGGCGATGATGATGTCGGGCGTGACGCTCAGTGAGTTGCGTTCGTCGGAGAAGCTGTGGCCGCCGTAGAGCGCTACGGTCTTCATCGGCAGAGCCAGAGGACGCACGACGCCGGCAATCTGTATCACCAGCTCGCGTGACGGAGCTATGACGACGGCCTTGACGCCCTGACGTGAGGCATTGATGTCGCGCAGCATCGCCAGGGTGAAGGCGAGTGTCTTGCCGCTGCCTGTCGGCGCGAGAATTATAAGCCGGCTCGCCGTCGAGGCACTGACGGCGAGCTGGAGGGGGTTGAGGCTTTCGATGCCGAGGCTTTTGCGCGCGGCTTCAAGGATTTGGTTCTCAGTCATTGGCGAACGGGTAAGATCATTAGGGCCATTAACGACGATAATGACCTGCTATTCAATAATTTTTGTCTGAATCAGAGCAATGATGTCACAATGGCGTCGAATTTCTCGGCGGGGAGCAGGTCGCCGGTACCGACGATGTTGCGGTTGAGGCTGCCGTCGGCGTTGAGCACGATGACGTTGGGGATGCTCTCGACGCCCATCAGACCTGAGAGGTCCTGATATTTGTCGACGTCGACAGAGATGAAGTCAACCTTGTCGCCGTATTTCTCGGAGGCAGCTTCGAAAACGGGCGCGAATTCCTGACACGGACCACACCACACGGCGTTGAAGTCGAGGATGATGGGTTTGGGTGTGCGGTCGGCTTTGATGAGACCGGCTTCGGCGAGCGCGCGAAGAACGATTTCGTTGCCACTCGGAGCGACGGTTTCCTGGGTTTCGGCGGGGAGCTGATTGTTTTCAGCGGCCTTGTCCTTGACGCCGCATGATGAGAGCATCGATACGGCCACAAAGGCGGCTGCGATAAATGATAATGCCTTTTTCATGTTTTTTGTCGTGTTATTTTGTTGCTACAACGTTATTGACGATGTAAATGTTTATAAAACAGACCCGGTCAGTGTCAAACCGGCCGGGCCCGTTCTGTTAATTCTGAATGTGGAATGTTGAATTTTGAATTATCAACTATCTCGTTCCACAGCTCTGTTCTCTACTCAGGCGAGGGCGGCGTTTGTCTTGTGGACAGCAGCGGCGCTCTTGGCGAAGAGTTCTTTCTCGACGTCGTTGAGGTCGAATTCGACGATCTTCTCGATGCCGTTGCGGCCGAGGATACAGGGAACGCCGATGCAGAGGTCTTTCTCACCGTATTCGCCTTCGAGGAGGGCCGAGCAGCTGATGAGTTTCTTCTCGTCGTGGAGGACGGCTTTGACGACCTGTGCTGCGGCTGCGCCGGGAGCATACCATGCAGATGTGCCGAGGAGACCGGTCAGGGTTGCGCCGCCTACCATTGTGTCGGCAGCGACTTTCTGGAGAGTCTCGGCGCTGAGGAGGGTAGAAGCGGGGATGCCGCGGTATGCTGCATAGCGTGTCAGAGGTATCATTGTTGTGTCGCCGTGACCGCCGATGACGATGCCTTCGACTTCAGTGGGGTTGGCGCCGAGAGCGATGCTCAGGAAATATTTGAAGCGCGAGCTGTCGAGAGCGCCGCCCATACCGATGATGCGGTTTTTGGGCAGACCTGATGTCTTGTGGATGAGGTATGTCATGGTGTCCATGGGGTTTGACACGCAGACGATGATGGCGTTGGGCGAGTGTTTGAGAATCTGGTCTGTGACAGATTTGACGATGCCGGCGTTGACGCCGATGAGTTCCTCGCGGGTCATGCCCGGTTTGCGGGGGATGCCTGATGTGATGACAACGACATCAGAGCCTTCTGTCTTGGCGTAGTCGTTGGTGACACCTGTCAGGCGGGTGTTCAGACCGAGGATAGAAGCGGTCTGCATTATATCCATGGCTTTGCCTTCAGAGACGCCTTCTTTGATGTCGAGCAGAACGACTTCGTCGGCCATCTGGTTTGTTACGAGAACATTTGCACAAGTTGCGCCTACGTTGCCGGCGCCTACTACTGTAACTTTTGACATGATAGTTGGTTTATATTTGGGTTGGTTTTATGTATGTTGTTATGTGTTACAAAGGTAACTAAAATTTTTATTTGACGTGATTTTTTGACGTGGAAATCAGATGACGTCGTCTTCGATTGTCTCGAGGGCCTCGGCCTTGACTTCGGCGGGGACGGGAGCGTCTGAAGTGGCGGCCTCGAGTTTCTTCATTATGGCGAAGATAAATCCGGCCGAGAGGAGGCAGACTACGATAAGGATGCCCCACAGGAGAGCCACGTTGATTTCATTCCAGAGCAGGGCGGGGATGAACACCAGGTAGTTACCAATGGCGGTTGCGCCGAACCAGCAGCCCATCATAAGGCCTTTGTATTTGGGAGGCGCTACTTTAGAGACAAACGAGATGCCCATCGGCGAGAGCAGAAGCTCGGCGAATGTGAGGAAGAGATAGGTCGTGATGAGGATGTTCGGTGAGACGAGCGTGGCACCCTGACCTTCGCTCGGAGCTGTGCCGAGACCGAGTGACGCAACCATGAGGAAGCCGAAGGCGATGGCTGCGACGAGCATGCCGAGACCGATCTTGCGGGGTGCGCTCGGTTCTTTCTTGCGTTTGGCGAGCCAGGCGAAGAGACCGACCGAGAACGGTGTCAGCGCGACAACATAGAAGGGGTTGAACTGCTGATAGATCTGGGGCTGGATACCTGTGACGGGTGAAGGTGTCTGATTGTATATCGCGGCGATGCCTCCGATGGCTGCCAGGGCGACGATGACCGAGATGATGCGGCTGCGGCTGCCTGACGACTGGAAGATGTTGAATATCGCGTAGACGGCTGCGACGATGAGGGCGAGAGCCCAGACATTGAAGCCGATGCGTGTCCACGACGAGGTTTCGGTGGCGGTGAATACTTCGGCGAATTTGGTGAGCGTCATGCCGTTCTGATGGAATACCATCCAGAAGAAGATGACGACTGTGAAGACAAGCAGAAGGGCGACGATGCGGCTCTTTGTCTGCGCGGGTGTGAGTTCGGGCGTTTTGGCTGCGCCTTTGCTGTCGCCGGCTGCCTGCATGGCTTCGGCGCTGTAGGTGCGGCGTCCGAGTTTATAGATGAGGAACGACAGAACCATCGAGCAGCAGGCTACGGCAAACGCGTAGCTGTAGCCGGTCGAGATAGCGTTCATGAAGTCGGTGGCGAAGCCTTCGAGATTGCCGGTATACTGGCTTGCGTTGGCGGCTATGTAGTTGTTGACGGTGTCGAGCGTCTTGGCGTCGAGGGTGTCGCCGCCCATGATTTTGGTGCAGATACTCGGAATCGCGGGGTTGTAGACGAAGCCGGCGCCTTTGAGGGCATAGCTGCAGAGAGCCGATGTCACCGAGGGGGCAAACATGGCGCCGATGTTGATGGCCATGTAGAAAAGCGAGAAGGCTACGTCGCGTTTGTCGCTGTATTTCGGATTGTTATAGAGGTCGCCGACCATCACCTGAAGGTTGCCTTTGAAGAGGCCGGTGCCTATCGAGATGAGCAGCAGGGCGCCGAGCATGATGACGAGTGACGAGGTCGCCAGACGTGGCGTCGGTATCGCCATTATAAGATAGCCTAAGAACATGACGACGATGCCTAAGGTCACGGTCTTCTGGAAGTTCCATTTGTCGGCGATGATGCCGCCGATCATGGGCATGAAGTAGACCAGAGCGAGGAATGTCGAGTAGATGAAACCGGCGGTTGCGGTGCTGAAGGCGAATTTTGCCTGGAGGAACAGCAGCAGGATGGCCAGCATTGTGTAGTAGCCGAAACGTTCGCCTGTGTTTGACAGGGCGAGTACGTAGAGGCCTTTGGGTTGGTTTTTAAACATAACGGGACTGTTGTTTATGGTTTTTAGATTTTTCGCTAAATTACAAAAATAATTCCAAAAAGCAACAAGAGCGGGCTGACTTATAGGTCTGAATGGGCTAATTAGTCAAATATGCCGGTTGTCAGCGACGGGTGTTGCGGCCGACGTTGCCTGTATTTGGCCGTATGCCCTGGTTGCCTCCGAAGCCGCCGAAACCACCGAAGTTGTTGTTGCCCGGACGTCTGTTGTTCAGGTTGTTGGGGTTGTTGCGGTCATAGTAGCCGTCTTCGGGATCAATGGGATTGCCGAATTCGTCATATTCGGGCTCCTGCTGCTCCTGTTCGCCGTTCTTGAGTTTGGGTTTGTTCTTCTTTATGGCCGACGGTTTCTGACGGTCGACGGCCTCGGCGTAGATGTCCCAGTTCTGTTCGATGTCCCAGTTTTTCTTGAGAGTCAGTTTCTTGTTGTAGTAATAGACTTCCTCGGGCTGGAGTTTGTCGGGCAGGTTGCCGGTGTCCCATTCGCCGTTGCCGTTGGCGTCGAGATAGAGCCGGGCGTAATATGTGCCGGGTTCGACCCATTTGAATGTGGCGCGTCCGTCTTTGACTGTTGCTGTCGCCACGGGTTTGTCGCCGTTGTCAAGGAGTTCGACGACGGCGTTTTCTTTCAGCCCGGCCGAGTCTGAGGCGAGGCCGCTGATGTTGAAGACGAGATTTGAATAGTCTTCAAGCTGTTTGACTTTTATTTCCTGTCGCAATGGCTTGTTCCAGTGTCCGTAAATGCCTGTGACGGCGGTCGAGTCGACGGTGAGGCGGTATTGGGCGCCGGGTTTCCACTCGACGTCGATGTTGAAAGCGAGCAGCGGCAGCAATGAGTCGGGGCGCATCTCGCCTTTGACGGCCGGAAGCCAGAGCGTGTCTTCTTTGATCTCAAGCTTTATCATGCGCTGTATTATGGTGTCGACGGGCTGGTCGGCTTCGAATGTCAGGGGTTTATAGACGTCCTGGGTCGTGCCGCTTGTGAGTTTTAGACCAAGGAAATCCTTTGGCTGGGGCACACCGGCCGAGTCGGTCACGACGCTGTCTTCTTTCTCCTTGTCCTTGTCTTTCTTTTTCTTGGCGGGCTTGGGGTCGCGGAAGTAGAAGCGCAGTGTGTCGGTCTGCGGCGACAGCATGTCGTTGGTGTCGGTCTTCAGATAGTTGACCGCGAGCATCAGCGAGTCGGTGTTGAGCACGGTCGTGTCTGTTATCCAGTAGATAAGCGAGTCGAGTTTCTCGGTTTTCTGCACGAGAGCCCACTCTGATATGTCGCGTCCGCGGTTGCGCTCGGATGCTATGGTGATTTCGGGAAGCGAGTCGGCCGGAGCGGCGAATTTCAGATATATCCGGCGTCGTTCGGGTCGGCTGTAGTCTTTGAGATACTGGGGCAGATAGTTCTGGTTGAACCATGTCAGCAGTATGTCGTTGGGGAGATACCTGATGCCGGGACGTGTCACGGTCGAGTCGGAGCCGTCGGCGGCGCGCAGGGTGTCGCTGACGCTGATGTGCTCGGTCGAGGGCGAGACGGCGACGTCATAGAAGGCCACGTTCTCCGAACGGTCCCAGTGGTAGTCGCGGTTAAGGTCGTTGATGGCGTAGACGCGGTAGTTGCCGGGCTTGAGGTTGCGTATGGTAAACTGGCCGTACTGGTTTGTGCGGGCAATGCGCTCGAAGGGGAGGGTGGTTATGGCCGAGTCGTCGAGGTTAGAGTAGACGCCGACGAGCATTCCCTGTGCCGGTTCGAGGTTGCGGGCTTCGAGGACCATGCCGGAGATGCGGAGCGAGTCGATGCTGTCGCCCGTGGAGAAGTCGATTGCGAAGCCGTCGAGTATGTTGCCTTCGTTGAGGTCTTTGATGGCGTCGGCAAAGTCGACGGTATATGTCATGTCGGGTTTGAGCGTGTCGCGGAACTCGACGGTCACGCGGCGTCCGTTGGCGCTGACTGCCGGAGGCTGAATCTGAACGGGCGACACGACGACCTTGTTGAACGGGTCGTCGAGCTGTATGTTCTCGTCGAAGAAAAGCGTCAGTCTGTTGCCGTCGAAGTTTAGCTGGCCGGGCGCGGGGCGCGAACTGACGAAAACAGGCGGGTCTTCGTCGCGCGGGCCGCCTTCGGGACGGCCTATACTCGCGCACGAGCCGATGACAAAGGCACTTGCCACGGCAAACAACAGATGCATATGTGAAAATTTGATTTTCATCGTCGGCAAAATTAATAAAATATCGTCAGAATATTATCAGTAAGCTCGCTTTAATGTGGCTACATATATAATTTTTTAGGATAAATTATTTCAAAAATTCGTCACTATTACTTAATTTTGCCTAAAATAAAATTTCACGAGACAATTAACAATTCTAATCATCATGAAAAAAATCACTACCTTTCTTTCGCTCATAGCGCTGGCTATAAGCGTTAATGCACAGCCGCTGCTTGTCGGGCACCGCGGCAGTTCGTATGGTGTCGAGAGCTCTCTCGAAGCTTTGCGCGCCGGCGCCGAACTCGGATATGAATATCTCGAGTCAGACGTCAAGGTCTGCAAGGGCGGAGACTTTGTACTCTCGCACGATGACGATCTCACCCGTCTGGGCGGTACGCTCACAATCACCGGCTCGACTCTTGAAGAACTCCAGAGCGAGGTGCTCACACAGACCCGCGGCGGTGTCAAATATACCGGCCGACTCGCTTCGCTCAACGAATGGCTCGATCTCTGCAACGAGCTTAACGTGCGCCCTCTCATCGAGCTCAAATGGGCCACAGGCATCAACAGCAACGACCAGTCTAACATTCCGGCTCTCATCAAGACCATCGAGGCCAAGGGAATGCGCGACAAATGTATCATCATGACCTCGATGAAGCCGTGTCTCGAATATATCCGCAAGAATTATCCCGACATCACCCTGCAGTTCCTGACCGGCTAGTATTGGGCCAACCACTTCGACTGGTGTGTCCAGTGGGGTATCGACGTCGACATCCAGGCCGGGTATTTCGACAAATCGACAGTCGAAAAATATCACGACAAAGGTCTGAAGGTAAATATGTGGACGACCAACAGCGCCGACGGTTACCGCACATACGGCAACATGGGCTGCGATTTCATCACCACGGATAATCTTGACCCCAAGAACCTCCCGGAACTTGACCCCGAAATCACACGTCCGCAGAATACCGTCGACTTCCCGCGCACACCCTATGAAGCGCGTGTCAGCGGCTATTATGACGCCGTTGCAAGTCTCATCGACCCTTTCGTGACTGAGGGTGAGATTGAAGCAGTACGATTCATAGGCGGCAAGCGTGTCGCTCTCGTCAAGACCACCGACGGCGCGACCGCAGTCTATGCCGACGGAGTCACGGGCAACATCGCACCCGAATCACTGAAATCAGTCAGCGCCATCGCTGTCACGGCCGACGGCCGCGTGGCCATGATCGGCGCACCCTCTGATGCCTCGCTCGATATCGTCATCGCCGACGTCTTCGGTGCGGCGGCTCCCGTAGCCATCACTCTGACTCCCGCCGACCTTGGCCTCGCCGAGGGTACTGTCGCAGGCAAATCTGTGGCCGTCAGCGGCCGCAGCGACGCCCTGCGTCTCTATATCGCCGCCACAGAATCTGACGGCGCCAACAAGGTCGTCATGGCCGATCTCAACGCGGCAGGCAAAGTGCAGACGGCTGTCGTCAATTCTTTTACGACGCTCTCGTCTAATCCCGAGCCCAAGCTTGCCATCACCCCGTTCCAGCGCGACCGTCTGCTTGTCGGCATCAACGGCGGTGTCGCTCTCGTTGACTTCGACGCTGCCACTCCCGACGGAGCGCTTACAATTGTTGACAATCTTCCCGCGAGATTCAAGGATGTCGACTTCGATGCGATCTCGTTTCTGAGATATGGTAAAAAAGTATATGCTGCAATCGTTTCAGACGGCTCGGCACGTCTCTATGATGTCACTGACGGTCTTGCCACAGCTACTCCTGTTACAGACGACATTCTCACAGACTGCAAGGTATCGGCCGACAATCTTGTCTCGTCGGCTATCGTGAGCGGCGACAACGTGTCGGAAATATATGTCGCAGGCCGCGACGGCAGCATGGGCGTGGCGACATTCGACGGTATCGGCATGGTGCCTCCTGTTGCCATTCAGGAATTTGAACTTACAAAAGTGTGGCTCAACGCCAACACGACCGACAATGCTCCCGAACACATCGACGGTACAAACGCCCAGCAGGGCACGGCTGTCAACGGCCTATTCTATGTCAACGACTGTGCTGACAAAAAAATCTATGTCTTTGACCAGACCGGATGCATCGGTTCGATACCCGGCGGAGCCGGCTGGGGCTGCTGCCGTGACGACAAAGGCAATATCATTGTCCGCGACGACAAACTCACAGGCAATACACATAAATTTATAGTCTATGCCGCCGGCGCCACTCCCGACAATTACGGCACTCCTCTCACTTTTGAGGTCGAGGTTCCTCTTGACGGCCAGACCAACTTCATCAACGCCTCGGGTGACGTCTATGGCGGCCGCGGCTATATCTACCTGTTCCCCAACGGCAAGGATGCCGCCAATGTCATCTTCTTCGAGAATGGCGAATATCTCTGCTCACGCGCGTCAAAAGGTCTTATGCTGACGGGATCGACGGCAGGCTATGTCATTCCCCGCGACAACGACACAGAGCACTGGTGCTATCAGGTGCGTGCTTCGGGCGTTTACAACTATGACGCATCGGTCAATACCGAAATGATTGCCGGACGTGCATCGACCTCGGCCCCGTCGCGTAACTCGACAGGCGGTTTCGCCTGCTTCGAGCTGGCCGGTAACGACATCATCGTCCATAACTCGGGCGCCAACTATAAAGGCGGCTTCACGGTCAGAAACAACAGCAATGAATCGGAAGTCATAACGACCGTCGCTCCCATCGGCAAACTCGGTTATGAGGCCGGAGGCAACTACTCGACATTCAACTGGCTCATCGCCGAGCCCACAGACAACGCTAATGTCTATAATATCTACCAATATTGTCCGGCAAACGGCATGGGTCTCTATCAGCTCAGTGTCAAGGGTGCGGCTGTCACAGATATCACTCTCGGCGAGGACAACGGCGAGGCTGTCTATTATAACCTCAGCGGCGTCCGCGTAAATGCTGACAATCTCGCAACCGGCATATATATCAAGGTTGCCGGCGGCAAAGCCTCGAAAGTAATCGTGAGATAATCACGTCAACCAAGCAATTGAAAAACCGACGCAATATATGCGTCGGTTTTTTTATCGACAGTCGAAATTGAGCCACATCAATGCTGTTAACTATAATTAACTAATGGGGGGGTAAATTAATACATTTTTGTAATTTTGTCGTTTAAGTAAACCATTTAATCACACAAAAGTATAAAAAGTATGAATTTCACCAAAACTGTAGCTGCGGTTATAGCGGTGGGCGGCATGATTGTTATTTCATCTTGCGGTTCAAAGACTTACACGGCAGCATTCTCGCCTGAGGAAACAGGCCTGAACATTGTTAAAATCACGGATGAATCAAAAAACACAGTGCTCGGACCGTCAGTGGGCGGCTACTATTATCTCGGCACCATCACCGGCGGCGGCCGTAAGAGCGGCCTGTCGTGGGCGCCTGTCAACGCTTTGGCCGTGTCGCCCGACGGCACTGAAATCGCTTATATGACCCGCGCCAACAAACAGCAGAATATCATGGTGCGTCGCGCCGGTACGGGCGGTGCCGCCACTCAGCGTACATTCCGTCATGTCGGCGATTTCACCTGGGGTAATGACGACAATCTCTATTTCATAGACATCAACGACTCTCAGAACAAACTCTGTGTCGTCAACGCTCATGCCGGCTCGCTGATGCGTCAGCTGACAAGCAACAACCAGGACTATGAGCCTGTGCTCACAGAAAACGGCAAGAAGATTTTCTTCACCCGCAACGAGCGTGGCGCAGGTCCTTCGATCTGGAGCTATGAACTCGCAAACGGCGAGCTTACCAACTGTGCCCGCGGTTTCCAGCCGGCTCTCATTCCCGGCCTCGATAACGAATTCCTTTGTGTGAGAAATAACGACGAAGGCATGAGCGAAATCTGGCGGGTGAATTATGTCAACGGTCAGGAGACTCTGATTCTCAGTGATAAAGAGCGCAGCTTCACCGATCCGCAGGTTTCGCCCGACGGCGAGTGGCTGCTTGTTGTCGGCAACAGCGTCTCGACCATCAACAAAAAGAAAAATCTTGACATCTTCGCTATCAGGATGGATGGTTCGAACATGATTCAGCTTACCTATCATCCCGCACAGGACGCATGTCCGCGCTGGTCTCGCGACGGCAAGAGTGTCTTCTTCCTCTCTACCCGCGCCAACGAAGACAACAGCTATAATGTCTGGAAAATGAACTTCCGCCAGTAATCACGTTACATACGTTTTTACACAGCGGCGTCATACCTCGGGTGTGGCGCCGTTCTGTTTTTATGATGGGCGTTTGTCGTTCTGGAGGAGCCGAAGTCCTTGTTTCTGTCGCCTGTTCGTCTAAAGTTTTATTTCTCTTTGTCCTCGAGGGTCTTGAAGGCCAACGCGAAGACTTTGATCTGTTTGACAACGGCAAGGAGTCCGTTGACGCGGTTGGGGGTGAGGTAGTTGCCGCCGAGTATCTCGCTGACGAACGACAGATTGGCGTTGGCAATCTCGTCGGGCGTGTGTCCGTTGAGTATGTCGAGGATGATGGCGATGAGTCCTTTTATAATCAGGACGTTTGTCTCGGCCGAGTAGTATACTTTGCCGTCGATGAGTTTGGCGTCGAGCCATACATCGCCCTGGCAGCCTTCGATTTTGTTGGCCGGAGTCTTGGCTTTGGGGTCGAAAGCTGCGAGAGACTGACCGTAGTCGATGACGGCCGCATAGCGGTCCATCATGTCGTCAAACGAATGTAGTTCCTCGATTATCTCGTTTTGTTTCTCTTCGATGCTCATCTTTTCTTTTCTTTATATATGACGTTGAGCACGGTCTTGCCTACGGCCTCAAGCGACTCTTTGCTGATGTTGTCGAGATTGTCGTCGTGAGTGTGCCATGTAGGCGGGAAATTGAGCGTGTGGGGGTTCATGTTCTCGATGATGTTTGTCGTCGGTATGCCGGCTTCGGTAAGGAAGAGGTGATCGTCGACGACAGTGCCACCCACTTTATTTATAAACGTGCTGTCATAGCCGAGCATCCGGGCCTCGCTCCAGATTTTAACAGTGGCAGCCCGGGCGTTGAGGTGTGAGTTGTATTCGCGGTGGAACACGGCGTCTTTGCCTCCGACCATATCAAGCAGAATACCGTAGGCCGGCTTGCGGTCGCCGATTTTGTACGGCATGTTTTTCACCCAGTACTGGGTGCCGAGACACCATGTGTCGTCGTTGCTCATGAATCCGTCTGAATTGCCGTAGTCTTCGTCGTCGACAAACAGAATGTCGACGCCACATTCGGGCGCTTTCATGTCGAGGTTGCGGGCGATTTCAAGCAGGACTCCCACGCCGCTTGCGCCGTCATTGGCGCCGAGAATCGGTTCCTGTCTGCGCTCGATGTTGCCCTCCATGTCTGCCCAGGGGCGGGTGTCCCAGTGTGCGACGAGAAGCACGCGGTTTGGAGCGGCGACGTTGTAGCGCGCCATTATATTTTTCATGTCGAGCTTGTCGCCGTTGAACGCTGTGACGACGCTCTCCTGGATTATTATTGTGTCGGGATTAAAAGATTTGAGTTTGTCGACAAGATAGTTGCCACAGGCTTTGTGGCCTTTGCTGTTGGGATTGCGGGGGCCGAACGCTACCTGATCGGCGACAAAACGGTATGCGCTGTCGCTGTTGAATGATCCGAGTACGGTTGTCACCTGTCTCTCGGATTCGTTGCTGTCTTTATTGTCTGACGCTTTGCTTGAGCATGACATGGTTGTCGAAAGCGTCAATAATAATATGTAGGCTAAGCTCTTTTTCATTCTGGCAAAATTATCTTTTAATGTGACAAATGTTATCATGCCCTTGGAGGGGGGCTGTATGTCACCAACCGTAGTCAGGTTGTGTGATAATGGCCGCGGAAAAACGGAGCGTGGGTCAGAGCCGCACTCCGGGTTTAAGAGGTCATTGCGCTGCAAAGTTACAAAAAAGTGACAGTTAAAGAACATATTATAGACAGAATCTGCGCTGTTTAACCTTGTTTAACAAATGGTTGGCTCTAATTTGATAATTCGCAGCCGGCTTTGACGGTTGCCGCAGTTTTTCGGCGATAGCGTCTTTTCTTTATTAAAAATTCACTACCTTTGCGGTTTGATAAACAGCACTAATAAGATTATGAACAAAGAATATAAGCGCACACTCATCACTACGGCTCTTCCCTATGCCAACGGACCTGTCCATATCGGCCATCTCGCCGGTGTATATGTCCCCGCTGATATATATGCCCGCTATCTCCGTCTCAACGGACGCGAAGTCGCCCTCATCGGCGGCAGCGACGAGCACGGTGTGCCTATCACGATAAAAGCGCGTGCCGAGGGTGTCACTCCCCAGGATATCGTCGACCGCTATCACAAGATAATCAAGGACTCTTTCGAGGAGCTGGGCATATCGTTCGACGTCTACTCCCGCACGACGACCGACATCCATGACCGCACGGCCTCTGAATTCTTTACCCGTCTGCATGACAAGGGTGAGTTTGTCGAGAAGACCTCGATGCAGCTCTATGACGCCGAAGCCGGCCAGTTTCTTGCCGACCGCTATGTCACGGGCGAGTGTCCCCATTGTCATAATCCCCGGGCCTACGGCGACCAGTGTGAGGCCTGCGGCACATCGCTCAACGCCACGGATCTCATCAATCCCAAAAGTGCCATCACAGGCAATGTCCCCGTTCTGAAAGAGACACGTCACTGGTTTCTGCCCCTCGACCGCTGGCAGCAGCGTCTGACCGAGTGGATTCTCGAGGGTCACAAAGAGTGGAAGCCCAATGTATACGGCCAGTGCAAGTCATGGCTCGATCTGGGCCTGCAGCCGCGCGCCGTCACCCGCGACCTCGACTGGGGCGTGAAGGTGCCTCTCGCAGAGGCCGACGGCAAAGTGCTGTATGTCTGGTTTGACGCCCCGATCGGCTATATATCGAACACAAAAGAGCTTTATCCCGAGTCGTGGGAGAAGTGGTGGAAAGACCCCGAGACCCGCATCATCAACTTCATCGGCAAAGACAACATCGTCTTCCACTGCATTGTCTTCCCTGCCATGCTGATGGCTTACGGCGACAACTTCCAGTTGCCCGACAACGTGCCGGCCAACGAATTCCTCAACCTCGAGGGCGACAAGATCTCGACCTCGCGCAACTGGGCCGTCTGGCTTCACGAATACCTCCGCGACTTCCCCGGCAAACAGGATGTGCTGCGCTATGTCCTCACGGCCAACGCTCCCGAGACAAAAGACAACGACTTCACCTGGCGCGAGTTCCAGACCCGCAATAACAGCGAGCTTGTAGCCATCCTCGGCAACTTTGTCAACCGTGTCACTGTGCTGACCCACAAATATTTCGACGGCGTCGTTCCAGCTCCGGGCAAGCTTGATGCTGTCGACGAGGCTCTCTTCGCCGACATCGACGCACTCAAGAAGTCGCTGTCTGAGAACATCGAGACATTCCACTTCCGCGACGCTCTGCGCGACGCGATGTCTATAGCCCGCGCCGGCAACAAGTATCTTCAGGAGACTGAGCCCTGGAAGCTTGCCAAGACCGATATGCCGCGTGTGGCGACGATACTTTACTGTGCCCTGCAGGTGTGCGCCGACATCGCAGTGGCTTTCGAACCGTTCACGCCGTTCATGAGCCGCCGTCTGGCCGACGCTCTCGGTCTGGGAACCCTCTCGTGGACAGAACTCGGTGCCCGTGACGCAGTCAAGGCCGGCGTGACAATCGGCAAACCCGAACTGCTCTTCGAGAAAATCGAGGACGATGTCATCGACGGTCAGATCAAGCGCCTCGAGGACATCAAGCGCGCCAACACACTCAAGGCTTTCACTCCCGACGAAGTGGCCGAACCGACCGATTTCGATACTTTCATGAAGCTCGACATACGTGTCGGCACAGTCATCGAGTGCTCTAAGGTCAAGAAATCGAAAAAACTCCTGCAATTCCTTATCGACGACGGCATCGGCCGCCGCACGATTCTGTCGGGTATAGCCGAACACTATCAGCCCGAAGAGCTTGTCGGCCGTCAGGTATGTTTCGTCGCCAACTTCCCTCCGCGTCAGATGATGGGTCTGACATCAGAGGGCATGATACTCTCGGCTGAGAACGCCGACGGCTCGCTCTCGGTCATCTCGCCGTCACGACCGGTAGTCAACGGCGCCAAAGTGAAATAAATTATAGTTGTTTAACTGACAGTTCTGTAGTGATGAACCCTCGTATCCTCATAGTCTACACCGGCGGTACGATCGGCATGATCGAAGACCCCGTCACAAAGGCTCTGAAGCCTTTCGACTTCTCACATCTGATGGAGAATGTGCCGAAAGTCAAGATGCTTGACTATAAGATTGACAACATACAGTTCCAGCCGCCGATCGACTCGAGCGACATGAGTCCTGCCCACTGGCAGGATATCGCCCGCAGCATAGCCGATAACTATGACGACTACGACGGTTTTGTCGTGCTCCACGGCACCGACACGATGGCTTACACGGCCTCAGCGCTGTCATTCATGCTCGACGGTCTTGACAAACCTGTCATCATCACCGGTTCGCAGCTACCCATCGGCGAGGTGCGTACCGACGGTGAGGAAAATCTCATCACGGCCCTGCAGATAGCCGCCGCCACAGACACAGACGGCCGGCCGATGGTGCGTGAGGTGGCGATACTCTTCGAGAACTATCTGTGGCGTGGCAACCGTTCGACCAAACGAAGCGCCGACAACTTCAACGCGTTCAAGAGCAACAACTATCCGCAGCTCGCCAAAATTGGTCTGGGAATCCACTTCGACACCGACGCCCTGATGCGCCGCAATGTCGAGAAATCGCTCAGACCGCACTATGATCTCGATACGTCGGTCATGGTCATCGACCTCTATCCCGGCCTCAACGAACGCCTGCTGCGCCACATGCTCGCAGCCCCCGGCATAAAGGGCATAGTGCTGCGCACATACGGCACGGGCAACGCGCCTACCTCGTCGTGGTTCATCGAGGCCATACGCGAGGTCATTAACCGCGGCGTCATCGTCCTCAATGTGACACAGTGTGTCAACGGCGGGGTCAATACCCGCTATCTCGCAGGCGACATGCTTGCTGCCGCAGGCGTCATTTCGGGCTACGATCTCACGTTCGAGGCTGCGATAACGAAGATGATGTTTCTCTTCGGCCTCGGCATAAGTTCCGGCGAAATCAAGAAACAGCTGTGTATGTCGCTCGCAGGGGAAATGACATTGACGTGATGAGAGTCAGAGCTGTCATATTAATGATTGCAGTTGTCCTAGCGACGCTCGCTCCGGCATCGGTTCAGGCTGCACCTCCCGACTGGGTGCGCGTCGAGAGTGCTGCGCCGGGAATGAACGTCGACATCACGCGTCCAGAGCAGGTCGAGGTCACCGTCAGCGACGGCACGGTTTATCTCTATACCGCGACCGAGACCACCGTAAAAATCTTCACCATTCTCGGTCAGCAGATTACCGCTAAAAAACTCACCCCCGGCGTCTGGAGTTTCAAACTCAGCGCCCGCGGCATCTACATCCTCAAAGCCGGCCCCGTCACCAAGCGCCTCAGTGTGTGAGAGGAGAGAGTATGGAAGTTTAGTCTATTCAGCTGAATTCTGTAGCCAAAGACGGAAAAGCGGGTCTTTGATATAATAAACTGTTTTTTTCTTTATCGAGTCGTCGATATTTATAATCCCTGACCTTTTAAGCGCTTTAAGGTATGCGGTCAAAATATTGGTCGGTAAACCTGTCAACTCCCTAATCTCGGGGATTTTCATACCTGTTGCTTCTATTGCTAAAGAGTTTACGATATTTTGGGAATAATCGGGTAAGCTTCGATATGTGTTATTATATCTGCCTGAAAATAATGCGACCAGTCTGTTTAAGTCTTTGCTTTGTAAAGCATTTGATTTGACGATATAATAGGCTGTTATGACAGAGCTTATCGTGCGCGGCAAGTAATTTAATAAACCGATAATGCGATTCAACGTGCTGCCGTTTAATATTTTAGATAGCTCATTGTCGGCAAGGGAGTTGATATAGATAGTTTTCAAACCCTCGAAAAACGGTGCTTTATATTCAGAAATCGCAGGGAGAACTTTACTCGCAGTAGAAACCAACATAGGAGCACTTTCATCATATAAGAATCGCCTTAACTTGTATTGCTCGTCGTAGTTACACCTTGTTAAGTAGAAGTCAATGTCGTCTATAAACAAGACGGTGTTGCTCGGGACACTAACTGAGGTGACGATATCGTCTGTGCTGAAGATTCGGCGGCCGTCAATCCATACACGGTGTTTATCTGGGCATGATTCATAGAGACGCCTGAGCAAAGTGGTTTTGCCGGCGCCTTCATTGCCGATTATCATTATGGGTTGTGGTATACGGCCTTCGCCGAATCTGCTTATTTCTGAATGAACAGCTTCGAAAACATCCTCATTGACAACTAATTCGGGAATGGCATCAAAATACTTTGAGAGTTCCATTATTCGACAAAATTATAATACCACCACTTTTTTAATAAAGGCGAGCGAAACCGTCTTATTCCTTCTTTAGTACGCATTACATAGCCATCGTGTTCTATCATATTTAGTATAGTACTCAGGTCTTTATCCCTTTTTATTGGGTTATCTTCAGAATAAAGGGCGTAAATGTTCAGTAGCTGTTCTCTCGACAAACCGTCGTAGGCTTGGCAGAGTCCTTTGAGCAGCAGACGGGTTCCGTCTTCCAAACCGCTGTATTCCGATAGCCTTTCAGACCAAGTACTGAGGTCTTCTGCGTGAGCGAGTTTATCAAATGCTGACTCAATCATTTGCTGAGTGACGCCATTTTTAGCACCCGGATGATTTTTAATGTTTGTGAATAGTAGCTGGATGAAATATGGTATATGCCACTCAATCTTATCTAAAAGATATGTTGTCATTTGTTCGCTAAAGGGTACGCCCTCTGATTCTGCCAGAGCGTTTATCAGTCCTGAGGCTTCGTCATACGATAAAGCGTCGAAATCAAATGAGATAAGATCGTTGATAGTCATCGATAGATTTCTCATTCGGGTAAAATTATGAAGTCCGACCGAGCCGCAGAAGACCCATCTAATCTTACTACCGGTCACTTGTCGCAGACTTCTGAACCAGTTCAAGAAAAAAGCGGCATCCTTATGGCTGTCGTCGTTCTTGTCAAGGACACTCAAGAATAATGTTAGTTCGTCTATGACAATCAGCGAGTCTTTGTTGTGATTGATTACTTGAGCTAACGAAGTATAAAGGTCTTTGGAAATTTCTTGATGCGAAAAATTAAATTCGACCGGGCCGATACTTTTTATTCCTTCGAAAATACGATTGACAAAGCTTCCGGCAACGTTTACCGCCTCGGTCCAAAGCCCCGATTTATCAAACTGATTGATAAGAATTTGTAGGAATTCGTCTTTTGTACGTACACCTTCAAGGTCGATATATGCGCAGTTCCAACCGAGTTCTTTTTTATCGGCAATGAGGCGTTTTGCAAACGATGATTTGCCGATGCGTCTCGGGGCTGATAGCACGAGTGAATGATTAGAGTCGAGATATTCGTGTGCTCGCGATAGTTCTTCGACTCTGCCAAAAAAGTCATCTCCGGTTACAGGAGGGCCGACTCGGTTTGATATTGCCATGGTCTATGAAATTAGTGTCTGCAAACATACATAAAAATATTTATACATAAAAATTTTTATGTATAAGTGCTTTTATTTTTGCGCTAATTTGCTTTTTGTTCTTGATTGGGCTAACTCCCGGCGTCTGGAGTTTCAAACTCAGCGCCCGCGGCATCTACATCCTCAAAGCCGGCCCCGTTACCAAGCGCCTTCGCGATCGTAGCTCGTTTGTGTCCTTATGTCTTATGTCCTTATTTACACAATCATGATTGTGAATTGTGCGTTGTCTGAACTTTTTTCCCGCGGCGACGTTTTAATAGCAAAGAAGGTTAATATCAATGCCTCTGTGAGTCAGTCGTCGGGATAGAAATCCCCGCACAGCGGATGAAATCGCCGCCGGACGCTCTCTCCTCTATCGTTCAAGAGGCTGATTATATGACACTACGACCCGGACATTGAGCGCTCGATGCCCGGGTCGCCTGTTTTTGGCAGTCAACGATTTTTTATGTAACTTTGGACATTATTATAAGAGACGATGAATCAGCTGCAACTGTTTATATCCCGGTCGGCCGACGGTTTCAAGACCCTCGCCGAAGTCAACGCCACTGAAAACGTCAGGCGCGAGATTACCGCCTGCTCTGCGGCAGTTCTCGGTCTGGTCGACTATGACCCCAAGGAAAAAACGGTCTTCTATACACTGACCTATATCCACGGCGGCACGATAGTCAGAGTCATACGCACCATACCCGATCATGCGCCGGATTATCTTGAGGTTGCGGTCTTTGTGCCGGAAGAGCTTGTCCTCGACGACGGCGTCTTCGGCGATATCATCGACACCATCACGCGCAAGGTGCTCAACGCAGGCTTCACCCGCGAGGATCTCGACGAGTTGCGTGATATATTCTCGCTCACCTATGAGGCTATGCCCGAGCCACCGGTAGCCCTGACGTCTGAAGGTTCCTGCCCCGGTCTCTATGTTTACGGTGGCAAAACCGGGCGTCCGCTCGGCGATGTATGGCAGACGCTTTACCGGCCCGAGTGGGCGGCATGCGCGGCGGTCATTCTTCTCGAAGATCCGCTGACGGTCAAAGACGGCGCGAGCGTCGAAGACTTCAGTGATGACAGGCTCGAGCCTGTGGTCACGCTTCTGCCTCCGGCCGACTCCCCTCTCGGATTTGTGCCGCATATCTTCCGCCATGTCTTCGACCGTCCATACAGAGTCACGCTCGGCAGCGATGTCGACATCGTATGGCATCAGCCCGGATATGAAGACATCACGCAGCATTTCAAGGTGACGGCCGACCGTCTCAGGCCCGAAGAGCCTTCAGACTCGATATCGCGCAAAGCCGTCTCGCCGGCGTCGTTTCTTGTCACTTCGCGTGACACCGGCGAACCCCTGCTTGACTGCCGTATAACCGTCAACGGTGTCGAAATCGACGAGGCGCGCCGTTTCACGGTCCCCGAACTTCTCAACGCCCGCATCACTGTCGAGGCCAAGGGCTATCTGACGTTCAAGGGTGTTGTCGACCTGTCGGCCAACTCTCAGGTTTCTGTCCAGATGCAGAAGCGTCACAAAGTATACCGCTTCGTCCTCCCTGTCAGCCTCGGTGACAGCGCGTCGTCGATAAAATTCGAGCTTCATTCGACGCGCGCCATCACATCGAGTCCGGTCGAGGGCTATGTCGTCGAAGGCCGCATCGACGAAGGCGAGAAGTCGCTCAACCGTCTGCGCCGCGAACGCTCGCTGCACAGGCTTGTGACTCTGCGTGAGGCCGTTTTTGCGCTTGCCGGTCTTGTTGTCGGCATCGTCATCATGACGATAGCCATGTTTGTCGACGGCGACGAAGCCCCTGTAGCCGTCGAGACTGTTGTCAGCGAGCTTCCGGTTGCATCGTATGCCGAGGCCTGCGACTACCTCGATTCCAATAAGATATGGACCCGCGACCGCCTCGAAGCCATCCCCGGACTCGAAGGACTGTTCGACGAACTCAATAACTATGACTTCGACCGCATTGTCGATTACCGCGGACCGATGCTCTCGTCGTCGAAAAATTTCGCCGCCGTCGTCAAGGCCGCCCGCCACGCGCGCGACAAAGGCGTCGACCCGCGCCGCGACCCGGCCCACGCCCCCGCATATAACCGCGCCGGCGACAAGGCCATAAACTGGCGCGGGTATACCTACTGGATTGACCCTTAGGCAATGCACAATTCACAATGCACAATTCACAATGCATAATTCATAATTAGACCAATAAGTTTAATTCCACATTCAAAATTCAAAAGGATGTTTTCAGGCATAGTAGAAGAAGCCGCCACTGTAGCGGCTATCAGCAAAAATGACGGCAACGTCACCCTAAGAATAAAATCGTCTTTCGCCGACGAACTAACCATCGACCAGTCGGTCGCCCATAACGGTGTCTGTCTCACAGTCGTGGCTCTTCATCCCGACAGCACCTATGAGGTCACGGCCATCCGCGAGACCCTCGAGCGCTCGAATCTCGGCAGTCTTCTTCCCGGCGACCGCGTCAACCTCGAACGCTCGATGGTGATGAACGGACGCCTCGACGGCCATATCGTCCAGGGACACGTCGACTGCACCGCACGCTGCGAGGCCATCGAGGATGCCGACGGAAGCCGCTATTATAAGTTCGTCTATGATATAGCTCCCGAAATGGTTGCGAAGGGCTATATGACGGTCGAGAAGGGTTCGGTCACAGTCAACGGCGTCAGTCTCACCGTCTGCGACAGCGAGCCGCGCAGTTTCCGTGTCGCCATCATTCCTTACACCTTCGAGCACACCAACTTCCGTGACATCCGCGTCGGCAGCATCGTCAACATCGAGTTTGACATCATCGGCAAGTATATCGCCCGTATGGCCGAGCTGAAAGCCATCTGAGCGCGATGTACAGCCGAGACGAAATCTTCGCCCGCGAGCGCCTTGTCGCCGGCGACGCCATGATGGACGCTCTGGCGCACTCGCGCGTCATCGTTTTCGGTGTCGGTGGCGTCGGCTCATGGTGCTGCGAGGCTCTGTGCCGCAGCGGAGTGGGACACCTGACTTTGGTAGACAGCGACCTTGTCGCCGTCAGCAACATCAACCGTCAGCTCATGGCGACGACATCGACCGTCGGCACTCCGAAAGTCGAAGCTCTCGCCCGGCGCCTGCTCGACATCAATCCAGGCGTCGACATAATAGCCCGTCAGGAGGCATACACCGCCGAGACCGCCGACAGCTTCGACCTCGGTTCATATGACTATGTCATCGACGCAATAGACTCGCTTGAGAACAAGGCTCTGCTCATATTGCGCGCTACGGCGGCCGACACGGTCTTTTTCAGCTCGATGGGCGCCGCCCGCAAGCTCGACCCGACCAAAATCGGCGTCGCCGAGTTCTTCAAGGTCGAGGGCTGTCCGCTCGCCCGCGCCCTGCGCACACGTTTCAGACGGCGCGCGACTTTCCCGGCGCGCAAATTCAGATGTGTCTACAGTCCGGAGACCATTCCCAACCGTCTTGAGGCCGAGAGACCCGCCGAAGCCTCGGCCGACGACAGCTGGACGGCATCTAAAGCGGCTGTCAACGGCACATTCGCCCACACGACTGCCGTCTTCGGTATGACACTCGCCGGTCTCGTCGTCGAAGACCTATACAAGAAAAACCTATGAAATCAAAGACCTACTACGGTTCGATATTAAAGCTCGGTCTGCCGATACTTGTCGGACAGCTCGGTATGATTGTCGTCGGCTTTGCCGACAATATAATGGTCGGACGCTATTCGACCGAGGCTCTCGCTTCGGCGTCGTTTGTCAACAACCTCTTCAACATCACGATATTCTGCTGTCTTGGCTTCGCCTACGGCCTGACGCCTGTCGTCGGGTCGCTATTTTCGCAGAACCGCCGTGAGGATATCGGCGCGACGGTGCGTGTCGGCCTCTGGCTCAATATAGCCTTCACCCTGTTGGTGATGGCCGTGATGACGGGCATATACTTCAATCTCGACCGTATGGGCCAGCCCGAGGAGCTACTGCCGATTATCAGGCCCTATTATCTCATATATCTCTGCGGCATGCTGCCCGTCACGGTCTTCAATGTCTTCGCCCAGTGGAGCTACGGCATCAAGAACACGAGTCTGCCGATGTGGATTATCCTCGTTACCAATGTCATCAACATAATAGGCAACTACATACTTATCTATGGTAACTTCGGCGCGCCCGAGCTGGGACTTGTCGGCGCCGGTCTGAGCACTTTGCTCGCCCGTGTCATTGCCCCGGTGGCTATTATCATCGTCTTTTTCTGCTTCCGCGGCAATGCTCCATATCGCAAAGGCTACCGCGCCGGTCGCATTACAAGGTGTGCCTTGTGGCGCATCTGGAAGATGAGCATACCGGTATCGATGCAGATGACATTCGAGTCGGGATCGTTCACCGTCGCTGCCGTCATGTCGGGATGGCTGGGCACAGTCGCCCTCGCCGCCTTCCAGATTGTCGTCATCACCGGCACACTCGGGTTCTGTATCTACTACAGCATCGGTTCGGCCGTCGCCATCCTTGTGGCCAACGAGGCCGGGCGTTCCGACAATTCAGCCATGAGGCGTGTCGCCTGGTCGGGTTATCACATATTGCTGTGTCTGATGGCGCTGTCGTCGATGATATTTATCTTTTTCGGCCGCACAATCATGCATGCTTTTACAGACGATCCTGTCGTCCTCGCGGTCGCCTATACTCTAATCTTCCCTCTGGTGCTCTATCAGGTGGCCGACGCCACTCAGATAAACTTCGCCAACGCCCTGCGCGGCACTTCGAAAGTGATGCCTATGCTGTGGATTGCTTTTGTCAGCTACGTCGTCATCGGCGTGCCGTCGACCTATATGCTCGGCTTCACCTTCGGCATGGGCGTCTATGGCATCATCCTCAGCTTCTCGTGCAGCCTTGTTGTCGCCGCACTGCTGTTTCTCTGCTTCTTTCTCAAATCCACTAAATAATCGTATCAGCTGTTTTTCAAGGACTGAAGTCCTTCGCCCATAAAAAACGGCGGCCCCGTTCGGAGTCGCCGTTTGCAATGATTTGAAGCGTAATGTTTTATTTAACGATTACTTTTGTCACTTTGTTGCCCTGGCGGCGGATGTAGATGCCGTTAGAGGGTTCGCTGACCTTCACGCCGTCGAGACGGTAGTATTCGACCTCGGCATTGTCGTCGGCAGTTATGTCGCTGATGCCGGCCTTGTCTGAGGTGAAGGTGACGTTGATGGGAATGTTGTTCCACATTACGTCGATCTTCATCGATACTTTGTCGGCTGCGTCAATTGTGCCGTTGAGCACGACGTCTGCTACGATAGCGCCGCCCATGAGTTTCATGCCGTCGACTTTGCCTGCGTAGGTCTTCACGCCGTTGTTCTCTGTGATTGTCACGTCGGGCACTTCAATCTTGCCGAGCGAGACGGGGCCGTAACCCATGTCGAGCGCCAGGTCGGGGAGAACGAATGTGCATTTGTTGTCGCCCGTTTCGGTGATGACGACGGCTGTCGGCTGGTTTTCGGTCATCATGCCGCCGTTCATCTCGATGTTGAGGTAGCCGTTGTAGGTCTTGCCGGCTTCGGCACCGCTGAAGGTGAGTGTGTAGACGTGGCTTGTCTTGCCGTCGACATCCTCGCCGTTTTCGTTGCTGACTGTGATTGTCACATTGTTGCCGTCTACTTTGACGTCGGTCTTGGCGCTCTTGCCCGAGCCGAGGACGACAGCTTCGATGTCGGCGGCTGCGGGAGCGGCGCCGGCGACAGTATATTCATATTTGTCGGGGTTGAAGCCTTCGACAGCCGCGCCTTTGACTTTCACGCCCTCGAGACGAGAGTAGTAGGCAAATTTGATGTTGTCGAGGCTGAGGGTATTGCCTTTGACGATATTTTCGCTGTCGAAATAGTCGTTGGCCGAGAGGATGACATTGATTTTCTCGGGAGTCGAGGCTGTGAGATAGTCGATGGGGAGAGTGTAGGTAGTCCATGCCGATGCCTCGCTCTCGATATATTTGAGTGATTTGGCAATCAGCTCGGCGTTGTCGCTGTGTGTGACGGCTCCGCCCTGGGCTGTCTCCATGCCGAGGATATTGCGGTCGCGGTCGGTCATTATCACCTTGACGTTGTCGGTGCTCATCGAGTTGTTGCCGGGAACTTCGGCCTGGCTCCAGCTGCCTTTCCAGGCATAGACGAGAACGGTGGCTTTCTGAAGACCGGTCTCTCCGGGCGTCAGCATATAGTCGAAGACAAGAGCGTCGGGGCGTTTGTCGAAAGCGAGGCCGCCGAATGTGCCGCCATCTTTATTGATAATAGAGAAAGTGCTGAAATCCATGCCGTTTGTCGCCCATGTCTTGCCGAGAGTGATATAGGCCGGCACAATCTGGGTGGCCATGACGGGATTAGGGTTGTTGGTGAGAGCCACACCGGTTTCAGAGCCGTTGCCGGCGATGCGTTTGCCGACTTCGGTTGTGCCGAGCGCGCCGTAGCCGCTGCCGTCTTCTAATTCAGATACTACGCCGAGCACGTTTGAAATGACCCAGCCTTCGGGCTGCAGGCCGTTGATCTCGACTCCGAATGACATACCGTCCTTAAGTGCCAGTGTTTCAGTGAGGCTTGTCCAGGGGTAGCAATCCACCCAGTTGCCTTCAAAACCCACGTTGGGAAGCTGCTGTGCGGCAACACCGAGGGCTGCCATAGCGGCAATGCTTAATACTGTTTTTCTCATTTTGTGAAGAATTAATATAACTTGTTTTACCTTAGTATAATATCGCGACGGATCTATTATAGATTGACAGATTCAGAGGAGTTATGTTTTTTGCGTTGCAAATTTAATCAATATTTTGGGTTTATTTTAGACCGAAAGGTCATATTGTTTGTGATATTTCCATGAAATTTCATTATTTTTGCCTTCGGTATGTCAAACGACTCAGATAAAACAATGTCTCCGACACTCGAAGAACTGCAGCAGACAGTCGACCGCTGGATCACGACTGTCGGCGTGCGCTATTTCTCGCCTCTGACCAATATGGCCGTTCTGGCCGAGGAGACGGGCGAAGTGGCGCGTATCATGGCACGCCGTTATGGCGACCAGTCGTTCAAGCCCGGTGATAAAGACAATCTCGCCGACGAACTCGCCGATCTGCTTTGGGTTACTGTAGCTATCGCCAATCAGACAGGCGTCAATCTGACAGAGGCATTCCGCAACAATTTAAAGAAAAAAAACGTTAGAGACTGTGACAGGCACAGGCTTAATCCTAAGCTTGCCGGCAGTGATACAGCTAATTGACTAACATATTTTAAACACATTAAGATTATGAGCGATAAATATCATGACACCGTGGCTGCCAGCCGCGTTATCGAAGACGATGCCGCCGTCAAGGCCGCTGTCGAGAAGATTCTCGCCGAACACTTCGACGAAAACAATAATAAGGAGGTATATAAATTCCTCTTCAACACGATTGATCTCACGACACTCAAGACGACTGATTCTCCCGTGTCGGTAGCCGATTTTGTCGAACGCGTCAATGCTTTCGACGAAGAATATCCCGAGCTGAAAAATGTGGCTGCCATCTGCGTCTATCCCAATTTCGCGCAGGTCGTCAGAACCGTCCTTGATGTATCAGACGTCGAGATTGCCTGTGTCTCGGGCGCTTTCCCGACAGCTCAGAGCTTTCAGGAGGTCAAGATCGCCGAGACCCGTCTGGCTGTAGCCGACGGCGCTGACGAAATCGATATCGTCTTTAACGTCGGCAACTATCTCGACGGCGACTATGAAGCTGTCTGTGACGAGATCGCAGAGCAGAAAGACGCATGCGGCGACGCCCGTCTGAAGGTGATTCTCGAGACAGGAGCTCTCAAGACCGCTGCGAATATCAAGGCTGCGTCGGTCCTTTCGCTTTACTCAGGCGCCGATTTCCTCAAGACCTCGACCGGCAAGGAATATCCCGGTGCAAGTCTCGAGGCTGCGTATGTCATGGCCCAGGCTATAAAGGAATACTATGAGAAGACCGGCAATATGGTCGGCTTCAAAGCAGCCGGCGGCGTGTCGACGACAGCCGACGCCGTCAAATACTATACCGTCATCAAGGAAGTCCTCGGCGAGAAATGGCTTACCAACGAATACTTCCGTCTCGGTGCAAGCCGTCTGGCCAACAATATCCTCGGCGACATCCTCGGCAGTGAAATCAAATTTTTCTAAACTGGAGCTTGTTTAATAACAAATGTTTACGCCAAGGTCGCTTAGCTTGAGTTGATTTTTGACTTGCGACGACAGGAGTGTACTGGATGTACACGACTGAGGAGCAAGGCGAAAAGCGGCCAAGATAAGCGAACCGGAAGCAACTTTCTTTATAAAAGACAAGTCTCTATGTGCAATTAAAAAAAAATTTTGTAAAATAATGAAACAATATTACCTCTTGACTGCCATTCGCCGGCATCTTTCCGCGTGTTCTTCGGTCGTTATGGAGCCCCATAACTCCCTCATCACATGCGAAAATCTGCTCGACGACTGACAGCCTTGGCGGTAACAATTGTTGTTTAAACAAGCTCCTAAATAGATGAAAATCTGGATCTATAACAACGGTCAGCAGCAAGGTCCCTACACCTACGACCAGTTTGCGGCACTCGGTGTCGACGGTTCGACCCCGGTCTGGTATGACGGACTTCCCCAGTGGACTCGCGCCGACCTCGCCCCGCTGACGGCGCCGCTCTATGGCGCGGCTGTCGGTGGCCCTGCTCAGTTTACCGCGCGGCAGACCTATGTCGCCGACCCCAATGTCGTGGTTGTCAATAATGTCGTGTCGCAGCCGCCTTGTCCGCCGACCTATCTGTTCTGGTCGATTTTCATCACTTGTTGCTGCTGCCAGCCCGGTGGCATCGCAGGCATCATCATGGCGATAGTGGCCCGCAACCGTTATAATAACGGCGACTATCGGGGCGCAAGACGCATGTCCGAGTATATACAATGGGTTCTAATCATTTCTATTGTCCTCGGACTCATGACTCTACCATTTGCCTTACTTTTCTGACAGTGAAACTGAGAAAACGCTCCATAATGGCGGCCGTGGCACTCGTTGCCGCGGTCGCCATTGCTGTATATTACCGCTTTCATGACCCGGCCGCGGGCGCGGTGCCTCAGTGTCTGTTCCGGCGGCTGACAGGTCTGGAGTGTCCGGGCTGTGGCTCGCAGCGCGCCCTGCATGCCGCTCTCAACGGCGACTTTGCCGCCGCGTGGCATTATAATGCCATGCTCTTCTTCCTTGTTCCGGTCGCTGTGCTCTATGGCTTTGCGGCTCTCGACACAGCGCCATCGCGACGGCTTCGCCGCAATATCGAGCATCCGGTTGCTATAGCTCTCATCGCCGCCGCTATTATATTATGGTGGATTCTGAGAAACATTTTTTAAGGATTGCCGCTGCTTTGGCAAACGATGGATAGAAATTTTATTAAGGTTTTCTTGCGTTGATGTTATCAAATAGTTAAAAGTTCATATCTTTGCAATGAAAACCGACTTGGCGCTTACCGTGGTTCACACGACGGTCGACGCCGTCAATCTTAAGCCAGTTTCCGATTAAATATCTCACATGGATTACAGTATTCTCGACTTTTTAGGTTTGCTTGGTGCCGTCGGCCTGTTCCTCTACGGCATGAAAGTCATGAGTGAAGGCCTGCAGAAAGCCGCCGGAGACAGACTCCGCGGCATACTCTCGGCAATGACCCGCAACAGATTTACAGGTACTCTCACCGGTTGTGCGATTACAGCCTTGATTCAGAGTTCGTCGGCATCGACCGTCATGGTCGTCAGCTTTGTGAATGCCGGTCTGATGACACTCGCACAGTCAATGGCGGTAATTATGGGCGCAAACGTCGGTACGACTTTCACTGCCTGGATTATCGCCCTTTTTGGCTTCAAGGTCAACATTTCGGCCTTCACGCTCCCGTTGATTGCGGTCGCCGTAGTGCTCCTGTTTACTAACAAAAGCAGGCCCAAGTCTATAGGCGAATTCCTCATAGGTTTCTGCTTCCTGTTTATGGGTCTTGACATGATCAGTGCGTATGTCCCCGACCTTCAGAGCAATCCCGAGATGTTTGAGGTGCTGAAAGGCTATGCTTCGATGGGCTTCCGCTCGATACTGATATTCGCTCTCGTCGGCGTTGTCATCACCATGGTCATACAGTCGTCGGCGGCGACATTTGCGATTACCCTGATTATGTGCAGCAAAGGCTGGATTACATTCGATCTCGCATGTGCCCTTGTGCTCGGCAGCAATATCGGTACGACCATCACCCCGATTATCGCCTCGATGAGCGGTAATGTGGCCGCCAAGCGAGCTTCGATGGGCCACCTTCTCTTCAACGTCCTCGGCACGGTCTGGTGTCTGGCGGTGTTTGTCCCCTTTGCTGACTTCAACGCGTGGCTGACAGAGCAGATAGGTCAGGGTGATCCCACTCAGCTTTACCATTATGTCACCAATCTTGAGGCCACGGCTCCGGAGTTATATAATCATCTCTTTGACAACTCTCTGCCGGCAGGCCATGAAGTCATTGCCCGCATCGCGGCGATGCAGTTGAGCGTGTCGTTCGGCCTCTCGATATTCCACACGACGTTCAATCTTGTCAACCTCTCGATAATGATATGGCTCACCAATGTCTATGTCAAGATTGTCGAGGCAATCGTGCCCTCGAAGCACAAGGATGACGACGAGTTTACACTCAAGTTTATCTCTCGCGGCCTGCTCAACGCCTCGGAGCTTAACATAGCTCAGGCCGAGAAAGAAATGGCGGTCTACGCCGAGCGTGTCAACCGCATGCTTGATATGGCGCAACAGCTTATACACACCAAGGAAAACAGCGAGGACTTCAACAAGCTCTATTCGCGCCTCGAGAAATATGAAGACATCTCAGACCGTATGGAACTCGAGATAGCCCACTATCTGAACCGCTGCGCCGAAGGTCGTCTTTCTAATGAAGGTAAGCTGCGCATCGCGGCCATGCTCAATATAATCAGTGAGATAGAGAGTATAGCCGATAGCTGTATGGGCGTGGGCAAGATCCTTACCCGCAAGATACAGAGCAACGTCGACTTCAACGATGAGATTTATAAGAACATCGACACCCTCTATGCCTATGTCAAGGAAGCGATGACCCTTATGCTTGCCCAGCTCAATAATGTCGAGAATGTCAGCGAGAAGGAGCTGATACAGTCTTACAACAAGGAGCGCGAGATCAACAACATGCGCAATATACTCCGCAGTGCCAACGTCGAGAACATAAACGAGAAGCATTACGAGTATCAGTCGGGCATATATTATATGGATATCGTCAGTGATCTTGAAAAGACCGGCGACTACATCATCAATGTCGTCGACACGATCCGCGACCAGTTCAGACACCAGAAAGCATGACATATAATTTTGTCAGAAATTGTCATCCGTCATATGTGTCGGATGACAATTTGTCATTTTTTTACCTCTGTGGTCCGTTTTAGAACAATATTCAGCCACAAAATTAGGTCAATGTTGTTACATAATTCTGCACAATGATTCTTATTGCGTATATTCGCAATAACGAATTAAGAATATATGACAGCCTCAACGCTTGGTAAAATATTGATTGTCGACGGCGACGAAAATATCGTCGACCTCCTTCACGTCAATCTTGATTGTGAGGGATACACCGTCGCCACATGCGATTCGGCCGCCGCGGCGTCACGCATAGACCTGAGTGATACGAGACTTGTCATAGCCGATGCGATGGACCAGGAATTTTCGGGCCTTGACCTCCTGAGGCTTATCAAAGAAGATCCTATGGAGGCTCACGTCGGCTTCATACTCTGTACTCCCGACGAGAAGCGCAGTCTCGTCATTGACGCTCTTGATGCCGGAGCCGACGACTATGTCGTCAAACCTTTCTCGTTGCGCGAACTTGTCGCCCGCGTCAAATCTGTCATCCGCCGTCACGGTATTGCGGTCTGTGCTCCCGGCAAGACCCTTACATTCAAGTCGCTCGTCATCGATCTCGTCAACCGCAAAGTCACAGACGACGGCATGATACTCTCGCTTTCAAAAACAGAGTATGCTATTCTCGTACTGTTGATGAAAAATATTGACAACTATCTTACCCGCGCCGAGATACACAAACATGTCTGGAACGATACCGCCGACACTCCCAACGACCGCATCGTCGACACCAATATCTCGCGCCTGCGCAAGAAATTAGGCGAAATCGGCGCCAATATCGTCAATCGCTCGGGTTTCGGCTATATTCTCACTGCCAGTGAAATCAACTGACGGCTTGAGCGTGAAGCTATAATCAGATAAAAAATGAGTATACAGATGAGGTGACGGCTCTCTTGAGCCATCACCATGCAGCCTGTCGCTTACTCCTTGTAGCCCACTGTTTCCATCGGGCCGTCTTCGTCGCTCAGAAGCCTGTATAGTATCGGGTCGCGCAATATCTGCTTAATGGAATAAGGTCTGCCGTCGATGACGATGTCGTCGCTCACAAGGCGTACGCCGTGGCTGTAGTCGACATAATCGACAGAGTGGGCGGCGCTCAGCGGCTGGATGGCTTTGCCGTCAGGATAATGCCAGCCGTAGATGAACAGGCGTCCCGGTTCACCGGCTATCCGGTTTGTTATCACGATGTCTTTTTTATGACCGGCTGTAAGTTGCCCCGGAAGTGCGCCGGCGGCCATGCGGTCGGCTTCGACAATAGAGTCGTGGCACGCAAACACCGGCACCGTCGTCATCGTCGCGTCGGGTGTCATGGGGTGGGGGACGGCCTTGAAAGTGCTGTGGCTGTGTATCAGGTCAGACATCCGGCGTGTCGGGAGCACGGCATTGAAGCGGTCGGCGATTTTTTGAGCTGTGAGAGGCAGCATCGGCACACGCATGAAGTCGCTGTCATTGCCTATTGCGATGAAATCGGGTAATACACGCCAGATGACTTCGTGGGTTTTGCCGTTTGCGTCATCGAGCGTGTCGGTCAGATAGACAGGCTTTCTCAGCCCGTCGGGAATATTTCCTGCGGTAACCTCGCTTAAGATTATAGAGTCTCGTTCTGAGGCATTAAGTTTCTCTGTGAGTCGCGCGAACTCCCTGCCTGTCATCGCCTTTTTGCCGCGTGGAGGAAATGCCGGGCCTGACGGCATCATTATCGAATCCTGGATGTAGCCGTCATACGCCCGCGCCCCCATGAATACATAATCATGGCTTTCATGCCCTCTGCCCGACATGACAGACTCGATGAATCCGTTGCGCTCCACGAGTATAGTATGATAGATTTTCCGTTCGGGGTTCTTGCGGAAGTACATTTTGATTCTGTTACCGTCGGACACAAGACATATCGTACTGTCGGTCTCGGTGCGAGTCCATTTTGAGGCCGCGTGTTTTTTCAGATACCGTTGCATCAGATATGTTTTATGCCAGGTTCCCTTCTCCCGCGTGATAAACGCTTTGCCGTCAAGAAGGGCGTTTGCGTCGTCATAGCACGCTACGAAAAGGCTGTTGTCTGATGCCGAGCCGAGCCATTCGGTAAGCTTCTTGCCGTATTTGCCGTCATCCCAGTTATAATTGCTGTCAATAAAAGATATGCGTTTTATATAGGCGGGAATTTCCTCTGCGGCATCGATAAACCCGAATATGAAATTGCCGCCTCCGCTGTGGCTGTTCAGCTCTATTGTCGGATGGTAATCAGAAAATAATGAGTAGAGGAATTCAACGGTCTCTTTGATTCTGTCCTTTCGGTCTGAAGAAGCGGACAGCCATTTGCCCCAGCTTCTGGTGTCGGCTTCGAGATATATGGTGACGATGTTATGGCTGCGGTCGATATTTCTTATATATCTTGTCTGGGCGCCGATGTGCTGTATCTGATAATGCCAGTCATCGCCGGCAGCCGGCAGTTTCCCGATGGTCTGGGCGATACTGTTGCCGTTGGGCAGAGCGTAAAGTATTAGTCTCGTGGGCCTGCTTTTGTCAAAGTCTTCAGGCGAAGGAGCGTTTATGTTTATTCTGATGCCGGGCGCGTAGGTAAATGTCAGTTCCTGTTCGCCGAAATAGGGACTGGCCGAGAAACATGGCAGCGCGCCGTCATCTGTGGCGCCGGCGTGGCTGTTGCCTGTCAGACATAACAATGCTGTGAGTAATAATGCGAATCTCATATAAGTCGCAGTCGCTTCTGCCGTCAGTTTTCGCTCTTCGGTGTCGCTTTCTTGCCTCCCCGGCGGTGGTAGTAGCGGCGTCGGGGCTTGCGGGCTGTTTCTTTGCCGGTTTCCTTGGCTGTTTCGCTGTCGGCAGTCGTTGTCTTTGCCTCAACGGGTTTCGTTTCAGCGGGTTTTGCGCTTTTCTCATGACGCGGACGGTCTTTGCGGCCCTTCTGTCCGCGGCCTTTGCCATTTTTGGGGCTGCCGCCGGAATGTCCGCTGCCGCGACGCCCCGGAGCATATTCGGGCGCCTCGCCGAGTTCGGCGGGCATCGGTTCTTTTCTAACCTCGTAGCCGAGAAAACGCTCTATGTAATTGAACTTGCGCTGGGCCTCGACACTGACAAATGTCACGGCTTTTCCGTCTGTGTTGGCGCGGGCAGTGCGGCCTATGCGGTGTACATAGTCCTCGGCCTCGCGGGGAACGTCGTAATTGACCACCATCGTGATGTCGTCGACATCGATGCCGCGGGCGAGGATGTCGGTGGCGATGATGATGTCGATGCGTCCGGCGCGGAAAGCGCGCATCACCTCTTCGCGTGCGGTCTGGTCGAGGTCAGAGTGCATTTCGCCGGTCTTCCAGTTTGATTTTCTCAGTTCACGCGACAGTTCTTTGACTTTCAGCTTTGACGAGGCGAAGACAATGACGCGTTTGTTGTATCCTGACTTGAAGAGATGTTTGAGCATGCCGGTCTTCTGGCCTTCATAGCAGACGACCGCCGACTGGTCGATTTTCTCTGTCGGACGCGATACGGCAATCTTGACTTCGGCCGGGTCGACGAGCAGCGTTTTGGCGAGCTGCTGTATCTTGGCCGGCATCGTCGCTGAATACATCAGTGTCTGACGTTCTTTCGGCAGTTGCTTGACTACCTGCATGATGTCGTCTGAAAAGCCCATGTCGAGCATGCGGTCGGCCTCGTCGAGAATGAAATACTGGACGTTCGACAGATCGACATATCCCATCTTCATATGGGCGAGCAGGCGTCCGGGTGTCGCGATGACGATGTCGGCGCCCATCTTGAGAGCTTTCTGTTGGCGGGCAAACTCTTTGCCGTCAGAACCGCCGTGGATGGCAAGGCTGCTGACATTGAGATAATATGAGAATCCCTGGAGCTGGCAGTCAATCTGTTGGGCGAGCTCGTGTGTCGGCACCATTACGACGCACTTCACTCCGTCTCCGTGGTCATACCGGTTGAGCAGGTTGAGTATCGGCAGCAGGTATGCCGCGGTTTTGCCGGTGCCGGTCTGGGCGCATGCGATAAGGTCGCGTCCGTCAAGCACATAATCTATCGATTGTTCCTGTATCGGTGTACATTCGACGAAGTTCATCGCGTCGAGCGCGTCGAGGACATCGTCATCGAGGTCTAACTCATCAAATCTCATATCTTATTGTCAATGATTGGTTTGGTTTATCGCCGCGCCCATCTGCGTCCGCGGATGTAAACGGTTATAAAAAGCGACACAAGGGCGACGGTTCCCGCCACCCTTGTTATCGTGTCGTTAAGTGTCAATATATCAAATAGATTCAGTATGAGCGCTGCCGATGACAGCGCCAGTATCGCTGAGGCTATTCTGAAGCTTGTCTTCATCATATCGAGAGGCGTCTCAGTGTGTTGAGCAACTCCCGGTTGATGGGTTTGTCATTTTTGATTGCTTTGGAGAAAGGAACATAGACAATTTCGTCATTCTTGACGCCGATCATCACGTTGCGCTGGTCTTCGAGGAGGGCGTCGATGGCTGCCGCGCCCATTCGTGACGCGAGGATGCGGTCGTGGGCTGTCGGCGAGCCGCCGCGCTGAAGGTGACCGAGGATTGACACGCGTACGTCGTAGCTTGGATATTCGTTCTTTACGCGTTCGGCCAGACCCATGGCGCCTCCTGTGACGGGGCTTTCGGCAACAAGCACTATCGACGAGTTTTTGCTCTTGCGGAAACCGTTCTGTATCAGCTCGGCCAACTGGTCGACTTCGGTCGATATCTCGGGGATGATGGCGGCTTCGGCGCCCGATGCGATGGCGCCGTTGAGTGCCAGAAAGCCTGCGTCGCGGCCCATGACCTCGATGAAGAAAAGACGTTCGTGGCTCGTGGCGGTGTCGCGTATTTTGTCGACACACTCCATGATGGTGTTGAGCGCTGTGTCATAGCCGATTGTCGTGTCGGTGCCATAGAGGTCGTTGTCTATGGTGCCCGGCAGGCCGATTATGGGGAAGTTGAATTCGTTGGCGAAGATGCGCGCGCCCGAGAGTGAGCCGTCGCCGCCGATGACCACGAGGGCGTCGATTTCGTGTCGGCGTATCACGTCATATGCCAGCTGACGGCCTTCGGGTGTCATGAATTCCTTGCAGCGCGCGGTTTTCAGTATAGTGCCGCCCTGCTGGATGATATTCGACACGTTCTGTGTCTTGAACTCGACGATTTCGTCAGAGATGAGGCCGCGGTAGCCGCGGTATATGCCTTTGACTTTAAGTCCGCTGAAGATTGCCGAACGCGTCACGGCGCGTATGGCTGCGTTCATGCCCGGAGCGTCACCGCCCGAGGTCAGTATTCCGATGCATTTGATTTGTCCCATATTCGTTTTATGTTTGTAGACCGTTGATTAGTAATCACAAAATCTTATCCCTATGTTTGGAATTAACATAACAAAGTTAAGTTATTATGTTAAAACAAACAAGATATTTCCAACAAATGTTTGTCGGAAAATGTGTCCGGATGGTGTTTTTTTGCCGGCGGCAGACTTGTGTCGGGTGATAGAGGACGTTTATTCGTAGTTGATGGGGATGACCCTGTCGATAGAGTGGTCGAGTGAGATAAGTGTCTCTGTGCCGATGACACCGGGTATCATCTGAATCTTATTGTTCAGCAGGTCCATCAGATGCTCATTGTCGCGGGCATAGAGTTTGATGAACATCGTGTACGGGCCGGTAGTGAAATGACACTCGACAATCTCGGGTATTTTCTCGAACTCTGACACTACGTCGCGATACATGGCGCCGCGCTCGAGATTGACACCGATGTAGGTGCAAGTGGCATAGCCTAATACTTTCGGGTTGACGTTATAGCCTGAACCTGTGATGACTTTGAGGTCAATCATGCGCTGTATGCGCTGATGGATGGCCGCGCGTGACACTCCACACTCCATTGCCACGTCTTTCGACGGTATGCGCGCGTTGCGCATCACTATCTCAAGAATCTTACGGTCTAAGTTGTCAATTTTTTCCATAAATACCTCGCTTGGTTAAAAGATTATAATTGCTGCAAATTTAATAGATTATTTGTAAATATGTTGCAAATTTCTCAAAATTTAATGTTTTTTTGTAAAAATAACAATGTCTTCTTTACACTCTGAAACCATTTCCCGTTGGTATCGCGGCTTTCGCTGATATGTGATGTCATTTTGACGTTTCGCTTATTTTAAACTTTTTTTGCATATGACCGGATTCTTTGGTCTTTATTTATTTTTTAACTTTGGACTATGATTAATCTCACCCCGATCATAAGACCGTTTTTCCTTAGGCGCGTGGCTTCGGCACAGTCGTGGCGCGGTCGTATATGCGAGGTGCAGCGCGCTTGTCTTGACCGTCTCGTCGCTCGCGGTGGCCGCACGGCCTATGGCGTCGCGCACGGTTTTGACCGCATACGGTCATATGAAGATTTTGCCGCTGCGGTTCCTGTCGTGGCCTATGAGGACATACGTCCCTGGATTATGCGCGCTCTCGCCGGCGAGAGTGATGTGCTGTGGCCCGGCGTGACGGTGTCGTTCGCCCAGTCGTCGGGGACGTCTGACGGCAAGAGCAAGTATATACCGATTACGGCCGACTCATTCAAAATAAATCACTATGCCGGCGGGCGCGACGTCGTGGCCCATTATCTCGGCCTTTATCCCGATTCACGCATTTTTGCAGGCAAGAGCTTCATTCTCGGTGGCAGTTTTGCCAATGAGGTCAGGGATTTGCACCCGGGTGTCCGCGTCGGCGACCTGTCGGCCAATCTTATCGACAACATCAATCCGCTCGTCAATCTCCTGCGAGTCCCCGACAAGAAGACGGCCCTTATGGCCGACTGGACCGAGAAGCTTCCGGCTTTGGTCGAGGCGTCGCTGAATCAGGATATCACTAATATATCGGGCGTGCCGTCGTGGTTCATGACTGTCATCGAGCGCGTCATCGAGCGTGCCGGTGCCACGACAATCCATGATGTCTGGCCCAATCTCGAGGTCTTTTTCCACGGTGGCATCTCTTTCGAACCTTACCGGGAGCAATACCGCCGGTTGACAGACCCTTCGCGCATGCGTTATCTCGAGACTTACAATGCCTCCGAAGGCTTTTTCGCCGTCCAGTCGTCGCTCGACAGCAGCGCGATGCTGCTGTTGCTCGATATCGGAGTCTTCTATGAGTTCATGCCGCTCGATAGCGTCGGGTCAGACAGCCCTGAACTGCTGCCGCCGTGGCGTGTCGAGCAGGGCGAGACCTACGCGCTCGTCATCACTGCCTGCAACGGCCTGTGGCGCTATTCCATCGGCGACACTGTCAGGATCGAGTCGGTCGATCCGCTGAAGATAACCATAGCAGGCCGCACGAAACACTTCATAAACGCATTCGGCGAGGAGCTGATGGTTCACAATGCCGACGCCGCCCTTTCGGCAGCCTGTGCCGCCACAGGGGCATCGCTCCTCAACTACACCGCCGCGCCGGTCTTTGCCGACGGTCATAAACGCGGCCATCATCAGTGGCTTATCGAATGGCGTGACAGTCCGCCGTCGCTCGACGCTTTCGCCCGTGAGCTTGACATGGCGCTCCAGCGCGTCAACTCCGACTATCAGGCCAAACGCTCGGGAGGCATATTTCTTGATCCGCCCGAGATTGTCACCGCCCGACCCGGTCTCTTCGACAGCTGGCTCGCCTCTACAGGTAAACTCGGCGGACAGCGCAAGGTGCCGCGTCTCGCCAACGACAGGCGTGTCATCGACCGTATGCTCGAATTCAACAGTAAATAATCAACACAGTTATTAATAAACACAGTCAGATATCAGACATGAAACTTAAAAACCTTGTTTTAGGCATGTTTATGGCGGCATCGGTCGCCGCGACGGCGTCAGACGCCAGATATGTCTTCTATTTTATCGGTGACGGCATGGGCATGGGTCCGGTGCTGACGGCCGAAACCTATAACCGCGAGATTCTCAAGAATGACAAACCCCTGCTGATGATGCAGTTCCCGGTCGTCGGATGGTGTACGACCTACTCGGCGTCGAGCATGATAACCGACTCGGCTGCCGCCGGCACGGCTCTCTCGACTGGAACAAAGACTAAAAACAGCATGCTCGGCATGGACCCCGACACGACATCTGTCACCTCGATAGCCCGCTTCTTCAAAGACGACGGTTTCGGCGTCGGCATTGTCACGTCGGTAGCTCCCGACGACGCCACTCCCGGCGCTTTCTACGCCCACGTGCCCAACCGCAAGGATTTCTATACTATCGGCCGTCAGGCTGCCGAGTCGGGTTATGAGTTTATCGCCGGCGCCGGTCTCCGCGGCGTTACCGACAAGAAAGGCAATCCCACCGATCTCCTCGACGTCATGAAAGCAAACGATGTCCGTGTGGTCTATGGCCCTGAGGAACTCAAGACTGTCGGCACCGAGCGCGTCATGCTCGTCAACAACCACGGCACTCCAAACTATAATATAGGTTACACTATCGACTCTGTCGCCGGCGGACTCACCCTCCCCATGATGACCGAAGCGTGTCTCGACCGTCTGATGAAGACCTCGCCCGACCGTTTCTTCATGATGGTCGAGGGCGGTAACATCGACCATGCCCTTCACGCCAACGACGGCGGTACGGCTATCGTCGAGATATTCAATTTCAACGAGGCTCTTAAAGTCGCCTTCGACTTTTATCTCGCACATCCCGACGAGACCCTTATCGTCGTCACTGCTGACCACGACACCGGCGGCATGGTGCTCTGCCATCCCAAAGGCAAGAAATATGTCTCGCATGTCGAATATTTCAAAAACCAGCGTATGTCTAAGGAGGCTTTCAGCGAATACTGCAAGTCGCTCATTAAGAACGACAGCAGGTATACCTGGGCCGACATGAAGGCATTCCTTGAGAAAAACACCGGGCTTTTCTCGCTGATTCCCGTCGACGCCGATGACGAGACGTCGCTTCGCGAGAGCTTCGAGGAGTCGTTCGAGCAGCATCGTGACAGTGACCAGAAGACCCTCTACGCCAGCTTCAACGCCTTCGCCGCCAAGGTCTACAAACTCATCAACGATGCCGCCGGCATCAAATATACCACACTCAGCCACTCGGGTAATCCCGTGCCTGTCTTCGCTGTCGGCGCCGGCTCTGACCTGTTCAAGTCATATAACGACAACAGCAGTCTTCCCCGCCTCATCCTCGAAGCCGCGGGCAAAGACCCCGGCCTCCTCGACCGCAAATAACCTGCCAGGGCCATAAGAAAAACATAAAAACAAAAGAACAGAAGAGTCGAATTACCCTTCTGTTCTTTCGTTTTTTATGCTAAAAGGCTTATGTCCTTTTAAATCAAATGATTGTGCATTGTGCATTATGCATTGTGCATTAACTCAGAATTTTCTGATACCCATGATTTCGCGTACTTCGGCCAGGGTCTTCGACGCGCGTTCGCGGGCCCTCTCGGCGCCGCGGGCGATGACCTTGCGCAGATAGTCGTCGTCGTCGAGGATGTCGTTGACGCGCTCCCTGATGGGCGTTGTCACAGCGAGAATGTCTTCGGCAAGCTGTTTCTTGAGGTCGCCGTAGCGTATCGAGCAGTCGGCGTAGGCGTCGCGGAAGTGTTTCACTACATCGGGTGTCGATGTCAGCTCAAGCAGGCTGAAGAGGTTGGCGATCGGTTCGCTCATCGGTGAGTTAGGCGCCTGGGGGCCTTCGTCGGTGACGGCGCGCATTACCTTCTTGCGCAGCACTTTGGGGTCGTCGACAAGGTAGATGCAGTTGCCTTCGCTTTTGCCCATCTTGCCCGAGCCGTCAAGCCCCGGGACCTTCACGGGTGCGCCGCCGAAATCGAAGTCATAGGGTTCGGGGAACAGCTCGACGCCGTAGAACGAGTTGAATCGGCGTGCAAATCGGCGTGTCAGCTCGAGATGCTGCAGCTGGTCTTTGCCGACAGGCACTTTCGTGGCCTTCTGTATCAGTATGTCGACTGCCATGAGGGTCGGGTAGGTCAGCAGGCCCGCGTTGACTCGCTTGTTGGTCTCGTTGCCGATGATCTCGCGCTCGATCTGTTCGTCGTTTTCGTCAGAAGCAGTGATGCCCAGGGCCTTGCGGGCCTTGTCTTTGAACGATGTCGTGCGCATCAGTTCACCGATGCCGACGTGCATGTTCAGTAGCAGATACATCTCCGAGATTTCAGGTACGTCGCTCTGCACGAATATCGTGGCCTTTTCGGGGTCGATGCCGGCGGCGAGATATTCGGCGAGGATGCTTTTGACGTTGGCATGGAGCTGGTTGGGGTCGGGGTTGGTCGTCAGGGCGTGGAGGTCTGCGATAAAGAAGTTGCAGTCATAATCGTCCTGTATTCTGACAAATTTGCTCAGAGCGCCATAGTAGTTGCCCAGATGAAGATTACCTGTCGACCGTATGCCGCTCAATACTATTTCTTTACTCATGATTGTGCTATATTTCGTTGGTTTTCGTTAGCGATTGATTGTAGAGGAGCGAGGCTTAGTTTTGGGGTGTGAAAAGACGTGAGGCGGCAAGCCGCCAGTCGCGCAGCATCATCTTCAGCGGCGTGACGAGGGGGCGGAATTTCATTTTGTCGCGCGGGGTGAACATGCGCAGTCCGCCCGGATGGCATGCAACCTTGATTGTTTCGGGCATGTCGACAGGCTCGCCGTCGATATGCGCCACGCCGGCCTGGTCGCGGCTGATTGTTGCGTGCGATACCCTTATAATGTCAATCAGGGCGTTTTTGCCTATATATCCTGTCATAAGGTCTACTCCGACAAGAGCCTGCGCGAATGCGTTTGATTTGTGTATCACGGTGATATCCATAAGCCCGTCGCGTATCGACGCCGCAGGTGCGATAAATGCGTTGTTGCCGTATTGTGAAGCATTGCAGCATGCGATGAGGAAAGCTTTGTCTACCAAAACTCTGTCGTCGGTCTTGAGGCTGTAGCGCTCGGGGCTGAACGACACAAACACGTCGATGGCGCTTTTGAGATACATCAGCAGTCCTCGGCGGCGCTGACGCGAGAATTTGTGAGTCACAGCGGCGTCGAAGCCCACGCCGAAGGTGCAGAAAAACGGTCTGTCGTTGGCCGTGCAGTAGTCGCAGTCTTCGATATGGCGCTCGCCGATGACCTTCAGAGCTTCTATCGGGTCGATCAGCAGCCCGATGTGTCTTGCCAGACCGTTGCCCGAGCCGGCCGGGAGGATGCCTAACGGTACGCCGGTGTCGCAGAGCGCGCGGGCTGTCTCGTTGACAGTGCCGTCGCCCCCGCATGCCAGCACGCCGTAGTATTTTTTGTCGACGGCCTCACGGGCAAGGCGTGTCGCGTCGCCGCGAGCTCCGGTCAGGCGCGTGTCGATGTCAAAGCCCATTTCTTTGAGCCGTCGTTCGAGCACGGGAATGAGTTTGCGTTTCGAGCGCGTTCCCGAAATCGGATTGACAATCAGCATCAGTGTGGGCTTTGTTTCATTCATGTCGCAAAATTAGTTAAAATGCGCAAATCAGCAAAAAGGCGATTGAAAAATAAGGTATGCCATGCCCTGCGGGCTGTTTATATCTATATGCCAATTCTGAAATTTTGTTTGCAAAATTAAAAATATTGCTACACTCAGCCTCTGGTAGCCCGACGTCTGTTACAACTCGGTTAAATTGTCAGTCAGAACCTTAAAGCAGTCAGCGATGGTGTGCCTTATATTAAATGTATGGCAATATTTTAACGAATCATTAATAATTATTTACATAAATTTAGACTGTATATTCAAAATTGTCTATATCTTTGCAGTGTGAAAAACACTGGAGAATATTTGATTTTTACTGAAATTTAGTGATAACGTTTTGTTAGACTCACAATATATACTTGAATTTTGGTTATGAGGGAGTGCATTACTGTGAAGTAGCGCACTTTCATTTTTTATATACCTGTCAATAGAATACTACCAATTTCAGATGCTCATAGAACAAGTGAAATAATAGATACGACTTGCCGGATCGTCTCAACCCGGTAATAATTTTTATAAGCCCGTTATGCTTGCTGGCAATGAGCTGATTTAGATAGTAGTCACGTTTGATTATCATAGTCTATTCCAAAAAAGTGGTCATTTGGTCGTTTTTTTGGAGACGTAAAAATAACCATTAAATTTGGATTCGGCAATTTTCATGTCTGTTTCTATATATCAGGGCATTATTTAGCTTTTAGCCTTGCTGCGAAGCCGCCGCCGGGAGCCATTTTGACCTTCAGTTTGCCGCCGCCTGTGACCTCGCCTTTTTCGTGGCGGTAGTCGCGGCCGATGCGGGCGGCGTTGACGCCGTCGACAAACATGTCGGCTTCATAGACAGCGCCCTCGGGGAGGAACGAGCAGTCGATTTCCAGCTCGCGCCCGTTCCAGTCGGTGATGCCGCCGATATACCATGTGTCACCGCTGCGGCGCGCCGTCACGATATATTCGCCGAGGCGCCCGTCGACGACGACAGTCTCGTCCCATACAGTAGGCACCGAGGCGATGAAGTCGGTGCATTCGCCCTCGCGGCGGTAGTTCGACGGTGTGTCGCACATCATATTAAGGGGCGAGTCAAATATCATATACAGAGCTAACTGACGGCAGCGTGTGCCCTGGCTCATTGGTTCGCTGTTGCAGGGATAGTAGTTGCCTTTCGAGGCGTTGCGCATAGCCCCCTGGGTGTAGTCCATCGGGCCTGCGGCCTGACGGATGAAAGGTATCATCACGTCGTATGTCACCTGGTCGTGAGGCGCTTTGCTCCATTTCACCTGTTCGAGGCCGTTGACGCCTTCGACGTTGAGCACATTGGGATACGTGCGGTTGATGCCGGCGGGTTTATGGGTGCCGTGGAGGTCGAGCACCATGTGGTATTTGGCGCACATTTCGGCGGCGCGGGCGTTGAAGGCTGTCATCTGTTGGTCGTCACGGTCCATGAAGTCGACCTTGAAGCCCTTGACACCCATCTCTGAGTAGTGGCGGCAGATATTCTCCATATCGCGGTCAAACGCGTGGAATCCAGCCCAGAGGATGATGCCGACGCCACGTTCGGCGGCATAGTCGACAAGCTGCCTGAGGTCAATCGCGTCGACGACTTTCATCAGGTCGGCCTCGCCGTTGACAGCCCAGCCCTCGTCGAGTATCACATATTCTATGCCCTTTTCAGCGGCGAAGTCGATATATGCCTTATAGGTGTCATTGTTGACGCCGGTGACGAAGTCGACGCCGTCGAGATTCCAGTTGTTCCACCAGTCCCACGCCACTTTGCCGGGCTTGATCCAGCTGATGTCGTCGATGCGCGACGGTTCGCCCAGCAGATAGCTCATGTTGCTCGCCGCCAGGTCGGTGTCGCGGTCGCTGATGACAGCCATGCGCCAGGGCAGCGCGCGGGCTCCGTCGAGACGGGCGATATAGTCCTCGCGGTCTGTGACGAGCATCTGCAGATTGTTGTGGCCGCCCTGTTTGACCTTCTTGGGGTAGGGGGCGAAGACTCCTTTAAGCACACCGTCTTCTTTATCTTTGTTGAGATAGAGTCCCGGGTAGGCGATCAGTGCCGATTCAGACAGAAGCACCTTGACGCCGTCGGCAGCTTCGACGACCATCGGCAGGAATATCAGCCGGCGGCTGTCGAGAGCGCTCATCGAGTCGACGGTATAGACATTCTCGAACGAGTTGCCGAACTGTTGGTTGAAACTCTTGATTTTCTTTTTCTTGACATAAGGAGCGGCGACACGCGGGTCGCCTGCGAAGCGGTATTCGACCGTCTCGTCTTTTATCGTCACAGGCTTCTTTGATTTCGACACCCAGCGGTATGCTACGCCGTCGTCGTAGACGCGGAAGATGAGATCCCAGTTTTTATCGACTTTGACAGTCACCTCGTTATACTTGTCTTTGAGAGATTTGGCACGGTAGAACGGTGATTCCACCGTCGTGTCGGCGCTGCGTCGGCCGCTCACGCGCGCTTTGGCGTCGGCGCCTGCTGTCATGCCGTCGGCTGTGCTTATCGCCAGCCGCGATGGTTCGATGACGTTTTTGCCTTTGAAATCAACCGAATAGCTCAGATCGCCGTCGAGATTGATGTGGGCGGCTATATCGCCGTCGGGCGAACTCACGGTGACTGACTCAGCGCCGCGGGCTATGCCGCAGTATGCCAGAATGATAAACAGGAGTGACAGTATTCTTTTCATGGTCGGAAATTTATATGCCAAAATTAAGCAAAAATTTCTAAACCTCATCGCCCTGCGCCCCCGAAATCGAACCCGTCACGCCGCCGGATTGTTATTTATCTGATTCAAGTATTTATTTATGAAACCGATTACAATCACTGTCGGGCGCCGGAAGACGGCTTCGCCCGACGATATACTTCCCTTCAGGCCTATTACGCTCAGCGACATGCCGCTTATTAACAGCATGCTGCAGAATTCGACGACACGCACCTGCGACTATACCGTCGGCGGCATATTCATGTGGGTCAGGATGTTTGACTACCGGTACTGCGTCATCGGCGATACTCTTTTTATCAAAGGCCGTTCTGAGAGCCATCCCGACCGCACGGCTTTTTCGCTGCCTATCGGCGGTGATCTCGGTGAAGCTGTCGGTCTTATCGCGGATTATTGCCGCCTCAGCGGCATAAAACCCTCGTATTCGGCGATTCCTGAGGATTATATCGACCGGCTTGCCTCGCTCGCAGGCGGCAGAATCGAACGTCTCGAGGGCTGGAGCGACTATATCTACAGCGCCGAGGCTCTTGCCACGCTCTCGGGCAAACATTATATGAAAAAGCGCAACCATGTCAACCGTTTCATGACCGACAATCCGGCCTGGACATTCGGACCGCTGACGGCCGACCTTGTCCCCGAGACCATGCTTTTTCTCGACGGCTCGACCTCGACGGCCGACAAGGCCGACCGCGCCATGGCCGACTATGAACGCTCTGAATGTTTCAGGGTGCTTGCCTCTCTGTCGTCCTATCCCTTCGAGGGAGCAGTCCTGCGCGGCGGCGACGGCGCCATCGTCGCTTTTACCCTCGGCGAGGTAATCGGCGACACACTTTATACCCACATCGAGAAAGCCGACCATCGCGTCGCCGGTGCGGGCGAGACCGTCAACAAACTCTTCGCCGCCGAAATGCTTCGCCGTCATCCCGGCCTGCGGTATATCAACCGTGAGGAAGACATGAATGACCCCGGCCTGCGATATGCCAAGGAATCCTACCGCCCGGTGATGCTCCTCGACAAATATAACCTTATCTGACATATATCGGGAAAAATTTAGCGGCAACTACAGATCACCTGCGGTTGCCGCCCCATCATCTAATTATCAAGCGACGTCTTATATAGATCGTTTGTGTCAGACTGTTGTTTGTTGCAGTTATTTCAGTTTATTGTATTCTTCGTCGGTGACGGGTTTGAGCCATTCGGTCTGCGTCTCTTCGCCGGGAACCTCGAAGGCGAGGTGCGAGAACCAGCTGTCGGCAGCAGCGCCGTGCCAGTGTTTGACGTTGGCCGGGATATGGATGACTGTGCCGGGCAGTATCTCCTGTGCGGGCTTGCCCTCTTCCTGATACCATCCGCGGCCGGCGACGCCGACGAGCATCTGGCCTCCGCCCTTGGCGGCGTGGTGTATGTGCCAGTTGTTGCGGCAGGCGGGTTCAAAGGTGACGTTCACAAAGGGCACCTGTTCGCCTGAGACGCGGGCGAGGAAGCTGCGCCCCGTGAAATATTTGGCGTAGGCTGTGTTGGGCTGGCCGATGGGGAATATCATCGTGCGCTGGAATTCTGCCATGGCGTCGTCGCCCTTGACATCATCGGCCCACACCTCTTTGGCGAGGCGGAAGGCCGCCCACGCTTTGGGCCATCCGGCGTAGAATGCGTTGTGCGTAAGCGCTTCGGCGATTTCAGTGCGGGTGATGCCGTTCTTTTTTGCATTCTGCAGGTGATGCAGCAGCGATGAGTCGGTGATACCCTGGCTCACGAGTGATATCACGGTTATGAGACTGCGGTCGCGCAGCGACAGGAGGTCGTTGCGGCTCCATACCTCGCCGAAGAGTATGTCGTCGTTGAGGTGGGCAAACTCGGGCGCGAACTCCCCGAGGGCGTCATGTCCGGCTGTCTGTACGATTTTCTGTTGTGCCATAACGTTTGATGTTGTCAGTGTCATTAATGCCATAAAGGCGAAGGTCAGTGTTTTTTTCATGTTCGTCTTTTTTGGATGTTGCAAAATTAAGGCTATGCGGCGACAGTTTCATTACCATTTTTACTGCAAGTGTTACCATTTTAACGGACGGCCATCGTTATTTCGCTGACATTAATTATATTTGCAATATGATTACTATGAGTGATATAATAGAGACACTCCACCGCGAGGGCTGCTCGTGTGTGATAGCCCGCGGCGATGCTGTCACGCTCTGCCGAGAGCGCGGAGTCGCCGACCTGCTGCGTCTGCTCACGACGTCGCCACAGACTCTCGCCGGTGCCATCATCGCCGACAAGGTTGTCGGCAAAGGCGCCGCCGCCCTGATGATACTCGGCGGAGTCAGCGCTGTCTACGCCGATGTCGTCAGCCGTCCCGCCATGGAACTGTTCGCCGCGACGGATATCGCCGTCAGCTATGGGCGGCTGACCGATAACATCATCAACCGCGCAGCCACGGGCATATGTCCGGTCGAGAGCCTGTGTGCACCCTGCCGCACGGCCGGCGAATGTCTGCCGCTCATCATGAAATTCGTATCTGAAAACTCAAAAAAACACCAGTCATGAATAAACTTTCAGCAATAATCATGTCGGCGTGCCTCGCCCTCACAGGCTGCGGCGCCGCCAACAAATCAGAGAACACCGCTATGGACAAATCATCACAGCAGAATGACACATCTGTCGTCTACATGACGAGCGAAATCTCGCCCGAAGCCATCGTAAAACTCTATAAGGCTCTCGGTCGCGAGGCAACAGGCAAAGTCGCCATCAAGATTTCGACCGGCGAGCCGGGCGGACATAACTTCCTGCAGCCATCGCTGATCGCTGACTTCGTCAGACTCACCGATGGCACAATCGTCGAGTGTAACACCGCTTACGAAGGGCGCCGCTTCTCCACCGAAGATCACCGCCGCGCAGCCGAAGAACACGGTTTCACAGCCATCGCCCCGGTCGACATCATGGATGCCGAGGGCGAAGTCAGACTTCCCGTCGAGGGCGGCAAACACCTCACCTATGACATCGTCGGCTCTCACTATCCCGACTACGACTTCACTGTCATCCTCTCGCACTTCAAAGGTCATGCGATGGGCGGCTTCGGCGGCGCGGTCAAGAATATGTCGATAGGCATCGCCTCGTCCAACGGCAAGAGCCACATCCATTCGGCCGGCAGGCTCGACAGCGTCGCAGGCCTCTGGGATAACCTCGCCGAGCAGGACGCATTCCTCGAATCGATGGCCGAAGCCGCCAAAGCCATCGCCGATCATTGCGGCGACAGCATCATCTATATCAGCGTCGCCAACAATCTTTCGGTCGACTGCGACTGTGACGCATCGCCCGAAGACCCCAAAATGGGCGACATCGGCATCCTCGCCTCGCTCGATCCCATCGCCCTCGACAAAGCCTGCACCGACCTCGTGCGCTCGTCTGAAGACCCCGGCAAAGAGCATCTGATCGAACGCATCGACTCGCGCCACGGCATGCATACACTCGACTACGGCGAAAAGATCGGTCTCGGCAGCCAGACATATAAACTTGTAAAACTCGACTAAAACGAAATCACCAATGACAACATCATCGCTTCGTCTCGAATCGCTGCCTTTCAGCAGCTCACGTACATATCTCATGGCGGCCCTCTTCATCACCGGCAACATTATCGTGCCGCAGCTCTTCCACCTCGTTCCCGGCGGAGGAGTCACCTGGCTGCCGATTTATTTCTTCACACTCGTCGGAGCCTGGTGTTACGGCTGGCGCACCGGTCTGCTTACAGCATTGCTCTCACCCGCCGTCAACGCCCTGATTTTCGGCATGCCCGCTGTCGCCTCACTGCCTGCCATCGAGCTTAAATCAGTGCTTCTCGCTGTCTTCGCCGGCATTGCCGCCGCCCGTTACGGCAAAGCCACGCTGCCGCTTCTCCTCGCCGTCATCCTCGGTTATCAGGTTGTCGGCACCCTTGGCGAATGGGCCATTAAAGGCGACTTCGCGCTCGCCTGTCAGGATTTCCGTATCGGAGTTCCCGGCATGTTGCTCCAGCTCTTCGGCGGATGGGCTGCGATAAAGCTGATCAGCCGCCGCTGAAATCCATTTTATATAAAAATGCAATGAGGTTGTGTCACATATCCGGCGCGGCCTCATTGTTTTTTAGAAGAAAAGCCAAGTCGCATGGAGCGAGGACAAATTTAGCTCTTTACGTCGCCGAGGCGGAGAGCTTTAATAGCGCAGGCAGCAGGGGGTTAGGCGACATGGACCAAGGGCTTAAGCCCTTGGAACCAGCTCTTTAGCTGCGAGAGCTGAAGCCCTCGCTCCATACGGCCTCGAGCTCGAGGCCGCACATTAATAGTTTTTTGTTACAACGATGTCAATGTTCTTTTGACATCGATTTGACTTTTTAGGTGCGCGGGGATGTCTGCCGCTAAAGTGGTCGTGGATGGGGAGGTAACTTGCCGGCTATCGTTTCGCCACAAGGGCTGAAGCCCTTGTTCCATAGGCTTCGCTCGATTTTGAGTGGGATAATGATTGGAACCGTCGGGTCAGGCTTCTTTATCGGTACGTCGGGAGGGGCGAGCGAGGGGTCGGTGTATTCTTTCA
>CABUPJ010000006.1 GCA_902493335.1 uncultured Porphyromonadaceae bacterium
GTACGCCCGACACCGCCACCTACGCCGCCACAGGCCATCGTCCCGAGAACATCCGTGGCCTGACCTATGATACAGCTCTCCTCTTCGACATCCAGGACTACGGCGTATGCAGTCCCGCGCGTGAAGACAACGACTTCCACCGTGTCGCCACCGCCGTCTTCCCCGTCATCAGCAGCAACCCCAACAGCCTTCTCATTCTCCATGCCCGCGCCGACATCCCCCATCTCTACCGCTGGCCCGGCTTGAAGGAATACACCGACCCCTCGCTCGCCCCTCCCGACGTCCCGATAAAGAAGCCCGACCCGACTGTTCCAATCATCATTCCCCTCAAAATCGAGCGAAGTTTATGGAGAGGCTGTCGCAAAACCAGCACCATCAGATACCTCAAAAATAAAGAACAAAAGCCCCAACTTTCACAAGCTGAGGCTTTTTTATGTCCATAAAATTTTGTAACTTTATGGTATACAAATAAATATTACACAAATATAATGCATAAGCCTTACATATCCAACGAAACGCTGCTTTTTCCGCCCTGTCTTGGCGATCTTATCCCTGCGGATGCCCCGGTGAGGCTCCTTTCCGACATCGTCGACCATATGGACCTGTCGGAGATTTATGCCACTTATTCCCAGTCGGAGGAGGGCGGTCGTCCGTCCTATCATCCTGCGATGCTTATGAAAGTCGTGCTGTTCGGCTACATGGAGAGCGTTTACTCATCGCGCGGACTGGAGAGGGCCCTGAGCCGCGACGTGCATCTGATATGGCTTGCGTCACTGCAGAAGCCCGACCACGCGACCATCGGACGCTTCAAACAGCGCTGTCTGCCGTATATAAAGACCGTATTCGCGCAACTGATACGCATTCTGGCCGAGCGTGGAGAAATCAGCCTTGAGAAAGAACTCTACATAGACGGCACGACCATCCGCTCACGGGCATCGCGTCACAGGATAAAATGGCGCAGCAGTGCCGAAAAGTTCTCGGCGGCGGCCGATGCCGCCATACAGGAAGCGATACAGGACCTGTACGGACAGATAGATGCGGGAATCGAAGAGGATAAATTCGCCGACGGTCATGTGGAGTATACCGTTGAGGAAGTCCGTGAGATGGCGACGCGGGTAGACGAGGCCGTGCAGAAAAAAGGACTCAGGAACGTCCGCGGCAGGATAACGGCCTTGCGCAAGGCCTGCGACCGCAAGGAGGCGCACGACAGGACCATTGAACTGTGTGACGGCCGGTGCGGCGTGTCGCCGACAGACCCCGAGTGTGGCATAATGCACGCCAGGGAAGACGGATATGATGGTAAGCCGACACCGAATTACAACGTCCGGATAGCGACCCAAAACCAGTATGTCACCAACTACGGCGCATACGACTCGACCGAAGACAAGTCGGTCGCCATGGAGTTCATCGAGACATGCGTCAGTGAAAACGGCACAAAGCCGTCCGCCGTCGTCGAGGACGCCGGATACGGCTGCGAGGAAGTCTATGTCGGACTTGAGGAACTGGGAATAGAAGCCGTCGTCAAATATCCGATGTACGACAGGCAGAGCCGTCGGCGTCCCGTCCCCGGGGGACATTACGATCCCTTCGGCTTCAGACTCTCGCCCGACCGGAGTACGCTGATATGTCCCGCCGGCCACACGATGCGGGTGACCGGTGTCGTGGAGGCATATACCCGACGGGGATTCCGCAGCGACAGCACCACCCTGAGATGCGACCGCTGCAGCGACTGCCCGTTCTGGCGGGAATGTGTCGTGCCGCGAAACAAAAACAATGAGATACGCCGCAAGCTCGGTAACATCCGCGAGGAAGAGAAAGCGCGCTCGCGACTTGACAGCCCCCTCAACCGGCAGAGGCTGCGGCGAAGGAATCTCGAACCCGAGCCGGTCTTCGGACAGCTCAAGCACAATCACGGATACACCCGCTTCCGTCATTTCGGCAAAGCCGCGGTCACTATGGATCTCGGATTCGTCTTCATGGCCCTTAATATCCTCAAACTGTACCGAAACATGAAAAAATCGGCAAAGAAAGGATAATCTCAGGCCGATTTTACATTCCCGTACCGATTTTAACCTCCTGAGAATCGATAATTCAGAACTAATCCGCAAAATTCTCTTTTGTCTGAAAATATCCAATTCTCAGGGCCCAAAATCCCCCAGGTTTTGCGACAGCCTCAACGAAACGATAGCCGGCAAGTTACCACCCCATCCACGACCACTTTAGCGGCAGACATCCCCGCGCACCTAAAAAGTCAAAACGATGTCAAACGCACATTGACATCGTTGTTACAAAAACTATTAAAGTGCGTCGCCGAGCTCGGCGACGTGTGGAGCCGCGGCTTCAGCCGTAGCAGCCAATTCATTGGCTCCGAGGGCTTCAGCCCTCTGTCCATAACAGCCGAGGCCGCGCCAGTTAAGGTGCGGCCTCGGGGGAAGGGTATTGGATTTCTTTTTGGTTTCACCCTTTGAGAGCTACTCTTGAGTGCTACTTTTGAGAGCATCTCTTGAGGCTAGTAATTTTGAATTTCCTTTTGTCAGGGGATTATTTGGCTATGAATTTGCGGGCTTTGCCGTCTTTGACTGAGATATATACTGTGCCTAACGTTGTCGATTCGACGCGCTGCCCCTGAAGGTTATAGACCGATTCAACGCTGTCGACTGCGATGGTGACATCATCCACACCATCAGTTTCAGGTAAAATGAGTTTGAAATCTTCGCCAGTGCCAAAAAATTCGCCCTCATAAAGAGCCTGCTCGCTTATCATCAATGTGTAATATGGCATGGTGATGACGTTTCCGACACGTGAGCCAAAATAACCGGCCATAACGATATCTTCTGTCGGCACACCTTCAGAGATACAACTGCCGGCTTTCGACCAGACAATTGTCGGGCCCATCAGATATTCGATACCGGTGGGACTGGCCTCGATGTAAACCTGCTCGGGATTAGATGCGTTGACATAGAGATAGTGGTTGTGGTTATGCCCCTTGGCGGCATCGACCAAGTATTTTTGCAGGAACGAGTGCGAGGCATAGGGGTTGACGACACGATAGAATCCGGGGGTCACGATGCTTTCTTCGACATCGACCTCGACTGTCTCAGCATCTATCTCATCATATATCGACGCGAAAGCCGATTCGTCGAGTTTGCCTTTGCCGATATATTTCCAATCAGAGTCATCATAGGCTGCTACAACAAAACAGCTTGCATAATTAAGCACATTGCCTTCGGCATCGGCGCCACAAACGAGCAGTGTGTAAAGTCCGGGGAGATCGGCATTGAATACCAGAGGCTGTGACGGATCTATCTCTTCGCCAAAGTCGATTATATCATAGGGATCGATATAATAGGTCGGATATTCACCGGCTTTCGCAAGGAAATAGACCTTGTCGAAGCTGTCGCCGAGTGTGAGATTGACCTTGAAACTATTGTCATCAGTGCACGCGGGAGCATTAATCTTAGCTGTGTAATCAGGTATAGTGACACCGGGCATCGCAAGTTTAAAACCCTGATATAGCGTCGTTGCCTGCCAGCCCTGCCCGACACCGATTGCAAATGACTGAAGATCAAACGAAACAATGCCATCCTGGAAAATACCATAGCGGTAGAATTGGTCTGCCGGCCAGCCGACCTCAGGCACGAGACAGCTTATTTCCTCATTATAGGGCAGAAAGTCGAGTGTATAGACCTTATAAGGGTCTGTAGCGTTGACATAGAGGAAGGCATTGTCAGCCTTGCCGTAATATTCAGCGATTGGCGAACCTTCGACATAAGGTGCAAAACGATACCAACCGGGGGCATCTTCGTTCTGCTCGATTTCCACATCCCAGCGAAGATTCAGAGGCACATCGGTGTAATAAGTCAGCAGATCTTCGCAATAAGTACCTTTGCCGATTGATTTCCAAGTGCCCGCGGGGGCTTTGTCTGTCGCGGTCTCGAGGGCCGAAGCTTTTTTTAATGCGTCGACGGATGCCGGAGTTTTGACACGCTCGCGCATCTTTTGGGTTTTAGATACAACCGACTTGACTCTGACATCGGCACTGACAACGCCGACACATGCTACAACTGTCAGAACGAGGAATAAAAATTTTTTCATAAATCGTAAAATAATGGTTAAACTTGCCTGGAATAGACTTTTTGAAACAACTTTTGACATTGTTTCAGCAAAGTTATATATATTTTACGATTTTCAAAGCATTTTGCAATAATAAAATTCTATTTTCCGACAATTTCGATGGAATAGGCTGTGTAGACGGTCGACCGGGCGCCGTAACCTTCCTTCTGACGCACGAGACCGGTGTTAAGCACACGGCCATGGTCTTCGGTGCTGATACCGAAGTCTAAATAACGTCTGATGCCGGCATTATCATCCATCACCTTGAACATCACAGGCACAAGCGCCGACAATTCGCGTCCGCGGGGCGACGACGAGATATACTGAGTGTGGGCCACGGTATCGGTGAGGTAGACGACTGTACCAGCAAGCATCCCGCCCTCGGGCGAATAAGCTGCATAGAGACGTATATTGTCGGGAAAACGTGAGGCAAGGAGCATGATCTCGCCGACAGTATGGACGGGCATGACATTGTGGCGCTCGGCAAGATTATTGGTAAGCAAGCTCCAGAATCCCGCATAATCATCGGTCTGACGGACATATATACCGGCGGCCGCGGCGCGCCGCAGCCCGCGGCGGGTGTTCTCGTCGGGGCGCAGCGGCGCGGTCAGGTCTATCGTCGACGAAACTGCGGCTTCGCAGAGGCGACCGCCCGAGGCGACAATAGCGTAGGTATCTTCTTCTGAGGGATAGCGATGGTAGATGTGAGGCACAGGCTTATAGATGATGCGACTGATATTTTCCGCCCGGCAATAATCCTTGAGCGCCCCGACGACAGCGATGGCCGCGGCGGCACCGAAGCCTTTGTCAGGCATGACGAGACCGCCATAGGTCAGACCGCCGTGTGCCCGCAGCACGTCGCCGTGACGACTGGCGAGGAAAAGTGCCACAGGCCTATTACCATCGCTGAAAATCAGAGAATTGTCAGTAAATCTGTCGGCATGGTATTCGACATAATCACGACAGAAAAGAAACGTAGCGTTGCGCGAGCGACGAATGACAAAATCGTCCCACATGGCCTTATCGGCTTCATCATATTGCCTGAGCGTCAGCATCCTTATTTCATGCCTATGGTTTCGACAAACTTTATCGGGCGCTCGACGGTGTCACTATATACATTGCCGAACGAGTCAGTGACCCGAACTGTTACAGGCCTGTCAGCCGTCGTCGTTGTGACGGTAAACATGTGGCCGGTGCGATTGGTCGTGAAGCTTTCGGTAATGGTGCCTGTGGCTTTCCATTTGGCGACATCATAGACGAGCGTATGCAGCGGATCTTCGGCATTGATGCGTTTGGGTGTCAGCTGAGTGTCACCCTCAAAGATTTCCACCTTCCAGTCTATGTCGTAGTTGAAGACGTTGACGTAGACCGTATTGTCTGCTATTGTTGCATAATTTGTGCGCGTTGGATATTTGGCGAGGATGGCCTTTATATTGGCATCTGTCTTATAGAACTCTTTGACAGTGTTCATGTCATAGACACGGAACTGGGGGTCTGATGTTTCCTCGAGCGAATGATATTTCCATGTCAGACGGTCGCCGACCGCGCTATAAGAGGCAAAACCGCCGGGAGAACCGTCCTTGCAGATATGGCGCGAGGTATAACGTCCCGTCCACCACCATGTCGCACAGATGGCAGCGACGTTGTTCTCGTGAATGTTTGGATATTTGTCAGGACGGGCATGATAGTTGTAGTGGGTATGACCCGACAGCATATTCACCTGGCTGAAGTCCTTGAGAATCTTAGCCAGTGCGTCTGACGAACCCGAGTTGAGCGCGGCCGAGACCTTGAAGTTGCCGTCGGTCGACAGTGCCCAGTTCTGGATATGGAACATAACAACCACCGGACAGTCCCTATCTTTTACGAGCTCGATGTCGCGACGCAGCCATTCGAGCTGCTCGTCGGTATAATACTGACCGTAATCGCGGCTGCCTGCGACACCGGCCGGATAGCTGGTGCCGGGTTTGGCATTGTTGGTATAGATGATGTCGTCAAGCACCACATAGTGGACCTTGCCGAGATTGAACGAATAATATGACGGCGCTATCGTCTGACGGAATTTCTGAGCCGAGAGGAAGTCGGTCTCGTCGCCCGCAGGTATCGACGGGTCATTGTCGTGATTGCCAATCACAGGGAAAAGCATCAGGGGATACTTGTTTTCGGTCAATGTCTCGACAAACTCGGGCAAGCCGTAGTTATTAGCGGTCCAATACTGGTCCCAGGTGAGGTCGCCGAGTATGGTCGAATAGATCTTCTTGCCGGGATTGGCTTTTATAAATTCATTAAGACGGGGGATGAAACGGCTTTTAAACTGCGCAAGGTCGCGTGTACGGTTGGCGAGGTGGGTATCGGCGCCAACCACAAGTATATGGTCGTCGTTGTCAGCACGGCGGAGCACAAAGTCATGGTTTTCGACAACACTGACGTCGCCTGAAGTCAGTTTGGAATAGATTTTGACCTGAAATCCGTTAGACTCTGTCTGCGGCTCATATCCGGCGGGAAGGCTATAAAAAACATATCCATAGCGTTTTGTAGACGAAAGCCAGTAACGTCCGTCGGCATCCGTGGTGGTGACCTCGACGCCGTCTGAGACAGCGACCCCGGCTACACCGCGGCCTTCGCAGAGAACCGAGCCTTTGATGTTGGCCGACGGATGAGACACATTATCCAAAGTATAACTGAAGAGAGGACAGTAGTTATAGAGAGCCACCGTCTTCTCCGCACCGGGGACTACGACCGTCTCTGTCGCCGAGTCGCGGAGATTGCCACGGCTGCCGCAAAGCGGGCCTACGCTCTCGCTGTATGAACCATACACGATGCGGTCGCCGGCGGCAAGCTGTTCGTTTGTCGTTATAGTCACTGTGCCGTCTGCCTTGACATCGACGGCGGTGATATTGAGATGACGCTCATTGTCTCCTGTGCCGCGGGCAACGGTAAAGCCGAGATTGTCGGCGAGAGCGACATTGACATCATCGATGACGAGATTGCCCGAAGGCACATTGAGCTTGACGGTGACGGTATTGTCAGCCGCATCGACGCTTCTGACATAAATCGGATCGGCGGCGCGGTCAAACGCGCGGGCGATATATGCGCCTATGACATACTGGCCGCACGACGACGGGCTGTAAAGATCGGCGCCGCGGTCAAACATATATGTAGGAGCAGCGAATGTGAAGCGGTCGGGATAGTCGACACACAGTTCGAGCTGGGCTGTTGCGACAGCTCCACGGCTGCCGTCTTTATCGCCGCTTATCGTGCGGTGAAGCGACTGCGAGGCGTTCTGCACGATGATGACCCTGACCTGACTGCCGGCTGCGGCGCTGACCATATTCTGGAGAGCGAGCATCGCCGATTTATAGCTGTCGGCGCTCATGCCCGAGGCGATGTCGGCGTCGCCCTGCATCCATGCGATTGCAGCCGGTGCCGTATCATAAGCCTTTATATCCGCGACAAGGGCTTTGCCGAGAGCGGCGTCTGCGGCGAAATCCCTGACAGACGCGCCTTCGCGGCCTATTATTTCAAAGACATAGCTGTTGTCGGCGCGTCCGGCCTCGGCGAAGGCGGCAGCGATGCCCGACACGACTGTCTGCGCACGGCCGTCGGCAATAGTCTCGCGCAGGGCCTGTGTGGCGCCGATGCCCGACGGATTACGGAGTCCGGCGGCGTTGACAAGCTGACGCCCGACACCGTCGCTGACGAGCGTCGAGTCTCCCGAACCGAGAGCCGAGGCGTCGCCGGCGATTATAAACGGCGTGGCAGCCTGCGCGGCATAAGTGCCGGCAAGAGCCATAGCGCCGATGATGAGTGATTTTATGATAGGTTTCATGAGTTTTCCGATATTTGGTATATTGTTTTATCTGATAATGAGTCGTGTTGAGGCGGTGACACCGTCTTCGGTCCAGGCTGTGACGATATAAAGTCCGCGCGGGAGCCATGACACATCGAGCTGTGTCGTGTTTGAGGTCATCACCGTTGCGCCGCCGAGGCTGACGAGCGACACCCGTGTAATCGGTCTGACCGAAGCGACATTGACAACCGTAGTCGCCGGATTGGGATAGACACTGAGGCGGATGTCATCGCCGGGGACGACCGTGATGTCGCCGACACCGTCGTTTTCGGTCGTCTCACGTGCGCCGACCGAAGGTGTGGCGGGGCGAGGATTGCCGCAGGCGTCAATCGCGGGAACGAGTTCGACACCGTCGCGTCTGTAGCTCGCAAGACCGGCGCCGGCAGCCGGAGATGTAGCGGCGAGGACGAGAGTGTGGTCGTCGCCAAGCTGGGGAACACCACCGTCATAACGGGCGAAAATTTCAGAGAGCATGTCGTCGCAGATTATCGACGAAGTCAGCGAACCGGCAGACTGAGCGGCGCCGAAGAGATTGTTGGAGCCGATAAAGCTGCCGCCGTTGAGAGCGATACGACCATCGCTTTTGCCATAGAAAAGGTCGTTTACCAAAGTCACATCGGGCGCGATTGTGGTCTTGGTGGCATTGATTCTGACGTCGGGTGCGTCGCCGCCACCGACAAATGTCGAGTTTATAACATAGCTCGGATGCTGCACCGTACGCGCCGAGTTATAGAACTCGATGCCGGAGGCGCTTTTGCCTTCATTATTATAGAATGTCAGGTTTGTCATCACAGCGCCTGAGTTCATGCCGTTGATCACGACAGCTCCTGCGCCGGTCGAAGCATGCGTCGAACGGTTGCCGACGAAGCTGCACGACATCAGCTCAACCGGCTCTGTTGCCGTCGTCGACGAGAATGAGAACGCGCCGCCACGGGCACCGGTAGCTGTATTGTTGATAAACAACGAATTGCTTATCGCCACACCGGGACCTCCCGGAACCGCCACCGCCGCGCCTGTGGCCGAGGTGTTGTTCTCGAAACGACAGCCGGTAAGCTCGGCGGATACGCTCAGAGACAGAGCACCGCCCTGAGTCGAGGCCGAGCAGCCTTCAAAACGGCAACCGCTGAAGAGCAGACGCGTGTTGGGCGCCGTAGCGTTGACCGCACCGCCCGAAGCCGACGATTTGCCGCCGGTGAAGGTCACGCGGTCGAAGACTACGTTGAGCCGGCCGTCGGCACGCGAATCGCTTATATAGATGATTGCTCCGTTTGACTGGCTGCCGCCGACGAGTTTAAGATCTGAAATCATCAGCATCGAACCGTCGGCTTTTGGCATAATCTCGAAAATGCGGTGACGCGATTCGCCCGGAGAGGCCACGGTGAGTGTCGCGCCCCGGCCGTCTATACTTATGGTCTTGTCTGAAAGATTGATGACATCGGTGAGCGTGACGGCATCGACATCAAAGACAATCATATCGCCGGGGAGAGCCTCGGCCACACAGGCGCGGAGCGAGCCGGCGCCGTCGTCAGCCGATGATGTGACGTGGAGCGTGCGTTCGGCCGGACGCGGATTGTCGATGCCATAGACAGGTTCGACGCTGACACCGTCGATGCGGGCGCCATCGGGCAGAGTGAAAGTCAGACGGTCGTCCGTGGCCTCACCTTCGTAATCAAGTGCTGCGCTCAGACGCTGCCATCCCGACGACGCCTTCAATGACAACGAAGCCACGGCACCAAGACGTTCGCTGCTGACGGTGACCGTGCCGTCGGCAGGCGTATTTACATAAAAATTGAGGCAATTGCGCCGAGAACCTCCGAGGTCGACATTATCAGATGTCAGCGACGAAGCTGCGCCGGCGCAAGGCGCGTAGTCAAATGTATAGACACCGGCGCTTTTGGCAACAGCGCCTGTCACCGACCAGTGACGCGGTTGAGCCACCGCGCCGTCCCAGAGGGTGAAAGAGCCGTCGGCAACAGGGACCGCGCTGCCCCCGTCGACTGTACGCAGTTCAGCGCCGCTTATCATCATGGCCGCGTGTCGCTGCGACACGACACATTTAAGATTGCTGTCGGTCTGAGGCATCATATAGACGGCCAGCGACGTGAGCTCGCCGGCGTCGGTGACACCGCTGAGGTCAAAGTCGAGAACGGCCTTGGTCCATACGCCGGGAACAAAACGGCTGTCCTTACCCGAGTCAAGTGTCAGGGAGGCGACAGTGCGCCCCGTCGAGCCGAGACGCGCGGCCAAAGTAAGGCAGGCGTCGGGAGTCAGAAATTTAACCATCGCCGTGAAGCAGTATTTCTTAGCGGCGACCATCGTTATACCCTGCGAGAACGACGTTGCAAACGGGTCTTCGCTCTCCGACAGATATTTTATGCGGGCATACATCACCGAGTCGTTGCTTTCGGGGGTCATTCTACGGCATATCTCGCCTGCCGCCGGACGCTTGACCGAATGGGTCCATCGCCCCGGGCGGCCTGTGTTTTCACAGCCGTAGAGCGGTTCAGACTCAAGATAAGGGTCTGAGATAAGGTTTTCGGCCGATACCGTGGCAGCTGCGGCCGCCATCAGCATCACAGCCATCAGTCTGTTGTGTCTCATGGATTTATCTGGTTTTTAATTTGTTTCATTGAGATTTTATTGTTGTTTTATTCCTAAATTTATATCAAAAGGACGCGGCCGCACGACAGTCTCGGTGAATACGCGTCCACGACCGTCGGTGACCCTGACTGTGACAGGAGTGTCAGGCGCCACTGTCACAGCTTCAAAGATATGCGAGGTAGGCGTCGTAGAAAAAACACCCGGGACTTTATTCGAGAGAGCAAACATAGGGATGTCGTAGGCAAGTGTGTGAAGCGGATCTTCGGCAACTATGCGATGGACTTCGAGCGGACTATCACCCTCGAATATCTCGACGCACCAGTCGGTATCATAGTCGAAGACATTGACGTAAACAGTATTGTCTGCAATCAAGGCATAATCCGTGCGGTCACGGCACACCTCGAGCATCGCGCGCGGAGCTTCGTCGTCGCGATAATAGTCGCGCACGGTATTCATGTCGTAGACACGAAAACGGTTGTTGTCAGCACGGTCAGTGCCGATATATTCCGACGTGACGGTTTTGCCGTCGACATCATAGAGTGCGAAGCCGCCGGGCGAGCCGTCGACGCAGATATGCCGGTCAGACAGATGCCCCGTCCACCACCATGTAGCACATATCGCGGCGACGTTATTCTCATGGATATTGGGATAATCGGCGGGATGCGCGTGATAGTTGTAGTGAGTGTGGCCCGACAGCAGTGTCACGTTGTCGAAGTCCCTGACTATTTCGGCAAGTGCTTCCGACGAGCCGTCGGCAAGATTGGCACGCGTCGCGAATCTGTCGTCATTCAGATCAAGACGCCACGCCGGCACATGAAACATAATCACCATAGGAGCCGACTTGTCAGCGACAAGGGCGAGGTCGCGGCGCAGCCAGTCGAGCTGGTCGTCGGTATAGCGCCGCTCATAGTTGCGGTTGCCGGCGACACCGCGCTTATATCGGCGTCCTTCGGTGCGGTCGTTGCGGTAGACGACGTCGTCGAGCACGACGTAATGCACCTTGCCGAGATTGAATGAATAGAACGATGGCGCGACCGACTGCCTGAAGGGTTCTGACGACTGCAGGTCGGTATCGTCACCGGCCGCCACCGACGGGTCGTTGTCATGATTACCGATGACAGGAAAAAGCATCAGCGGATAGCCTGCACCGGTCATCGTCTCGACAAACTCGGGCAATCCATAATCGTTGGTGGTCCAGAACTGGTCCCACGTCAGGTCACCGAGTATCGTCGAATATATCTTTTTATCGGGATTTGCATCCGCGAGTTCTCTGACCGGCCTGACAAAGAGACTGTCGAACTGCTCAAGGTCGCCCAGCCGGCGCGCCAGATGGCTGTCGGCGCCGACGACCATCAGATGACGGTCATTGTCGACACGCCGTAAAACGAAGTCATGCGTCGCGTCACGGTCACCGTCGACGTGAGCGAATATCTTTGTCTGAAAGCCGTTGTCTTCGGTCTCAGGCTCGTAGCCTCCGGGGAGGGTATAGAAAATAGTGCCGTACGGCATGTCGCCGGTGATTGAATACCGGCCGAGCGAGTCGGTCACGACAATGCCGATACCGTCAGAGACAGGCACTCCCGCGACCCCGGTTCCGTCGCAGATGATGCGTCCTGTCACCGTCGACGCCGACGCGGCGACCGAGGCAGTCAGAGCCGTCAAAATCGTTATCAGTGTCTTTCTCATCTGCTTTTACGCTGACGTGATATTTTGTTGACATGCTTTACAAGCACCTCAAAACCGGGTATACACATATCGCCGTGATTGAAACCGTCTTCCTCATAAATATACACATCCTTGTGCCCGACGAGTTTCATCATGCGCCACAGATAGGCATTCTCTTCATAGCGACCGAAAATCTCCTGCTCGCGGTCGCCGGTAATTATGATATACGGCGGACAGTCGGGCCTCACATAGAAGAGCGGCGCCAGTGAGTCGACCGTAGGCTGGAGTTCGCCTATTCCCTGCGACTTGCGGTGAGAGAAATGAGTTATGGCCTGCCCGCTGAAAGGTATCAGGGCCGCTATCGAATCGGCCTCGATGCCATGACGGCGCAATGGCCTGCGGTCAAGACCTATCATCGACGTCAGATAGCCGCCAGCCGAGTGACCGGCGACAAATATGTTGGAGCGGTCGCCGCCGTAGCGTTCAATATTCTCAAAAGTCCATGCCACGGCTGACGCGGCATCATCGATGCACTCGCTGACAGTGACCTTCGGTATCAGGCGGTAGTTCGGCGCGACGACGACATAACCCTCGCTCACAAGACGTCCGGGCAGTTCCTTTGAACCACCGGTGAGTCCTCCGCCGTGAAACCAGACCACGACGGGACGGTCGGCGCCGACAGTATCGCCGTAGACATCGAGTCGGCAGCGCTCGACCGAATAGGGGTCGTTATTATGACTATATGGAATATCTCGCTCAACGCGGCCCCCGGCCATAGCCGTACAGGCGGCAGACAGGAGTGCGACAGACAGGAAAAGTGATTTCATAAAATGATTGGTAAAATACGTATTTCACGCAAAAGTAGCTAAAATAATACAATTGTCAGACGGTAGAATACGTATTTTTATTACCTTTGAGCATAAATAACATTTTATGACTACATCTGAGCGGGAGAAAAAAATCTATCACGTCACCCTTGTCGGGTCAGCTGTCAACATCGTGCTGCTTGTCCTCAAGTTCATCGCCGGCGCAATCGGTCGCAGCGCTGCCATGACTGCCGACGCAATCCATTCTCTTTCCGATCTTGTCACCGACATCATCGTACTCGTCTTCATCAGAATCTCAGGAAAACCGGGCGACAGCGACCATAGCTACGGCCACGGCAAGTTCGAGACAATGGCTACGCTCATCGTCGGCCTTATCCTGCTGTTTGTCGGTCTCGGCGTGGCATACAGCGGGATAACATCTGTCATTGCTTCCCTAAAAGGACACACACCGCAGCCGCCGGGCATGCTCGCCCTTATAGTGGCTGTCATCTCCATTATACTAAAAGAGTGGACCTACCGCTTTACAGTCAGCAGGGGACGCAGCCTCGACTCTCCGGCTGTCATAGCCAACGCGTGGCATCACCGCAGCGATGCATTCTCGTCGATCGGCACCCTGGCGGGCATTGCCGGCGCCATGTTTCTCGGCGAACGCTGGCGAATCCTCGACCCTGTCGCCGCCGTTATCGTCAGCTGGTTTATTATAAAGACAGGCTATGATATAATTCGTCCCTGCATCGACGAACTGCTCGAGAAGTCGCTGCCTCCGGAGACCGAAGCCGAGATTGCCGAACTGATAAAATCGGTGCCGGGCGTGGTCGGCATACACCGTCTGCGCACGCGCCGCATAGGCCACAACATCGCCATCGAGGTGCACACCAAAATGGATGGAGACGAGAGTCTGCGCCACGCCCACGATGTCGCCACAGAGGTCGAGCGCCGCGTCAAGGAGCGCTACGGCGCCGACACCCACATCGGCATCCACATGGAGCCGGTCGGCGACCGCCCCGCGACAAATGAAGGGTGAGACGACTTTTTAATGCACAATTCAAAATGCACAATGCACAATTAATTGAGGCACAATCGTTTTGGGACGGTAGAACAGAAGGGCAGAAGGGCAAAAGAACATAAGAAATTCTTATAGAATTGGAACTTCATATCGCCTGACAAGGCGATGATTTTACTGGTGGCCGCGTAGGCCGAGGCGCTGCAGCGCCGGCCTGCGCGGATAGGTGGCAACAATTATGCAAGCGTCTGCAAGACGCTGAATTACAACCACAACAGCGCTTCTCCGAAGCTAAGTTTGTGTTATGTCTCTCCTTCACAATGCACAATTGTTTGATATGCAATTGTTTTATGGACGGGAGGACAGGAAGACAGGAGGGAAAAAGAATGTCTTGGATGGGGAAGCTACGGCTAAAGCCTCACCTCCATATCGTCGGTTGCTTGTCCCGCTGAGTGCCACCGCTAACGCGGTTCTTTTTGCTCACGGGCCTCTAAACCCGCGCTGCGGGCCTAATGAACTATCGCCGCTAACGCGGCTCGCAGAGTTAGCAGGGCTGCAAAACTGCGGCCTACGAGCCGTAGTCGTAATCGCTAAGTGATACCGCAACAGGCAGGAGTCTATTGCATTCCAGTGTCTTAGCAATCAATAAATTGCGCTCCAAGGACTGAAGTCTTTGGTCCATACCGCCTGTTGCCGATTGTGAATTGTGAATTATGCATTGCTAAATTTCTCTGCTCTTTTGTCCGGATTTGCGGGTGCGGCGGTGCCGCCGCAGCGACTCGGCTATAATCCATTGTATCTGGCCGTTTACCGACCGAAATTCGTCGGCGGCCCACTTCTCGACCTCGGCCATCGTGGCCGGGTCGAGGCGCAGCAGAAATCCTTTATTCGCCTGTTTGGGCATATCACTGATAGAGTGTGCCGGTGTTCAACACAGGCTGCGCAGGTTCGTCAGCGCAGAGCACAACAAGCAGATTGCTGACCATGGCGGCCTTGCGTTCGTCGTCGAGAGCGACTATGCCTTCGCTGTCGAGTTGGTCGAGAGCCATCTTCACCATCGAAACGGCACCTTCGACAATCTTCTCACGGGCGGCAATGATGGCCGAAGCCTGCTGGCGACGCAGCATGACTGCCGCGATTTCGGGAGCATAGGCGAGATAGTTGAGACGGGCCTCGACGACCTCGATGCCGGCCATAGCGAGGCGCTCGTTGAGTTTTGCCTCAAGCTGCTCGTTGATTTCATGGCCATCGCTGCGCAGCGTTATCTCATCATGGCTACCCTCTTCGTCATAGGCATAGCGTCCTGTCACCTCGCGCAGGGCGGCGTCGCTCTGTATGCCGACAAAAGCGTCGAGAGCCTTAGCGACGGTATCTCCATTTGCACCTGCCTGCGCAATTTTACCTTCCGAGGTAACGGATACCGAAGGCATGTCGGCGGCATCGACATCAAAGACGGCACGATAAGTATCTTTAACTTTCCACACGAGCACCATGCCTATCATCACCGGATTGCCGACTTTGTCGTTGACCTTGATGGGAGCGATGTCCATATTGCGGATACGCAGCGATATCTTTTTCTTTGTCATGAACGGATTGACCCAGAAATAACCTGTCCGGCGGAATGTACCGCGATATTCACCGAAGAATATCATTACCCGCGCCTGATTGGGCTGCAGCACAAAGAAGCCGCAGAGCAGGATTATCTCAAGCACAAGAGTGACAAAGGCGCAGCCGACAATCGTACCGATAAGAGCATCAGCGCTCCCGAACATTCCCGACGAGGCGAGCGCTATCAAAGCCACAACCACTGCCGGTATAATAAGAAGAGTCACGGCCAACATAACGAAACCATTGAATACCCGACCGTTATAGGTCATTTCTTTACCTTCAAGCATAATGTCTAAATGATATTAAAATAATATTACATATGTGCAAATATAAACGATTTACCTGAATTATACAATTCTTTTTCGTATCTTTGTAAAATCAGTCAATTCATTTAAATATTGATGATAACAAAAGACTATTTCAAAATATCGGTTGTTACTGCCGTAACTATGACTTTCACAGTCCTTTGCGGCTGTAACAAAGACGAGGTCATTGACGACGACAGCGGCGAGGCGTTGCCCGGCAGCGTCCGCGTCGAGGTCATCGACTACTCGCCCGCACCGGGCCAGTTTGTAAATATCGTCCCGCGATATGCCGAGGGCGACGATGCGGCCACGATCAACCGCAAGGCCACCGAAGCCCTCAACAGCGGCGACTATATCTCGCTCGGCGCCTGGGGCGGCAGCATCACCCTGAGACTCGAGAGATATATACGCAACCTTCCCGGACGCAGCGACTTCGCAGTCCTCGGCAACGCATATTATACGCCGAACGCCTCTGACGGGCGCCAGTGCGGCAGCTCCGAACCGGGCATCATACTCGTCATGGAAGACCGCAACGGCAACGGCAAGCCCGACGACGGCTGGTATGAGATTCCCGGCTCAGAAAACGCCCGCGCCACCGACGCGACTTACTCCGTGACATATAACATACTCGGGCCGCGGCAAATAACCTGGACGGACAATCTCGGAGCCACTGGCACGCTATACGACGGCTCGGACTACCACGAACAGCCTTTCGTGCCCCAGTGGCTCAATGTCGGCAAGACCATGACCTTCACCGGCCGACGTCTGCCCGACAACGGCTTCTATGACTCCGAATCAATGCAATACAAGCAATATGTCTACGACGGTTATGCCGACTGCCGGCCCAACAACGACGCCGCCCGCGGCATCGACATCAGCAGCGCCGTCGACGCCGACGGTCGTCCGGCCAATCTGTCGCGCGTGGACTTTATCAGAATATATACCGCCGTACTTCAGGTCAACGGCCCGATGGGCGAATGTTCGACCGAAGTTGCCGGCATTGAAGCACTTCATTAATCATCTGTCACAATGGATTTGTCTGTTTTGCTTATCGCCGCGCTGCCGGCATTCTTCACCGACGCCGGCGTCAGCGTCGACGACCTCGGCTATGTCATCGAAAATGACGACCCCACACGCGAAACTGTCATCGACTGCCGCGCGTTGCTGCGCGATGATATCACCCGCGCCGACATCACCGACGACATAATCGACGCGGGCGCTGTCGCCATCGAACGCGTGATGCCTGTCGCCGAAAGCAGCTGGCTCGCCTCGTTCAGAGTCGAGTATGGCGAGTCGCCGGCATGGTATTTCATTGTCACATACCGCAATGACGGCACGGTCGCCGACGCACTATACGCCGGACGCTGCGATGACCGCTCATTTCTCTCGCCTGTCGCCTTTGCCGACAGCGATGGCAACAGCGTCGAGCTATATGTCGAATACAATTCCATCGTCCCCGCATGCGAGATTACTCCCGAGGGACACCCGGCACTGACAATCTTCAACAAGACCGTCTTCCGCGACCCGGTGACTGACGAGAACTTTCAGGCAGGTGACGACGAGATCACAATAGCCATCGACAGCGACGGCACCATGACACTCACCGGCATACGGCCCGGCTCTGACGCTCTCGAAGCGCTGACGGCGCGCTATCAGTCTGCTCACGACAGAGCGTCGCTTCTGTCATCGCTTCGTTCAGAGCTGCTGCGTTTCACCCCCTACTCCTCGCGTCCTACTCCCGCACGTCTGCGTCAGATTGCCGCTGACGAAGACAACGACGCCATGACCGCAAGATTTTTCCTCCTCGACCCCGACGGCGTCGCCCGCGCGGCTCTCTCCGACAAGACAATACTCATGGCTCTCGCCCGCGCCGACAACGCAGTCACCGACAGCGGGCTTCAGGCCATTAACGACGCGTTGCTTCGCGACGCTCTCGCCGACGCGCTAAAAAATACACCTTTGAATTAATCACAACACAGAAAAACATGAACCAACCGTTACGCATCCTTCTGATGGGCGATTACAGCAACTGCCATCGCACCCTCGCCACAGGGCTGCGCAGCCTCGGCCACGACGTGACAGTCGTCTCAGACGGCTCGAAATGGCAGAATACAGCCCGCGACATCGACATAGCCCGACGCGGCAAATCCCGGGCCGCCGGGCTCGAACTGATGCTGCGCCTGCGCTACGGCATAATGCCACGTCTCAAGAACTTCGACATAGTCGCCATTCACAATCCCGGATTCCTCAATCTCAGACCGACGCGTACAAAATATTTCTTCGACCGGCTCAAAGGTGAAAACCGCTCGATTTTCCTCACGGCAATGGGCACCGATTCGGCCTATCTCGACCTCTGCTCGGCTGCCGACTCACCGCTGCGTTATACCGAATGGTTTATCGACGGCCATCCATCGCCGCTCTATCTGAGCAATCCCGCAAAATGGCGCGACTGGCACAACGACGAGATACGCTCGTTTCACGAATATGTCTACGACAACATTGACGGAGCCGTCTCAATACTCTACGAATATCATCTGGCGATAACCCGCGCCCTCGGCCCCGACAAATGTGCTTTCGGCGGTCTGCCGATTGACCTGTCGGGCATACAGCCAGTCGACCTCGACCCCGACCCCGAGGTCGTCAAACTCTATCTCGGCCGTCACCGCGAGCGCTGCATAGAGAAAGGCACAGATGTGCTCGAAGCCGCCGCGCGCGACGTCATCGCACGTCACAAAGGCCGCGTCACCCTGTCGATTATCGAGAATCTGCCATACGACCAATATATCAAAACGATATGCGGCCATCACATCTCTCTCGACCAGCTCTACAGCTACTCGCCGGCGACCAACGCCCTGCTGGCGATGGCATACGGCCTCAATGCCGTCAGCGGCGCCGAGCCTGAATTCTACAATTTCATCGGCGAACCCGCCGGCGGCCCTGTCATCAACGCGCCGGTCGACTATGACCGGCTCGTCGAGACTCTCGACGCCATCGTCTCCGCCCCGCGCGCCATCGCTCCGCGCGGCCGACGCTCGCGGCAGTTTGTCGAACGCCATCACGACTGCCGCCATGTCGCCCAACGTTTTCTCGATTTCTGGACATCAAAGTTATGACTCTCGATCTCGCACTCGTCACCTGGCAGCCTGAAGGCATCACCCGCGTCGCGGCACAGCAGTTGCCGCGAATCGACGGAGTGCGCTATGTGGTCTCATGGCAATGTCATGGCAACGCTCCCGTACCCGAATCCCTGCGGCAGCGCGACGACGTCGAGATTCATCGTTGCGAACTCACCGGTGTAGCCAATAACCGCAACAACGCCGTCGAACACTGCCGCGCCGACATCATCCTCATGGCCGACGACGACATCGCCTATGACGCCGACGCCCTCCGCAAGGTCATCGACATTTTCGAGCGCCACCCCGAGGTCGACCTCGCGACGCTGCGATACGACAGCTCGCGCAGCAAACCCTATCCGCCGGCCGAGACCAGCCTCACACTGCCTTTGCCCGTCGACTACTGGGTGAGCACCGTCGAAATTGCCGTTCGCCGCGACTCAGAAGCAGGGCGCCTGCGTTTCTGCCCCGAACTCGGTCCGGGCGCCCGATACCCTGCCGCCGAAGACGAAGTCTTTTTCCTCGCCGCAATGCGCCGTGGTGTCAGCTCACACTATTTTCCGATAAGCGTCGGACGTCACCCCGACCTCCCCAGCGGCGCCACCGCCATAAAATCAAAAGCCTACTACAAAGCCATCGGCGTCTTTCTCTCGCTATGCTACGGTCCGTCGGCTCCGCTGCGCGCCATCATACGCTCATGGCGCCTGCGCCGTCAGGGGCGCGCGCCGTTCTTCCGTTCGCTCGTCCATATAATCAAGGGCATCACCGAAGCCCCGGCAATGAAGCTCCGTAACAGTCAATATCTATGGCCATAAGACCACTGACACTCGATCTCGCCCTCGTCACCTGGCGTCCCGAAGGCATCGTCCGCGTCGCAGCTCAACAGCTGCCGCGAGTCAAAGGCGTGCGCTATGTCGTCTCATGGCAGGACCACGGCGACGCCCCCGTCCCAGGCTCTCTTGAACAGCGCGAAGACATGGACATCTACCGCTGCGATGAGACAGGCATATCGGCCAACCGCAACAACGCCATCAGCCACTGCACGGGCGACATCATACTCATGGCTGACGACGACATCACATACGACGCCGACTCTCTCACAGCCGTCATCGTCGCTTTTGAAACACGCCCCAGGCTTGACATCGCCATGCTACAATTCACCGGTACTGTCCAAAAGCCTTATCCTGACTGCGAAATACCGCTAACATTCCCATTGCCCTACGGGCTTTGGGCCAATACATTCGAGATCGCAGTCAGACGCAGTTCACAGGCAGGAAATCTACGATTCTGCCCCGACTGCGGCCCCGGGGCCATATATCCGGCAGCTGAAGATGAAGTTTTTTTTCTGACGGCATTAAAAAAGAATTTGAATTGTCGGTTCCTACCGATTACAATCGGCACGCACAACGGTCCGACAAGCGGGCAGCTGCCTGTCACCTCTAACGCCGCACTCGAAGCTCTCGGCATATATGTCGGCCTCGCCTACGGCATCGGGGCGCCTCTGCGCGTCTATACCCGTGCCCGGTTGATTCAACGGCAGGGTCGCGCATCGTTCATCCGCGCATTCGCTGGCATCATGTCAGGCATATTCAAGGCCCCGGCTTTCCGTCGAAAAAACAAGAAATATCTATGGTGAGAATCAGCGTCATAATACCCGTCTACAACCGCGCCGGAGTCGTCATGGCGACTCTCGATTCTGTCGCCGCGCAGACATGTCGCGATTTCGAGGTGATCCTCGTCGACAACAATTCGACTGACGATACCCTCGCCGTGCTCCGGCACTGGCGCGACAGCATCGCTGACGGCGGTATGACTGTCAGAATTCTCGAGTGCGCCACACCCGGTGCGTCGGCGGCGCGCAACATAGGTCTGGCCGCGGCGTCGGCTCCATGGACGATGTTTTTCGACTCTGACGACACGATGCGGCCGCGTCATATCGCCCGCGCCGTCGAAGCTATCGAAGCCAATCCCTACGCCACGCTTATCGGCTGGAACATAATGCTCCACGAAGGTCAGAAAGCCTCGGTCAAACCATTCAACCCGCGCAATCTGTCACGACGCAACATCTTCGAAGGCTCGATGGCGCCGCAGCGCTACTGCGTCAGCACCGCGCTCGCCCGTCGTGCCGGAGGCTGGGACGAAAGCGTCATGCGCTGGAACGACATCGAATACGGCCAGCGCATCCTCGCCCTCAAGCCTGTCACGGCCTTCGCCGGCAATGAAATCACAGTCGATGTCATCGCCGGCGACCAATCGATAACAGGGACGAGCTTTGCCGCCGACGCCGACCGGCTAAATCACGCTCTCGACACCATAAAAGCAACCATTAAAGGCCCTGAGGCCGACATTGTCGAACTCAAACGCGCCATCACCGCCGGACTATGTGCCCGCGAGAACAACACCGTCGGGCGCACGATGCTCGACCGTGCCCTCAACGCAACTTCCAAGCCACGCCAACGACTACTACTGCGCTCGGCCTACGGCTATACAGCCATCGGCGGACGCGGCGCCGCACGTCTGTTTCTACCCCTTTTCCACTGACTTTAACCATAATACCTATAATGACACACTACCACGACAAACACTTCAACACAACCGACAACAGACTCTACCGTCAGGCCGAACGCTACGCCGAACTGCGCAAGACCGACGACGGCGACAACTCCAGCCACTGCCGCCGCTGCGGCGCGCTCCTGACAACCGGGGCCGCTTTTTGCGAAGATTGCGGCGAACCTGTCCCGGCCGCGCATACCTGCCCCGACTGTCACGCCGAAGTGGCTCAGGGCATGGCTATATGTCCGGTCTGCGGACACAGCCTCGTCACTGACCGCTGTTCATTCTGCGGCGCTCCGATGGACACCGGCGACCGTTTCTGCGCCGAGTGCGGCAACCCGCGCGAAGGCATCCGCTGTCCCCGTTGCGGTGCTCATAATCAGCGTAGTTTCTGCCGCGTGTGTTCCCAGCCGCTCAACGACATGGCCCTGAAAATGCTCGAGCGTGTCAAAGACGATCCGCGCGTAGCCGAAGCACACCGCCTGGCACTCGAACTGGCCGAACTCGAAAACCAACTCGCAGATGCAGGTCTGATCGACATCGACGGCGACGCTCAGGTGATCAATCCCGATGACAATGCCATCGGTATCACAGACGAAGAGCGGCGCACTCTCGCCGATTACGACAGACTGATGTCTATGGCCGGCAACACACCGGCCGGCAGCAGCGGCGCCAAAGACGCGGATAACGGTAATGCCGGCGGCAACTTCGCCGTGAAAGAACGCCGTCGGTTCAAAGTCGGCAGCTCGTCGGCCGCCGACGCCATTGCCGCCTACCGTCTGAAAGCGCGCGAGATGCAGGCCGCCCTCGACGCCATCGTGCCCGATGAGGCTATGAATGCCGAAGAGCAGCGCAATTTCTTCACAGCCTGCCACATCGTTGTCATGACTGAAGTAACGACACGCAGCCGCGTCAAAGACGGATGGATATGCAACTGGTGTGGCTGCCACCATTCAACGCCGTCTGAATGTTACCGCCCCGAACTCGGCGGCAAGTGGATCTACCGCGAAATCGAAGTCAAGACCCGCGCCGCAGGTACTGACTGTGTAAACATCTGATTTAAAATTCATCACGACTACGACCATGAGTACAAAAACACCCATACCGTCACCGCCTCCGTCGACTTCGCCCTCAGGCACGGCCGGTATCGACGCCCCCGGCACAGGCACGTATATAGCTCCCGGCAGCGGCACGGCAATCGCCGGCGGCGGAACAGCGGTTGCCTCAGGAGGTACCGCCATCGCCACCGGTGGCACAGCTGTCGTCAACGACAAAGGCGGCGGCGCGGCGCTTCCTGCCGACCGTGACAGCTACAGGCTCGGCAAACTCGATTTCAAAGTCATCAGACGCCTGTCGTCTGCCACAGGCGAGGCATCCGTGCTTTTGGCCGAAAACGGCGGCAACAGCTTCGCCATCAAACTCTATCGTCCGGGGCACCGCCCCGACGACGGCGTCATCGGCCGCCTATGCCGCGCACGAGGCAACGGCCTGACAGTCGACGTCTATGACCACGGCGTGTGGCACGACCCCGACGACCCGTCGGTCGAACGATATTATGAGGTGCAGCGCTATTATCCTGCCGGAGGTCTCGAAGGCGAAAACATCCGCGGCAACGAACAGCGTTTCCGCGAAATAGCGCTTAACATGGCCTCGGCCATCGATTTCTGCCACAGTCACAGGATATTGCACCGCGACATCAAACCGGCAAATTTTCTCTATGCCGACGATTCACACCGCCGCTTCGTGCTCGCCGACTTCGGCATCGCACGCGGCATCGCCGCCGACGGCCGCTGTAAAATCGACAGCGGACGCACACCTGTCTATGCGGCTCCCGAATGTTATATCAGCATCGACCGTCGCCTTATAGACGTCGACCGCAAGAGCGACTACTACGCTATGGGCATGTCGCTTCTTGCCCTGTGGATAGGCGAAGACAGCCTCCGCGGCAACGAGCGCGAACTCATCATGAAGAAACAGAACGAGGCGCTGCCCTATCCCGACGATATGTCGCCCCACACTCTCTCGCTCATCAAGGCGCTTACACGCCGCGACATCGCGCAGCGCGCCGACTTCGCCACGATAAAACGCTGGGCTGCGGGCGAGACGGTCTTTGATATGGCCGACTATCACAAGAACGCCACCGGATTCAGAATCATTTTCAACTCGTCGCGCAACCAGATAGCCCAAAGCCCCGCCGAACTGGCCGCAATGATGTGGAACGACCAGACTCTCGCCATAAAATATCTATACAGCGGCACACTGAAGCAATGGTTCATGGACCTCGGACGGCCCGAGACAGCCGTCGAAATCGACAACATCGCCGAAGAGCTCTATCCCCACAACCACAGGGCCGGCCTCTATGCCGTCTGCCTGTTGCTCGACCCCGAGATGCCATTCACGGGGGTCAAAGGCAACAGCATAGTCACACCGGCCGAAATCGCCGCCGAGCTCTGGGCCAATGCCTCGACATACAAAGAACTGCTCGCAAGCCCTGACGCCCTGCTGTATGTCTACATGCGTTCATGCGGTCTCGAAGCTATCGCCGGCAAATACCCCCGCCTAATCGCGCGCGATGCCGACTGCTATTTCTTCGATCTCATATATACACTCGACCCCTCACTCCCCTATCCCGTCAAAGACATAAAAGGCAAATGGCACAACGCCCGCAGTGTCAACGACATAATCGCCGTCGCCCATGACCCGGGTCTCGACGCGGTCTCGCTAAAGCATATCATGAGCGACGACTTCACGACCTGGCTCTCGGCTCGCGACAAAGCGCTCGCCGGCAAGATCGCCGATACGGCGCGACGTACCCGCGACTGCTGGGCCACACTATATGCCCTCGCACCGGCCGCTTCCTACAATTTCGTCACCGACGCCAATGCAATCGACTATCTCTTCACACCCGCCCAGCTGGCCGAAGAAATCAGCCGTGAGATGGCCGGCCTCTCGACTCTCGGCCTGAAGCTCACCGAGCAGCTGGGCCGCAGCGCCTTCGACGGCTCACGTCTTCACCGCTACCTCGAGTCAAAAGGCAAATATGACCGCCAGATCAGCTGGGTGCGCTACTGCAAGAACCTCACATCGACCGACAATGCCGGCAAGATTGGCCCATATAACGACGACATCGCGACATACAAGGTGATACGCGGCTGGGGAGGCTCATGTCCCTACTATCCCGCGCATGGTCACGGACGCAAACTGCTGAGTCTCGCCGATGTCGACAGCTGTCCGTCATCGGTGCTGAGTTTCGAGAAACAGCGTCTGGCCGACTGGCTGACCGGATTCTTTCAGGAAAACCCGTCGGCAGACTACAAACGGCGCTCATATTCAGACCTGACCGGCGACTATTATGACTACCTCGTCAAGCGTCTGCCCGACTGCAACTATATCAGTCGCTCGTCGAAGCTAGCCAAGACTCTCAACGCCGCCATCGCCGACGAGAAACAGGCGTGGAAGAATATCCATACGATACAATGGCTCACAGTGCTGCTGTGTTTCATTCCCATGCTCGCCACCTTTGTCATACTGCTCGTCACCGGTTTCAGCGACATCAGCCGCGTGCTGCGTCCGCTCATCGAGGCCTCGGGCCACTATGCCGGCATCGCTCTCGGCATCATCGGCGGACTGGCAAGCATGGCTTCGTCGCGTCCCAGTCTGATCGGCGCGGGCATCGTCGGACTCATAATCTACGGCCTCACCGTCTTTGTCTTCAAGTTTCTCGTCGTGCTCGCTCCGTGGCTGCTGGCGGCTCTGCTCGCGCTTGCCATCTGGTATTTCGGCCGCGACATCTTCATTTCGACCAAGAAAAAAGCCATGGCCGGCGTGTCGGCGGCGTCGATGAACGACACCGTCCACCTCAGACTCATCGGCGAGGCTTTCGGCACGACATCAAAGATCTTCAAAAACACTCAGCCGGGCTATCTGCTCGACATGCTCCGCAGCAGCACCGACGAAGCTCGCTCGAAAATCAAGAAGATGCTGCGCTGCGGCGCAGTACTCCTCATACTGTCAGCCGCAACCGTGGCCTTCAACATCTTTGTCACGCCGACACTTCTCGACAGCCGCAGCGCTGCCGCCGTGAATCAGACAGCTGAAGTCGCCGAGGTCGTCCCCTCGGGTCTCGACGGCTCGTGGACAGGCACTTTCGACGGCGTCGGCGCCACGATGACCGTCTCGTCAGCCGACGGCGTCACGCGCGCTAAAATCACCATCTCCTACTCTAACCCGCTGCGTCAGACAGCCACCGTCAAACCGACGGCTGACGGAGGCGTCACCATGACCGTCATCTCCTCGACCGGAGCCGTCGGCGGCCATTACGACGCCACCCTCACTACCGGCAACAGCTATATGACAGGCAAATACATCAATCCCACGACAGGGCGCTCGCTCTTCTTCCAATTCTCTAAAAAACCGTGAATACCGACAACAAATGCACCCGCTGCGGGAGCGCCAACCGCCCCGAAGCACGATACTGCAAACATTGTGGCAACGCTCTTGCCGTAACATCCAAGCAGTCGATTCTCGACAGTGTCAAAGGCCTCGTCCGTGTCAAAGACTGCCTCTCGGACATCTACGACAAAGCCATTGCGATAAAAAACCGCGCCGAGGCCACCAAAGTGAAGATGCGCCTCGAAATGAATTTCTTCATCACCGGCGCACCCGGCACAGGCAAATCAATGCTCGCCAATACGATAGCACGACTGCTGGCCGACGCAGGCGTCACATCGCAGCGACCTCCCGTCACCGTCGACGCAGCCGACTACGAACAGTGGGCCAAAGAAATTGACAAGAACACCGAGGCTATCAAAGACGGTGTTCTCATCATCGAGAACACAGGCAAACTCACGGGGCGTCAGTATGGCTCAGGCGTCTCGCCTCTCGACCCGCTCTTCTCACGCCTCTCGCGATGGTACGGCAACCCCGACAGCCCCGTCGTCATACTCACGGGGCTGACCGACATGGCCGATTTCATGCGCAGCAACACCAACATCGGCCGTTATTTCCCCTTTGTCTTCCACCTCGAGCCTTACACCATCGCCGAGATGGCCGACATCTGCGAAGCGGTGCTCCTTAGCCGTTTCGGCCTCACTCTCGAGACAGAGGCCCGCGAGAAACTCGAGCGCGTGTTCACCGACGCGCGTCGCGACTCCAAATCGACCGCCGACAACGGACACCTTGCCGCCCGCAAAGCCTCCGAGATATCGGTCGAACACACGGCCTTCCCCGGCGACGACACCACTGTCGGACCCGACGAAGTCCCGGGCAAAGAATTCATCGCCAAGACTTTCGAGCAGGTTATCGCCGAATTTGACAACTATGTCGGCATCGACGAGATAAAAGAGACCGTGCGCACCATCGCCGCCCGTGTCGACCAGCGGCGCCGAGCCATCGAAGCCGGCACGGCCGATCCCAAGACACCGCTCATCGACTCCCACTATCAGTTTCTCGGCAATCCCGGCACAGGCAAGACCACTGTCGCGCGCATATTCGCCGACGCCCTCAAGTCGCTCGGCGCACTGCCCGTCGGACAGCTCATCGAAGTCTCGCGCGACGACCTTGTCAGCAAATATGTCGGCGAGACGCCCCAGCTGGTCAAGGCCGCTGTCGAACGCGCGATAGGCGGCGTGCTTTTCATCGACGAGGCATACCGCCTCTGCCGCGACAAAAACGACACATTCGGACTCGAGGCCATCGAGAGCCTTCTGACATATACAGAAAACCGCCGCGGCGAGTTCGTACTCATCATGGCCGGCTACACCAAGGAAATGGGTGAGCTCGCGGCTGTCAACGACGGCATAGCCTCACGCATCAACAACAAGGTCTACTTCCGCGACTACAAACCCGAGGAACTCACCGAAATCTTCCGGCGCATGCTCGCCGCGACGCCCGAACGCTTCACCGTCGACCCCGAGACCGATGCACGGCTCATCAACGTCTTCAGCCGCATGTATCAGACACGGACATCGCAGTTCGGCAATGCCCGCGAGGTCCGTAACGTCCTCACCACAGCCATTTCGCGCCATGCAGCCCGCGTAGGCGCCCAGGGCGGTAATCCGGCCGACACCGTCCTCACCCTCGACGATATAGACGCCGGCGCGACATCGGCACCAACTACAGCCGACGAGATACTCGCACCGCTCGACGGTCTCATCGGCATGGAGAGCGTCCGCAGCCAGCTGCGCGCCCTCGCCAACAAGATGATAAAAGACCGGCGCCGCGCCGCCGCACGCCCCGGCTCGACCGAAATACCGACCGTCCACATCGCCCTGACGGGCAATCCCGGCACCGGCAAGACCGAAGTTGCCAAACGCCTCGGACGCGTCTTCAAGGCGATGGGCATCCTGCCGACCGACAAAGTCGTCTTCCGCGAGCGCAAAACCCTGCTCGACAGCTATTCAAATTCAGCCGCCGTCAACATGGACAAGGCCGTCGACGAAGCCATCGGCGGCGTCCTCTTCATTGACGAGGCATATAACCTGATGCCGCTCGACCCGGGCGGACGCGACAACATAGGCGCTCAGGCCGTCGAAGCTCTGATGACGCGCATGGTCAACGACGCCGGCAAATTCATCACCGTCATCGCAGGCTACAAGAATCTCATCGAAGAATTTGTCAACAACGCCAATCCCGGTCTCAAGAGCCGTTTCACAACCTACATCGACATCCCCGACTATAACGCCGGCCAACTTTTTGAAATATATATGCAGCAGGCCGAACGCCGAGGCTATACCCTTACCCCCGGCGCGGTCGAACGTCTCAAACTGAAAATCGACGAGATGATAACATCGAAAGACGAACGCTTTGCCAACGCCCGCGACATCATCGCCGTCTTCAACGAGACATGCCTGCGGCAGGACTCGCGCGTCGACGTCGACGCATCCGTCGACCAGCTCTATATAATCACCGAAGACGATATTCCCTACACACCGCCCCGGAAGATAGACCTCACAGACTGTCTAAACCGTCTCGACGACCTTATCGGCCTCGACAGCGTCAAAAAATCGCTGCGCGACCTCGCCGACAGCATCACCGTCGAGCAGCAGCGCGCGGCTATCGAAGGACGTCGCCCGCAATATGTCTACGACCACTATCTTTTCGTCGGCAATCCGGGCACAGGCAAGACCACCGTCGCCCGCATCATGGGCGAAATCATGCACTCGCTCGGACTCCTGCCGAGCAACAAGGTCATCGAGACCGTCGCCAAAGACTATATCGCCGGTTACGTCGGCCAGACGGCCCGCCAGACCGAAATCACCGTCAACCGCGCCCTCGGCGGCATTCTCTTCATCGACGAAGCTTACGGCCTCAACGACGGGCCCGGCGGTTTCGGCAAAGACGCCATGCCGACACTGCTGACGAAACTTCTCGACTACAAAGGACGCATGATCTGCATCGCCGCTGGCTATCCGCGGGAGATACGCCAATGGGTCGACACCAACAGCGGTCTGCGTTCACGATTCACCAAAGAGATTATCTTCGAGGATTATGACGCCGACCAGCTCGCGCAAATATTCCTCAACCTCGCGGCCAAGGCCAAATTTACCCTTACGCCCGAGGCCGACGAGGCCATGCGTTCATACTTCCGCACCCTCGTCTACAACAAGACACGCGACTTTGCAAACGCACGCGAGGCGCGCAACTACTTCGACGCCGTCAAGCTCCGCCAGGGTGCCCGTCTGCGCCGCATCATGGAAATGCCGTCGTTCGACCGCACGGCCTATTTCGTCCTCGAGCGCGAGGACATGCTCGTCTGACAAAACTGACATTTGTTCAGACCATAGGCCTAACATTCTTAAAACAACAGGCCGGAACTCATCGAAATGATGAACTCCGGCCTGTTGTTTATCCTAAAGACCAGGATAATAATTACTTTCCTGCGATAGAGTCAGAGACGGTCAGACGTGCGCGGCCTTTGGCGCGGCGACGGGCAAGAACCTTGCGGCCATCGGGGGTTGACATTCTCTCACGGAAACCGTGCTTGTTAACTCTTTTACGATTAGAGGGTTGAAATGTTCTTTTCATTGCCTTATATTATTTTGTTTACTTATTTCACAATTCAGAGTGCAAATTTAGGAAATAAAAATCAACTGTGCAAAGCCTTGACTTAAAAACTTGCAAACAATTTCAGCTGAAAGAACAGAACGGTGTTTTCTGTCGGTTTTAGATTATGGAAACCTGACTCATACTGAAAATAATTCGTATTTTTGCAGGCAAATGACTGCTGTCGTGCTGCGATTCTTATTACAACCATCTGTTTCAGATTTTTACACATCAGACACATATTTTTCCATACGATTAACCCACTCGTTTTATTAATATATCATCATAATATGTCTAAGCGTATTGTTTTTTTATTGGCTCTAATGCTGTATACGGCACTCTACGGAATGGCTCAGACCATTTACAGCAGATTTACCGTTGGCTTTGTTGAATATGGAGTTTTGAGTGACACCGAGGCCGCTGTTACAAATTTTAGGCCTGAAGAAAAAATCACATCCTTCACATTGCCGGAAACGGTCACAGACCAATCGGGCAAGAAATATAAGGTCACGACAATCTGTTCGCATGCCTTTGCCGGCGCCTCGTCCGTCAAACCCATCGAAGTCAACAGACTGACACTGCCGTCATCAGTAGTAAATATATCGGCATCGGCATTCCGCGCCAATATAAAAATTAAAAACCTGACCATAAAAGGCAAAGCCGCAATAGCCGATATGGCATTCGCCTCATGCACCGGTCTTGAGTCTGTCACTTTCGGCCCGGTTTCATCAATAGGTAAAAATGCTTTTTACAATACAGGCCTGACAAATGTCAAAGTGCCGAATGTTCCGGGAGGTATCGGTGAAGCTGCTTTCGCCGGGTGCGAACAGCTTAAATCGGTCACCTTCGACAATAAGGTATCGGCGTTGCCCAACGGATGTTTTCGCGACTGCCCGTTGTTGAACAATATCACAATCCCCGTATCAATAACCGAATTACCCGACAACTGCTTCTCAGGTTGCACAGGTCTTGGCAACATAACTCTTCACGACCAGCTGTATAAAGTAGGTAACAGCTGCTTCAGAGGCTGCAAATCATTGACACATCTGCCGCAACCGCATCATTATTCATCAGGCGACTACGCTTTCGCACAATGTCTCGGCCTGACCGAAGTCAATGTCTGCAATACCGGCCGCGCCACTTTCTCAAGCTGTGTAAATATAACAAAAGCCACGATAACCGGTTATACCGGCCCATATCCTCTGCAGGGCTGCGACGGCATAACACGCCTCGACATAACCGGTGGTGGATCGCTCGGAGAAGCGGCACTTTCAGGGATGAAGAACCTCAGGGAAATATATTGCTACAGCACACAAAGAATACCGACAACGGCTGAATACTACACCGCGACTGCCCCCGACTGGGTATATGAAAACGTGAAGCTCTATGTTCCCGAGGGTTGCAAGAAAGAATATATCACAGACGGAGACAACTATGCCGGCAAATCCGCCTGGAAAAATTTCAAGAATATCAGCGAAACAATATCCAACTCTGATTTATTGAGAAATATCTATATCCCCGATGCCACCGTTAAAGTCGGAGAGATATTAGACATTGCCTGCGAAGTAAGCCCTGTACCCTGGACATCGTCAGAATTCTATCTATACAGCGACGATATATTTACAGTCTTGGCCTACGGATATACTCCGGGTTACAGTTATTGGTCTCCGGGATACCTCGTAGGACAGGCTCCGGGTACAACGACTGTCCATTTTTATGACGTGAACAGCGGATTGCAGACCTCGTTCAAGGTCACTGTGGTAGAAGACCCGGAGAATCCCGATTATCTGACAGGACTACATACGATGACCTATTCCCGTGGTGGAATTTCATCAGGTAGTGTTCCAGACATACTACCCAAGACATTCAAACTTGGCCTGATCAATAATCCACAGGTTACCGAAGATTACACCTGGGAGCCGAAATACAGCATATATTTCAGTGGTATCCTAAACCCTGATGTATTACTGGATGCTTCAGACTTGGAAGTAAACTTTGACAACGGTGCTGTTACCGCAGCCATAGATGTCTTGATTAAAGACGTGACCGATGACGGCATTGCAGCTTTCTGGTACTGGAATCATGATAACTATCCGTTTAAAATATATAAAAAAGATGGTGTTTTGCGGATGTCAGACGGCGTAATCTCCGGATGGATTGAGCACGATGAGCCAACATGGTCGGTTTCTGATCAATGGGGACAAGAAATCATTGATATACACGAGGTCGGGATGGATAGCGCCACTGACATTTACCGCGATGACATGTCATCATGCGTCAATTACAGACTAACCGGCAACCGTCTGGAGTTTGAGACAAGCGGTGACATATATGTCTATACTCACAGCGGCAATCTCCACGCTCATTCACACAGCGACAATATCGTGATTGACACTCCGGGATTTTATATCGTCAGATTCAATAACGCCGCATTTAAAATAGCAATACCATAAGATTATATGGTATCAAAAAAGAGCGCGCCATAAAAAATGGCGCGCTCTTTTTTGATATACTCCAATTATTTCATACTCATTAAGACAGCAGTTCGACGCCGATGCCGGGACGGTCGGGTATCGTCACTTTGCCGTCAACGATTTTGATGCCGTCGAAACGGTCGTTTGCGATAAGGAGGTTGCCGTCAAGGTCAGCCCAGTCGACAAGCGGCGCGAGCTGTGCGGCTGCTGTCACGGCACATGATGTCTCGGTCATACAGCCGAGCATCACCTTCATGCCCAGAGCGCGGGCGAGCGTGGCCATCTGATAGGCCTCGTGCATGCCGGTGCTCTTCATCAGCTTGATATTGATGCCGTCATATGCCTCTGACGCACGTTTGACGTCGGGAAGGCGCTGCAAGAATTCATCAGCGATGAGAGGCAGGGGCGAACGCTCGCGCAGCCACGCGGTTTCCTCGATCATTTCCTTAGGCATAGGCTGTTCGACAAAAAGACAGTTGCGTTCGGCAAGCCAGTGGCACATGTCAAGAGCCTTCTCCTTGTCAGTCCAGCCCTGATTGGCGTCGACACAGATAGGCACGTCGGTGTTCACTTTGCGCAAAGCGTTGACAACCTCCTTGTCATGATCGAGACCCATCTTGACTTTCACCACTTTAAACGGCGCGGTCTCGGCAATCTTCGCAGCCATCTCCTTCGGGTCTGCGTCATAGCTGATTGTATACGATGTATTGGGACAGTTGGCCGGATTGAGACCCCAGATCTTATACCAGGGCTGCCCCATCAGCTTGCCCGTGAGATCATGGAGAGCTATGTCGACCGACGCTTTGGCGGCACGGTTGCCCGGAGCCACACTGTCCATATACTGATGTATGTCTTCGATGCGGAATGGGTCGTCGAACTGTGATAAATCAAGTGACGACAGAAATTTAGTCACACTTTCAACACTTTCGCCGAGATAAGGAGGCATCGAGGCCTCGCCGTAACCGACTACGCCGTCATATTCGATCTCGACCTGCACGTCGGGTGTGGTGGTGCGCTGCGAGCGCGCCAGATTGAACGCATGTTTGAGTTTCAGCTCGTAGGGAGCGAAAGAGAGATTGAGGCGTCCGGCGCGTGATGTCTTTTTCGTGGGCTGTCCGAAGGCTGAGAATGAAATTGGTGAAGCTGCTACGGCTGCACTGATGAGAGATGTTTTGAGAAATTTCCGGCGGTCCATATTAATAATATGTATTGGTGTGATAATGATTTTGCTTATTAAGAAACTTTAGAAATACCAGGGATGGTCTTTTGCTCTGGTGATGCCGTTGGAGCCTTCGTTGCCGGCAATTCTGACAGCATGAAGGAAAGGCGTCGTGAGATATGACGGACTCTTGGGGTCGACGCTGTTGCGTTTGACGCGGCCTGACGAGTGGACATAATTGCCGTCATGGTCATAGATTGCCACGTGTGTCACACGACCGGTGTCGGCATTGCCGAAGAAGAGCAGGTCGCCGGCCTGACATGCCGGCCAGTCGGTGGCCTCGATGCGTGTGCCTGTAAGCGCCTGCTGCGAGGCGTCGCGCATCAGTATTATGCCGTTCGACAGATAGCTGACCTTAGCCAGACCCGAACAGTCAAGGCTTTTGACTGAAGTTCCGCCCCAAAGATAGGGAGTGCCCTCCATCGAGTAGGCCGTATCGAGAATCTTCTGTGCGTCGAACGGCTGATCGGCCCAGACCTCTATCGGCGTGATGGCTTCACTGTCAACCCATCCGCGGCGACCGTCGGGTGTGGCTATTTCCGTGCGGCCGGATTCTGTTCTGCCTGTGGGACAGACGATATTGCCGTTGACAAGATCCGTGACGACGTCGCGCAGACCCGAAGCCGTCGGCGTGTTATATGCGCGTGTCTGATAAATTGACGTGACAACAGAGCGCGGCATATGGCGCCATTGCGCCATCTCCCGGGCTGTGCGGCTGACGATAGACGAATTGGTCACCCAGGCGATATATCCGTCGGGGGTCTGGACGCGAGTCCAGCCGTCTCGCTGTTCGATGACACGCAGCGGCATGCCCATGATTGCCTGCGACGCCATCTCGCCGGCATGTGACGGACGCGTGCGAAGACAGGCTACAGAAATCAGAGGTGTGGCCCACAGGTCGGTGCCGGCCACTGTCAGCGAGTCGACATATTCGATGCCGGCCTCGGCGAGTGCCTTGCGCAGCGAGTCGGCTACAGTGGCCTCCGATATAAGACCTTTGACAACAATCTTGCCGTTGTCGGCGGTTGTGCCGGTGACTTCATAGACTATCTGACGGCTGTCAGGAGCCATGCTCTTGCCGACGGCAGTGATGATTTCCGTCGCGTTGCCGGCGGCAGAGACTTTGACCGCAAGAGTCGATAATATAAGTATCGTCGATATGATGGTTATTAAGCGTGTCATTTGAGTTCGTTGATGTTTTTGGGAGTTATGCTAATGAGTTCAAGGTGGCTGTCCCAGCCAGGATAGAAGAGATTGCCGCGCGTCGACTCGACTTCGCCGAGCTGAAAGTCGACGGTCTCGCTGCGCACGAATTTTTTAGCGGGATAGAGTTTGCCGCAGACGCCTTTGTTCGAGGCGAGACGGTGGGCGTCCATGCCGTGAGAATAGAATTTTTCGATGCGTCCGTCGCCCGAGTTGATATAGCGGCCGAACGACACATCGACAGGCACCCAGCCCACACCTTCAAAGTAGACCTCGGCCCAGTCGTGGAGGTTCTTCTCTCCGGGATGAAGCATCCATCCGCTCTCCCACCGCGCCGGTATGCCGAGCGATCTCATCAGCGAGATATAGAGCAGTGACACCTGTCCGCAGTCGCCGTGACCTTCGTCAATGACATACCGGGGTATACACTCTATCGTGCTGTATTCGCGCGCACCGGCCCACGGATAGCGGGCGATGATGTAGTCGTAGACAAGCTCGCTGCACTCAAACGGGTCGGTGGCATCGCCGACGATGGCGCGGGCGAGCGAGTCGGCCTTTATGATATGCGGAGCCTCGAAGGCTGTGTAGTGGCGATATAGCTCCGAAGCTTTGTCATAGGGCTTTATATTGGCTCTGATATATTCGGGCGAGAAATATTCGCCGAGGTTGTCAAAGCTGACCGTACACTCGAAGTGGGTCGGTCTGCCTTCGGTGACAGACTGTTCAAAATACACTGTATTATGCACCGATGTCTCGGGCGACGAAACAACGCGAGTTTCGGGAAATGACGAGACGATTCTGACATTTTTCTGACGCTGCGTCTCGAGCGGCAGCGGCATCCATGCGCGCAGCGTATCACCTTTTAGCGCCTCGTTGTAAGGCACGTCGATTGTGAAGCGGTAAGTGACGGCATGCGCCCGGCCGAGGTCGTTACGGCCGTCACAGCAGGCGATGACCGAGTCGACGTAGGCTATGCGGGCTTTCGAGGCCGCCGCGCCGCGCGGTTTGCCGCCACCGTTCATGGCCGGATTCAATAGCGCCAGATTGCGGGGCGACTTGCGGTGCATATACTCGACACCGTCGATGACACGCGTCTCGACATAGTGTCTGTCGACAAACTCACGTATGTCAGCGTCGCTGACTTCGGGATGAAGCTTTTTAATCATCTCTGTGGCCTCGGGCATCGTCAGCGAGAAGTCAGACTTCAGACGCGAGGCTATCGCCGCCGCCGAGTCGGCTTCGAGCCACACCGGTGTGTCGGCTGCCGCGACGGCGCCTGTAAACATCGCGGCCGCTGATAATGTGATGGCTGTTTTCAGTAGTTTCATGGTTTATTTAAGAATTATGTCACCGAAGAATTCGGGACGGTGAAAATCAGGTTTGTCTGTTTCAATCGGATTCCAGCTCATATAGTGAGGCTGTGTCGCCGCCGAAGCGCATTTATAGAAATTGCCTCGCATGGCTATCGGTTCGCCGTGATATTCCACACCCATCAGGTCGAGGGGTATGACGACGAGGAGATTCCATGTAAACAGTCCCTCGAGTTCGCGGAACGGACGCGTACCGCACGACGGGAAGCGTTTTATGCGGGCAAGCTCGTCATCGCTCAGGCGAACAGGCGAACGGCGCTCGCTGCGGTGCGACGCGTTGATGGCTCCGATGCAGTTGAACTCGAAATTCCAGTATGGAAGCTCACCGGTGGGTTCGACAAAAAATTCGACACACGAGTCAGCACTGACAGGCGACTGGTTTTCATAATTCTCGGCACGGAGATAATTGCATCTGACAAAAAAATCGATATAGATGTTTTTGCCTGAATGGGCGATGGCGAATGTCGTCAGAGGTCGATAAGGATAGATTTTCTCCCAATTGACAGACTCGATAGTGCGTCGCGGCGCGCGCTCGTCGAGACAGTTTATGATATCGTTGGGATTGTCGAGACTTTCAAGTTCGGCTATCAGCGGCACTTCAAGTTGTTTTGTCCTGCGGTCGGTCATAAACGGCTTATGGCATTATGTTGTGATAAAATCAGATAAAAAAGTGGTCTTTGACAGCAATCGCCACACCGACAAGAGCCATGACGATAAGCACCGTGCCGATAATGCGGTTTACCAGCCAGAGGGCGCGCACATTGAAGCGACGGCGGAGCTTGTTGACAAGATATGTCACCATATACCACCATACGACCGCCCCGCCGAGAATGGTGAGGTAGGCCCAAATATAGTGAAAGAGCTCATACTCCGGCAGAATGAAGTTAAACCGGGCGTAAAGACCTATGATAAAAAAGAGTATCAGCGGATTGGAGAATGTCAGCAAAAAGCCTGTGACAAAATCGCTCCAATAGTTGGCCGAACTGTCATCGGCAGTCTGCAGCGAGCGGGTCGGATTCTTCTTGAACAGATATATGCCGAAAGCGACGAGCACAGAGCCGCCGACAATCTGCAGCATGAACTGATGACGCTCGATCAGCCCGGTGATGAAGCTCACGCAAAAGCCAGTCAGAAGACAGTATATCAGGTCGCTCATGGCCGCACCGAGGCCGGTGAAGAACGCCGGCCAGCGACCTTTGCTGAGGGTACGCTGTATTATGAGCATTCCTATCGGCCCCATTGGGGCTGAAATGAGAATACCGATGGCGATTCCACGTGGCAATATATAGAGGGCGTGCTCCAATTTATGCTGATAACTTTAATAAGCAAATTTACAAAACTTTGTTTTATATACAAAACAAAAAACTCGGCCTGCGGTATCAATCATACCCGCAGACCGAGTTTTTTAATAAAATTTATACGCAGCGTTACTTCACGACGACTTTTGATGTCGTGCCGTCGACATTGACAATGTATACACCGGCAGGAACACTGAGCGACGGCATCATGCGGCCGCTGAGGTCATATACGGCTGCCGATTCATATTCGCCCGTGATGATGATTTCGCCGTAGCCGCCCATGACAATCGCAGACGCAGCACCGTCAGCAACGATATCGCCGACACCCGTCGTGCTGTTTGTCGCAAAGATTGCAAAGCTGTGCGCGGGAGCAGTCACACTGACGTTCTTGCCGCTTGCGTTAAGTTTGGCATCGAAGCCGGGAGTAGCGCACACGAGATAACTGTTCGTCGGCGACAGAAGCGTGGCCGAGGTGCTGATCGTGCGGCTTGAGCCGCCGGTATTCGAGTTGATGAATGCAATCACTTCTTTGTCGGCCGTCGTCAGGCGCAGTGTGCGGTTGACGCTCATGGCCGAACCGAGACCGGTGGCTGCGAAAGTGGCCTCGCGGCTGAAGAGGTCGGGATTCTTCTGACGCAGCCAGCAGAGCTGACGGTAGATGTCAAGCAGCGCCGCGCTGTTGGCGTCGTTGAGCAGATACCAGTCGACGATTTTCGGGTCGGTGTTGTTGCCGCCGCTGTTTTTTGTATTCTGGTCGTCGCCGAGTTCGCCGAACTGCCAGATCATTTTCGGACCGGGGGTCATAAGCATCGTGGCGGCGAGCGAACCGAGACGCTTGAAGCTTGTCTCGCGGTTATTCTTCACGGCGGCGATGCCATAGCTGTTGTTCTTGAAGGCCATGCGCTCCTCGTCATGACTCTCGGCATATGCCACTGTCGAGCCCCACGGACGGTTGTCCTGACGTGTCGAGAGGAAGCAGGTCGTCAGTGCGCCAGAACCGGCGCTCTCGCCGTAACCCATCGTGAACTGGCATGAGTTGTAGTTTATGTTGGCCCACTGAAGCTGACCGTCGTTGCCGAGCTCGATTTCTTCCTGTGCCTGGGCGAGATCTTCATTGATATGGATACCTTTGGGCTTGACCGATTTGATGACAGAGTGGATGCGTTTCATGCGGGCGATGCGCGATGCATTGTAGCTGTCTGTGCCATTGCTGTAGCTGTCATTGTTGCCGAGACCTTTGACGAGGTCGAAGCGGAAGCCGTCGACATTATATTTTTCCATCCAGTAACGTACGGCGTCGTCCCACTGGCGGTCGACAAGAGGATAGCCCTGGTTCCAGTCATTGAGCACGCTGTACTGATGCGGAGCGGTCTCGTTGTAGAATGGATTCTGTTTGATGGGATACATCTGATACCATGGATGCAGGCCGTCGCTCTGATTGAAGACAATGTCGAGTATCACAGCTATGCCGTTGCGGTGACATTCGTCGATAAAGTCCTTGTAGTCTGTCGGCGAACCGTAGGCCTTGTCGGGAGCCATATAGAAGTTGGTGTTGTAGCCCCACGAACTGTTGCCGTTGAATTCCATGATAGGCATAAGCTCTACGGCATTGACGCCAAGGCTCTTGATATAGGGTATGCGTTCGATGGCCTGACGCACTGTACCGTTTCCGTTGGCCTCGCCGTCTGTGCCGGTGAAGTCGCGCAGAAGCATTTCGTAGATGACAAGATTGTCATGGTCGGGGATTTCAAACGAACTCCATTTGTAGTCATCGAGGTCGCCACGGTATACGGCGAGCATGATGCCGTCGAATTTCTCATAGGGGTATTTAGGCATATCGGGCCATACGTCGGCATTAATCCACTTATCGCTGTAGCAGTCAAGCACAAGGTGGGCATAGGGGTCTGCGACGCTGTAAACACCGTCGACGAGGTAGTAGTAGGGATAATACTTATCATTGTCAAGACCTTTGACCGTGATCCAGAAATAACGCGCTCCGTTATAGTCCTGATAATTCATCGTATTTGTCGACAGGACCTCATAATCGTCCCACGAGGGCACGAGCACCACGCTGGTCTTGCCGGGAGCAGCCAGACAGAATGTCACCGAACCGTCGGCACCCTTGACCGCGCCCATGACAGGCACGCCGCCGGGATAGTTGGCCGCTGTCGAAGGCTGGGGCCATGCCACGTTGATAGTCTCCGTATAAGTCTTGCCTCCGTAAACGGCAGTGCCGACAACCTTATATGTGCCTATACCCGAGAACGTATAGCTTTTTGTCAGCAAAGCAGTGCCCTTGGCCTCGGCTATCACAGTGCCGTTGACACTGATCGACAGGTCGGCCGCGGTGCTGGCATTGACGGTGAACGTCATCGTCGTCTCTTTGCTGATGACCGTCGACGTTGCGTCGGTGACAAGGTTCATCGCGAATCCCGACGGATGCACGTCGACAAAGATGTCGCCGCCGGCGGCAGTCTTGCCCTGACGGTTGCCGTTGGCGTCGCGGAAGACGAGGGCTATCTTCTGGATGTGCTCCGAAGCGTCCTTGATACCGAAATATGACCGTATATCGCCTATTTTCAGTTCATAGGTATTCGGAGAGACATATGTCAGCGTATTCTTGGGCAGATTTGACGTCTGGCTTGTCGAGCCGTCAGATGCAGGCCAGTCGGTCACGACATATTTCCAGTCTGAAGTCGACACACTCTTTGAAGTGATGACGCCGATATGGGCATACACTTTGGTCGACTGAGGCAGGTTCGCCAGGCCGTTGTTGCCCAACGGCGAGTCTGCATGATAAGTAAGAACAATGTCTTTGCTGTCCTCCTGAAGAATTGGAGGATAGCTCGTTACGATTTGAGCTGTGGCGGCAAAAGCGCAGACACACAGCCAGGAAGCAAGGAGTAAAATGATTTTTCTCATCAAGGCGTAAGGTTTAGATTGAAAAGTAATAATTTTATAATCTCTACAAAAGTCCATGTCTTTCATGGTCTTGCAAAGATAATAATTATATGACACACCCCAAAACCAATGCTAAAAAATCCGTCCTAAAATTTTAAACGGCTTTTGTTATGACGTGTCAACCTTTTGTAGCCAGACGGTCGCGCAACTCGGTAGGAGTCTCGCCGTATGCCTCCTTGTAACAGCGTGAGAAATAGGCCGGAGTCGAGAAACCGACTTCATAGGCGATTTCGCCTATGGTCTTTTGGGTCTTGGCGAGCAGCTCGCGCGAGCGTTTGAGACGGATGTTGCGCAGAAGCTCGACGGGTGTATAGTTGGTCAGAGCCTTGATCTTGCGGTAGAACTGCGAGCGACCGAGCCCCATCTTCGAGGCAAGGACATCGACGTTGAGCTCGGGATCACCCATCTCGGCAGCGACAATCTCGAGGAAGCGGCTGTAGAACTCGTTCTCGACATCGCCCGCTTGAACAGGAGCGGCGCTTCCGGCATGAGGCCTGACATCAGTGACCGTCGTACCCGAACTATACAGTTCCTTGATAAGACGGCGATTGGCAATCAGATTCTTACAACGCGATTTAAGCACCTCGGCGTTGAACGGTTTGGCAAGATAACCGTCGGCGCCGCTTTCGTATCCCTGGGCGCGTTGCTCGTCCATCGAACAGGCAGTGAGAAGCAGCACGGGAATATGTGATGTCGACATCTCGCTCTTGATGCGACGGCAGCACTCAAGACCGTCCATGACAGGCATCATGACGTCACAGATGATAAGATCGGGCACATATTTGGCCGCGAGTCTGACGCCCTCGCGTCCGTTGGCGGCACTGACGACGGTATACTCGTCACTGACAAGTTCGGTTATAAGATGACGTATGTCCTCGTTGTCATCAATGACGAGCAGCAGCGGTTTGTCGGGGTCGAGGCTCTGCGGCTCGGGCTCGATGACGCCGAGCTCGAGCTCGACACCGTCGGCAGTTATTATCTGCGGAGCTATCCGCTCGGCCTCGGCGGCAATGTGTGTCACCGGGATTGTGACCGTAAACTTAGTGCCCTCGCCGAGACGGCTGTCAGCGGTGATAGTGCCTCCATGAAGTTCGACAAAAGCCTTGGCGAGCGACAGGCCGATGCCCGAACCGTTGGGATGCACCTTGTCGACCTGGAAAAAGCGGTCGAAGATATTGCCGAGATCCTCTGCCGAAATGCCCTTGCCGGTGTCTTCGACGCCAAGCACAAAATTATCAGCGGCGACACAAGCCTTTATGGTAATAGAACCATTATCGGGCGTATATTTGAAGGCGTTGGAAACGAGATTGAAAAAGACGCGTTCTATCTTCTCGGGGTCGACGGCCATTGAGAAATCATCGGAAAGAGCGACGTCAATCTTCAGTTTTATATCGCGTTTGCGGGCTATGGCGTTGAACGACTCGCCCCAGTCGAGCAACAGCCGGCGGAGGCAGACTTCGACGAGGTTGATCTCGAGCTTGCCGTTCTCATACTTTCTGAAATCGAGAATCTGATTGATGAGACGACGCAGAATCTTGACGTTTTTATTGGCTATGTGCATCAGCGTCTTCTGCTGCGGCGTGAGGTTGTCAGCTCCGGCGAGCTGTTCGACAGGCTCGGCGATAAGCGTCAGAGGTGTCCGCAGATCGTGCGATACATTGGTAAAGAAGATGAGTTTCGACTGTGTGGCGGCTGCAAGCTGTTCGTTGAGTTCTTTCTGTGTGTCTCGCTGTGCTTCGAGGAGACGGTTCTGTTCAAGAAGCTGTTGCTGATGGCGTTTGCGCTGCCAGTAGGCACGCAGCACAAGAAAAAGGATGCCGAGCACGAGCAACAATATCGCGACCGAGGCATAAAAGAGTGTCGTCTGCGCCGAGTGTCGCACCCAGAAATCGTCGACCTGACTCTTGAGGACCTTTATTTTTGCCGATTCGTCTTTCAGCGACTCGTTCTGCAGCAGCAATATATCGGCGTTGGTAATGTCGACTGGCGATGAGACGGGTATCTTGGCGACAGTGTCATAAGGCTCGCCACGTAGTATCGCCAGAGCCGTGCGCACGAGTCTGTGACCCTCTGTCGGATAGATGAAAGTGGCGTCGATCACACTGTCGACGACGGCCCTGATGCCGATTTCGGGAGCGGCATCTATGCCTATGACCTTTATGTCGAGACCTTTTCGGCGCGCGACCTCAGAGGCGGCGATGGCCATGCGGTCGTTATGGGCATAGACCATGTCGACATCGCGGTAAATGTCGAGGAGCGAATCGGCCACGACGGCTGCGTCGTCATAGTTCCAGTTGCCGTATGCCGTGGCGACGATGTCGAGACCCTCGTCGCGGGCGCCGTCGGCAAAACCATCGTGACGTCCTGTCGCCGGTGTCGAGCCGCCGAGACCATATATCTCGATGACCTTACCCCCGGGACCGAGCAGGTGACGGGCATAATGGGCAGCCGAACGGCCGATGCCATAGTTGTCGATGCCCTGATAGGCCGTATATGTGTTGCCGTGGATATTGCGGTCAAAGACTATGACAGGCGTGCCCGACTCATAAACCTCGCGGATGACCGGGGTGATGGCGTCGGCCTCGTTGGGCGCGGCGATGATGATGTCGAAACCGTTGTCTTTGAAATATCTTATATCCAATACCTGCTTTTCATTGCTGTCGTCGGCCGAACGTATTTCGACAGATGCCTCGGGATGAAACATAATCTCGCGGTTAATCTCATCGTTCATCTTCGCGCGCCAGTCGTCGTTGCTGCATTGCGAGATGCCGATGCGATAATGCTTTTCTTCCTTGCATGACGCGATTATTACCGGCAGAAAAAGGGCGATAAATATATATAAGTGAATCCGTTTCATGGCAGATACTTATGAATCGTTTTTCATGTTTGCGTGGCAAAGATAATGATATTATTATGAAAAACAGGGCTTTTATTTGCAAAATTTGTGCAATGCAACATTTGTGCAACGTTATGCATGATTTTTTATAGCCATTAAAACCTATTGTTGTTAGATTTGCGTTGTCAATCATTCCGTCATAAAAATACCACGAAATATGAACCTACTTCTGAAAACAATCAAAACCGTCGCGGTCACAGCCGCATTAACCGCAAGCCCGGTTGCGTGGGCGTCCGACGGTGTCAAAGTCGAGCATCTCGGCGCCAACAATACATTGGTGCGCCTTACGGGCGAGGGAAAATATCTTCTGCTGCCCGTACAGGAATCTATCGACGACGCGACAGTCAATGTCCTTGTCGACGGCAAATTCGACCGCAAGATACATGTGCGCCTCGCCAAATCTAAGGTCGACTACACAGTGCCCCTCGACATCGAGCGCTATAAAGGCCACGATGTCGTGCTCAACATCGTCACCACCCAGGACCGCGGCAGCGTGCGCGACGCCAAAGAAGATGCCTGCTGGAACCGTTTCGAGGTGACAGACACCTTCGACACGTCTAACCGCGAGAAATTCCGTCCGGCCTACCATCACACGCCTCTCTACGGCTGGATGAACGACCCCAACGGCATGTTCTATAAAGACGGCCGCTGGCATCTCTATTATCAGTGGAACCCCTTCGGCTCGAAGTGGCAGAACATGACCTGGGGCCACTCGTCGTCTGAAGACCTCGTCAACTGGACACAACACCCCGTCGCCATAGAGCCTAACGGCCTGGGCACTGTCTTCAGCGGCAGTTCGGCCATCGACAGCACCGGCAGCGCCGGCTTCGGCAAAGGCGCCGTCGTGGCCATGTATACCTCGGCTGACGTCAGCCAGATACAGAGCCTCGCATCAAGCACTGATGGCGGCGAGACATTCACAATCTACCCCGGCAACCCAGTGCTCACCCTCGACAGCGAGGCCCGCGACCCCAACATGTTCTGGGACAATGATAAAAAGCATTGGGTACTCGTGCTCGCGCATGCTCTCGAACATGAGATGCTCATCTTCACCTCACCCGACATGAAAGAGTGGACGCTCGAAAGCAGCTTCGGCAAAGGTCTCGGCGCTCAGGACGGTGTCTGGGAGTGTCCCGACCTCTTCGAGCTGCCTGTAGACGGTACTGACAAGAAAAAGTGGGTACTGTTGTGTAATCTAAACCCGGGCGGTCCCTTCGGAGGCAGCGCCACTCAATATTTCATAGGCGACTTCGACGGTCGTAAATTTACCGCCGACACAGCCGCCGACGGCAGCGTGCCGACCAAGTGGCTCGACTTCGGCAAAGACCATTACGCCACCGTCAGCTTCAGCGACGCACCCGACAGCCGCCGCACCGTCATCGGATGGATGAGCAACTGGCAGTATGCGCCCGAAGTGCCGACGACACAATTCCGCAGCGCCAACACTCTGCCCCGCGAGATCGGCCTCTTCACCGACAGCCGCGGTGACATCTACGCCTCGTCGGCACCGTCGCCCGAGGTCGACGCCCTGCGTGACAAGGTCGTGAAATCAGTCAGTCGGGCCGGCATAGGCAAAAAAGGCCGCAGCTATGAGCTGCCCGAGCTTTGTGAAATAGCCTTCGACATCGACCCGCAGAAAGCCCGCACTGTCGACATCATGCTATCAAACGCCGCCGGCGAGAAAGTGACGATGACCTACGACCCGGCCAAAAGCAGTCTCTCATTCGACCGTCGCCAGAGCGGCATCACCGATTTCAGCCAGGACTTTCCGGCCGTGACGGCTGCGCCGACATTCAACGACGGCCGACGCCTCTCCCTCAGAATATTCATCGACCGTTCGAGCATCGAAGTCTTTGAATCTCACGGTCGTTTTGTCATGACCAACCTCGTATTCCCCACGTCGCCATACATCCAAATGACCGTCAGCTCCGACGGAGGCGACGCACGCATCTCTGACCTTAAGATTTATTCTATCAAACCGGCACGGTAACATCATATATTCCAGAACGACAATAAACTGATCCACTATACAATAACATGAAAACTTCTTCAACTCTCACGACAGACCGAAAAAGCACCCTGATGCAGATGGCACCGGTCATGTTGTGCTTCTTTGCCATGGGCTTCGTCGACCTTGTCGGCACCGCCTCCAACTATGTGCAGAAAGACCTGGGCCTCACCGACTCACAGGCAAATCTCTTCCCGTCGCTCGTTTTCTTCTGGTTCCTGATTTTCTCGGTGCCGACAGGCATTCTGATGAACCGCATAGGCCGTAAAAAGACAGTGCTCATAAGCCTTATCGTGACGGCCGTCTCTCTTGTCATACCCATCACCGGCGACAGCTATACGACGATGCTCGTGTCATTCTCGCTCCTGGGTATCGGCAACGCCATCATGCAGACATCGCTCAACCCCCTTGTGACCAACCTGATCAGCGGCGACAAACTCGCCTCGACTCTCACCTTCGGCCAGTTTGTCAAGGCCATCGCCTCGTTTCTCGCGCCTATCCTCGCGGCATGGGGCGCAACGACCTATCTGCCTACATTCGGTCTCGGCTGGCGCTCGCTCTTCGTCATATATGCCATCGTCAGCGTATTGTCGGTGACGGCTCTCGCAGCCACGCCGATTGAAGAAGAGCGCCCCGACAAGGCATCGGGCGTAGGCGAATGTCTCCGTCTGCTCGGACGCCCGTTCGTGCTGCTATGCTTCATCGGCATCATGTGCCACGTCGGAATCGACGTAGGCACCAACACCACCGCTCCGAAAATCATCATGGAGCGCCTCGCACTCCCCCTCGAGGAAGCCGGTTTTGCCACAGGTGTCTACTTCATCTTCCGCACGGCCGGATGTTTCCTCGGCGCATTCATTCTGCGTTCGATGTCGGCCAAAATCTTCTTCTTCATCAGCGTGCTGATGATGCTCGCCGCCATGTGCATGCTCTTCGTCTCGACAGCCCTGACTCCCATCTATGTCGCTCTCGCCATGATAGGCTTCGGCAACTCTAACATTTTCTCAATCGTTTTCTCTCAGGCTCTTATGTCAAGTCCGGCAGAAAAGAACGAGGTGTCGGGTCTTATGATCATGGGCCTTTTCGGCGGCACGGTCTTCCCGCTTGCCATGGGCTATGCGGCCGACGCATTCGGTCAGGCCGGCTCGGTCGCCGTGATGACCGTCGGTGTGGCCTATCTCTTATATTATACTCTGAAAATCAAAAAAATTTAACAACCAAATAAAACCACATAATATCATGAACGATATAGTTGTAGGAATGGGCGAAGCCCTCTGGGACGTCCTTCCCGAAGGCAAAAAAATCGGTGGCGCACCGGCCAACTTCGCCTATCATGTCTCACAGTTCGGTCTGCCCAGCTGTGTTGTCAGCGCCGTAGGCGACGACGCTCTCGGCAACGAAATCATCGAGAACTTCACTTCGAAAGGCCTCAACCATCTCATCGAGAAAGTACCCTATCCGACCGGCACGGTTCAGGTCGAAATCGACCAGGCGGGCATACCCCAGTATGAAATCAAAGAAAACGTCGCCTGGGACAACATACCGTACACAGCCCGTCTCGAACAGCTCGCCGGCAAGACAAAAGCAGTCTGCTTCGGCTCGCTCGCACAGCGCAATATCGTCTCGCGCAACACCATCAACCGTTTTCTCGACGCGATGCCCCAGAGCGACGACTGCCTTGTCGTCTTCGACGTCAACCTGCGTCAGGGCTTCTATAACAAAGAGATTCTATGCAACTCTATGAAACGTTGCAACATACTTAAAATCAACGATGAAGAACTCGTGACCGTCAGCCGCATGTTCGGTTATCCCGGCATCGACCTTCAGGACAAATGCTGGATACTTCTGGGCAAATACAATCTCAAGATGCTGATACTCACCTGCGGCATCAACGGCAGCTATGTCTTCACTCCCGGCAATGTGTCGTTCCAGCCGACCCCCAAGGTCGAGGTCGCCGACACTGTCGGCGCCGGCGATTCGTTTACCGCCGCCTTCATCGCCGGCATTCTGCGCGGCAAAAGCGTCACCGAGGCTCACTCTATCGCCGTGCGCACATCGGCGTATGTCTGCACAAAGAAAGGCGCAATGCCCATTCTGCCTGACGAATATACCAAATAATCACTGAGTAATATCCTCGCGGCGCGACGGTCATTTCGGACTGGCGCGCCGCTCTATTTCCTACTCTGATTCCAATGGCCTAATTTCGGAGAAAAAACGCCGTTATGAAAGCCATAGATTTAAAATTCATCACTTCGTGCCACGCTACTGTCACATCCTATAGCAACAGCCTTACAACCACCGGTTTCAATCTGACGACAACCGGCATCACTGACATGAACACCCGCAATAACGCCGCAGGTCTTACGCCTTATATCGAACGTCAGATCAGTCTGTTGAAAGCCAGCGGCCGCCAGCGTACCGCCGAGACATACCGCGCGGCTCTCAACAGTTTCAGACACTTCAGCCACGGCCGCGACATAGCACTGTGTGACATCACTCAGGGCGTCGCCGGCGACTACCAGATATGGCTGCGGCGACGAGGTGTCGGTGACAATACCGTTTCATTCTATATGAGAATACTGCGCGCCGTCTATAACCGCGCCGTCGACGAAGGACTCGCCGACGACTGCCACCCGTTCAGACACGTATACACCGGCATCGCCAAAACCGTCAAACGAGCCGTGTCGCTCGACACCCTCAGACGCATCAGACGGCTTGACCTCAGCCGTCGTCCGGCACTCGAATATGCCCGCGACATGTTTATCATGAGCTTCTGTCTCAGAGGCATGAGCTTTGTCGACATGGCCCTGCTGAAAAACAGTGACCTTTGCGGCGGAATGCTCTACTACCGGCGCCGCAAGACCGGGAGAATGTTGTCTGTGGCCTGGACGTCAGAGATGCAGGCCATAGTCGACCGTCACCGCGGCCGCGAGTCATCAGAATATCTCCTGCCGATAATACGCGGCCGCTATCGCGACGTGCGTACAGCCGCCCGCAACGCCGGCTACAACATCAACCGCAGCCTCAAACGCATCGCCGCAATTATCGGCCTCGACACACCGCTGACGATGTATGTCGCACGCCACAGCTGGGCGACTCTCGCGCGCAATCAGGGGGTGCCGCTGACACTCATCAGCGAAGGCATGGGACACAGCTCTGAAAAGACCACCCGCATATATCTCGCCTCGATTGACACTGCCGAACTCGACCGCGCCAACTCGCGACTGATAGCATTGCTTTAAATTATATTCACCTAATTATTAAAAATGATGCTTAAAGTATTAAAAATCGTGCAATGCCCAATTTTTAATAGTCAAAGCGACATCTTTACTACACTTGATTTCCAATCCATAATAATTTTGTTGCAGAAAAAATTTTTTACCAATCATAATAAACATGAAAAAATCAATTCTCTTTGCGCTGATAATGCTTCTCACAGCGATAGGCGCACAAGCACAGAACATCACGGTGCGGGGAACAGTGCTCTCCAAAACCGACGATGAACCCCTCATCGGGGCCTCGGTGCTCTCGGAGGCCAACAAAAATGCGGCGGCCACCGACATCGACGGCAAGTTTACTCTATCTGTACCGAAAGGCTCAAAACTGACCGTCTCCTACGTGGGCTACCTGCCGACGACAGTTACGGCCGAACCCGAGATGACAATCTATCTGGCCGAAAACAGCGAGCTTCTCGACGAAGTCGTCGTCATCGGCTATCAGACCATCAGAAAAGCCGACCTCACCGGCGCCGTCGCCGTGATGAACCTCAAGGAACCTATCAGCGAGAATTCGGGCAACATCATGAATTCGCTCGCCGGCAAGATGCCCGGCGTCAACGTCGTTCCCGACGCCGCCCCGGGCGGAACCGGCTCGATCCGCGTGCGCGGTATGTCGACAGCCAACTCGAGCAACGACCCTCTATATATTATCGACGGTGTGCCCACCGACAACATCAATATGATCAACCCGGCCGACATCGAGAGCATGCAGGTGCTTAAAGACGCGGCCTCGGCCTCGATCTACGGCTCGCGTGCCGCCAACGGCGTCGTCATCATCACGACAAAACAAGGAGCCGGCGACCGCATGACAATCAACGTCAACTATGCCGTCAGCGCCCAGACTATCGCCAAACGCTACGAGATGCTCAACGCCGAACAGTGGGGCACAGCCTATTGGGCCGCATCAAAGAACTCGAATATTCCCCCGAGCCACACGCTCTACGGCAACGGCCCGACACCTGTCCTCCAGCCCTATGTAGGCGGCAACACAAACTTCCCCACAACCAACACCGACTGGCAGGACGAGGTCTACCGCACGGCATGGACAAACAACCTCACAGCCTCTATCTCGAACAGCTCAGAGAAAGGCTCGGTGATGTTCTCGCTCAACTACATCAACCAGAACGGCAACATCCGGGAGACATTCTACGAACGCTATGCCGCCCGCATCAACTCCCACTATAATTTCAACAAGTATATCAGCGTCGGCGAGAATCTCGCCATCGCCCGCTGGAGCAACCGTGGCGTCGACGTCGCCGGAGACCGGGGCATACCCTTCACGGCCATGAGCCAGCATCCGGCACTTCCCGTGCGCGGCCTCAACGGCTAATGGGCACGCCCCATCTCGCTCATCGCCTCTGACCTTGCCAACCCCGTGCAGCTCATCGCCAACGCCAAGGACAACCAGAACACATCGTGGCGTATCCTCGGCAACGCATACCTTGAGGTGAAACCCGTCGACGGCCTCTCGGTCAAAACCAATATCGGCATCGAACACAGCCAGTATTTCAACGTCGGCCTCGGCCGTGCCACCAATCCCGGCGACGTCAACAGTGTCTCGAGCGCCTACGGACAGGGCGACACCTGGACATGGACCAACACCGCCAACTATGTCCGTCAGTTTGCCGGCAAACATAACATCAATGTCCTCATAGGCTCTGAAGCCATCGGCTACACCTTCCGCGACCTCAGCGGCTCGCGCCAGGGCTACGCCTTCGAAGACCCCGACTTCATGCAGGTAGGTTCGGGCACAGGCGACCGCGACAGCGGCGGCGGCAAGAGCCAGTGGGCCGTCTTCTCGCTCTTCGCCAAAGCCGACTACAACTACGCCGACCGCTATCTGGCATCGTTCACCATCCGCCGCGACGAGAACTCGCGCTTCGCCAAAGGCCATCGCGCAGGCGTCTTCCCCGCATTCTCACTCGCATGGCGCCCGACACAGGAGGATTTCTTCCCCAAAAGCGACGTCCTGACCGACCTCAAGATACGCTACAGCTGGGGTCAGAACGGTAATGCCAACATCCCGCCGCTCTATCCCGCCTATTCGACCTACATCCTCAACACCGGCAACGGCGCATATGACATCGCCGGCACAGGCTCGTCGACAACATCGGGCATCACACTCTCGGCATCGGGCAACCCCGACCTCAAATGGGAGACAACCTACCAGAATAACATCGGCGTCGACCTCCAGTTCCTCGGCGGTGCCGTCAACCTCAGCGCCGACTATTATATCAAGAAGACCAAAGACATGCTGACCATCCCGCCGGCACTCGACGTCGCAGGCGAGAACGCCGCCATCTGGCTCAACACCGGCAGCATGAAGAACAACGGCTGGGAAGTGACACTGAGCTACAACAGCCCCTTCTACGGCGACTTCTCGTGGTCGGGGTCTGTCAACGTCGCCCAGTATAAGAACAAACTCGAAAACCTCAACTCTCGTCAGAAATTCATCGGCGGCGACCAGCGTCTCATCCCCGGCTACGCCATGGGCGTCTACTATGGTTATGTCTGCGACGGCATCTTCCAGAACCTCGAGGAGGTCGCCAACCACGCCACTCAGGCAGGCGCCGCTCCCGGCCGTCTGATCTACCGAGACCTCGACGGCAACGGCGTCATCGACGACAACGACCGCTGCATCATCGGCGACCCCAACCCCGACCTGTCGCTCGGCCTCAACCTCAACTTCAAGTACAAAGCCTTCACACTCGACATGTTCTTCGCCGGCGACTTCGGCTTCGACATCCAGAACCACATGAAACGCCAGCTCTACTCGATGAGCTACGGCAACCTCGCCACCAACCGCAGCCGCGACATTCTCAACGCATGGAGCGCCGAGAACACCGGCAGCAAGATTCCGGCCCTGTCGCTCACCGACGACAACAACGAATCGCGCTTCTCGACCTACTACGTCGAAAACGGTTCTTACATGAAGATGAAATACCTCAAGCTCTCTTACTCGCTGCCCTCGCGCCTGATAAGCAAGATCGGAGCCTCGAAACTCGACGTCTACGGCCAGGCTGAGAACGTCTTCACCATAACAGATTACAAAGGTCTCGACCCCGAACTGCTTCCCGGCGAATACGGCGCCCGCATCGACAACGGCGCATATCCCCGCCCCCGCACATTCACTCTCGGCCTGTCACTTCAATTCTAAACAGTCATGAAAAATCTAAAGAAATATATCAAAGCCGCTGTCGGCATCATCGCCGCAGCATCGTTGGGCATCTCGGCTACTTCGTGTGACGACCTGCTCGACACCAAACCTCAGGGTGCGTTCACAACCGAGCAGATCGGCGACGAAGAGGCCATCGACCTGATGACTGCCGCCTACGCCACCCTCATGTGCCACTACTTCGGCAACAACGAGTCGTTTGCCGGACCGATCAACAACTGGGTCTTCGACGTCCGCGCCGACGACGCCTACAAAGGCGGCGACGGTGTGACCATGGAAGCCTACATGCACCAGCTGGAGGTAGGCAACGTCCAGAGCGACAACCCCATCGGCGATTTCAAATGGCGCAACAACTATTACTCGATAAGCCGCTGCAACACAGCCATCCGTGCCCTTGCCGCAGCCGGCAACCTCGACGACAAGGCCCGTCAGTCGTATATAGCCGAGATGAAGACGCTCCGCGCCTACTACTACTTCGACATGTACCGCATCTTCAAGATGTTCCCTTACTTCGACGAGACCGTCACCGACCCGAGCTCGTGCCGCGCCGACGAATATACCCGCGACCAGATAGCCGGATTCATCCGTCAGGACCTCCGCGACAGCTATGAGGTGCTCCCCGAGTTTCAGGAGCAGGTAGGCCGCTTCACAAAATATGTAGCCGCCGCCATCCTTGCCCGCGTCGACCTCTTCGTCCACGACTATGCCGAAGCCGAGCAATATGCCGGCTATGTCATCGGCAGCGGCCACTACAGCCTCTACCCCAACTTCCTCGACATGTCGAAGCCCGAGTTCAACAACAGCTACGAGGCCGTGCTCGCCGTACAGTTCTCGTCGGCCAACAACGGCTCGCAGTATAACTTCAACAACTGTCTGAACTGCACCTGGAGCGAAGGCAACCTCTACGGCAACGGCGACGACTTCTATCTCGCATCGCAGAATCTTGTCAATGCCTTCCGCACTGACGAGCACGGCCTGCCCTATCTCGACGGCAGCTTCAATGACGAAGACGTCGACGGCCCCGACTATCCCGGCAACGTCGACCCCCGACTCGACTTCACCGTCGGCCGCATCGGCATGCCCTGGCGCTCTCACCAGTATAACGAGAAATGGTGCCGCAACTACGACCTCTACGGCCAGTACTCAGGCAAGAAACCCTACCCCGCTCCTGAATCGCCCTACGTCAAGCCCGGCATCGTGCCCTGGGGCGCATCGTCGCTCAACATGCTGCTGATACGCTACGCCGACGTGCTCCTCATGAAAGCCGAGGCTCTTATCGAGCAGAACAAAGACCTCGACGAAGCCCGCAAGATCATCAACGATATCCGTCAGCGCGCCAACAACTCAGTCGACCCCGCCTATGAACCCGTCGACTGCAACCCGATGGTAGCCAACTACGCCGTCGGCCAGTATCCCGCCACAGGCTGGACCCAGGACTATGCCCGCCGCGCCGTGCGCATGGAGCGCCGCATCGAACTGGCAATGGAAGGCCACCGCTGGTTTGACCTCGTCCGCTGGGGCAATGCCGTCGAGACTGTCAACGCCTACTACGCTTCAGAGGTGAGACTCCGTCCCTACTACACCGGCGCCAACCTCACCGAAGACGAAATCTACCTTCCCATCCCCGTCAACCAGGTCGACAACGCAGGCGATCTTTACAAATAATCAACCACCATCAAAGACAATATAACAATGAAAAATATAGCAAAAACATGCTTCGGCCTTCTGACACTGATAATGTGTCTGACGCTCGGCGCCTGCTCTGACTTCGAGCCCGAAGGCACGCCCGATGTTCCCTCGCTGGCCAAAGTCAGCGACCTCAAGGCAACCGTCAACGGCCATGACATCGACCTGAGCTGGGTTCTTCCCGACGCCGCAGGCATCGAGGGTGTCATCGTTACCCACAACGCCAAAAGCTCATCGGCCGTCGAACTCGGCGACGACGCCACGACATACACCGTCAAAGGCCAGCCAATGGAAGAAGAGCACCTTTATACCGTCAAAGTAAAATATGACGGTGGCTACGTCTCTGAAGGCGTCTCGGTCAAAGCCGTGCTGCCTCACGAAGACCTCGCCGGCGTCACCGGCCTGACCGCATCGGTATCGGGCCGCACTGTCACCCTCAAATGGACATTACCCGCTGCCAAGGGCATAACCGCCATAAGCATCTCGCGCGCCGATGAGGCCGGCGAGACAACACTGCCCGCCACCGCCACGTCATGCGAACTCAAAGGCCAGCCCATGGACCGCGAACTCGTCTACATCGTCAAGGCTGTCTATGACAACTATTATCCGTCATCCGGCACAGAAGTCAAAGTGACCGTACCCTTCATCACCCCGAAGATGGGCTACCTGATGACAGCCGCCACAATCGCCGACCTCCCCGACGATGACGAACGCGCCGCTGCCTCGTGGTTTATCGCCCAGGAAAACGCCGAACTCATACAGCCATCACAGCTCGCATCACTCGACGCCGACATCTATCCCGTGCTGTGGATTCTCGTCGACCGCGTCGGCCTGCCCCTCGGATGGCAGAATCTTCCCTCGGCTATATCATCGCCCGAGGCCATCGAGGCCCTGAAACAGTATTCGGCCAACGGCGGCAGCCTCTACCTCTCGAACATGGCGACCCAGCTGACCGTACCCCTCGGCATCGTGCCCGAAAATATGGCTCCGACTGTCTACGGCAATGGCGACGGCGGCTTCGGCACCGACGTATGGCTCATCAACGCCTACCTCGGCTGGGACTTCCGCAACGGCTCCGACCAGGGCTTCTATGACCGCACCGGCCACGCCATCTTCAAAGACATCACCTTCGAAGACCCCAACGGCTACGGCTTTGTCGGCATTCCTCTGATTGGCCCCGGCCAGCGTGAAGACCACAACTGCCTATGGGACTGCAATATCTATGGCCGCGGCTCTTATCCCGACGTAATCCGCAATTTCGAGGTGACAACCAACTCGATGGTGCTCGCCACATGGGGCCACGTGCGTGACCACTGCGTCGCAGGTCTCGTCGAATTCTACGGCAACGCCGAGCATGGCAAATGCATCGCCAACGGTTTCGCCGCATACGAGTGGAATCAGAATACCGGTGCCAATCCCTATCAGCACAACATCGAACAGCTCACCAAAAACATCCTCGACTATCTCAAATAACAGTAATATGTCATCAGCATGGAGTCGCCGCGGCAGCGGTATCGCGGCGACTCCATCTTTCAATTACCAATATAATAATATAATAACAAAACGTTAACCCATCCATGAAAAAATTCTTACTCACAGCCCTTTGTGCCGTCGGCATCATCAGTGCCTCGGCCAATTCCCGCACAGCGATTCTAATCGGCTATGACAGTGAAAACAACAGCGACATGAACTTCCAGGAAGCCGCGGCATGCGAAATCTTCCGCAGCCTCAACCCCGACGGTTCTGTCATCGCCGCCGGCGAGACCGACCGCATCAGCGCCGACAACTTCGACTGCATCTGGATTCACATCGACCGCATCGGCATCGGCCACGGCAATCTGCCCGACGCTTTCAAGAATGAAGCCACTGTCAGCGCACTCCGTCAGTTTGTCGAAGACGGCGGCTGCCTCTTCTTGTCTAAACAAGCCACTCAGCTGCTTATGCCGCTCGGACGCCTCGACGCCAGATTCGCTCCCGGCATCTATGGCGACGGAGACGGCGGCCCCGGCACAGACAACTGGACTGTCCAGGCTCAGATCGGCTACTGGTTTGTCAACGAAAAAGACAATCCCAACGGCCTTGATCCCTCGCAGTATTACGACCGCCGGGGCCATGACATCTACAAAGGACTCGAGGTAAACAGCGATTTTGCATCCGAGACATTCGGTCTTCTCGGCTCCGGCAACGGCTCAGAGCTGTGGCGCGAAGACCATAACTGCATGTGGGACCTCAATGCCTACGGCAACATCTATACAGCCGAAGGCAAAAACGTTGTCGAGAAATTCGAGGCTGAAAACAACGCCGTTGTTCTCGGACAGTGGGGCCACGTACAGGATCATGCCGTTGCGGGTATCATCGAGTTTCTGCCCGATGTCAAGAGCCGTTCGACAGTCACACCGGGCCGCATCATCGCCAACGGTCTCGCAGCCTACGAACTCGCTCCCCGCTCGGGCGTCAACCACTATGCCGCCAACATCAGGACTCTGACCGACAACACCATCAGCTACCTCACAGCCAAGGCGACGACAGGCGTCAGCGAAATCCTGACGACTGACAACGACGCAGTTGCCGAATACTACAACCTCCAGGGCATCCGCGTCAGCGCCGACAGCCTCACCCCGGGCCTCTACATCGTGCGTCAGGGCAATAAGACATCTAAAACAATCGTTAGATAAGACAGCATCATTGAGGGTGGCGCCACCCGCGTCGCCCTCAATTCATCTCTTAGCCAAAACACAATGAAACAGAAGAAATTATTAACTGCAATCGCTGCGGTAGCAGCGACACTCAGCCTCAGCGCCGAACGCGTCGCACACTTCCCCATGGACGTACGCGACGGCCAGATTGTCGAGACCGTCAGCGGCGAACGATTTGCCGTCGGCGGCCACTTCGCGCCCGAAAATGTTGACGGCGCTGTCGGCAAAGCCCTGCGCTTCGACGGCTATACATCGCACATCGACGCACGTCTGGGCAATATACTTCCCTCGGGGTCGAAGAAACTCACCGTCTCGGTGTGGGTGGCTCTCCCATGCTATCCCATCATACAGATTGATACCGACACATCTGAAAAAACCGCCATCGTCACCTGCCTAAACACCGACGACAAGACCGGCTTCGGCTTCTACGTCGGCTTCAACGGCAAATATTCGTTCCGCACATATATCGGCGGCTGGCCCGTCAACATCGACGTCGACACACCGCTGCCCGTCTATCAGTGGAACAATCTCACCGCCGTCATAGACTGCGACGCACGCAGCGTCAGGCTTTACAATAACGGCACCGAAGTGGGCAGCAGCCGCGCCAACGGCTCGATAAGTTTCGCACCGTCGGCCTTCTATATGGGCCAGTCATCCGCATCTCGCATGGAGGGCCCCTTCGAACTGATGTCGTTCAACGGACTCATAGATGACGTCAGCATCTGGAACGAAGCGCTCGACGCCGCTACCATCGCAGGCTGGAAAGCCGAAAACGCTCCCGACCTCGACATACCCGCATCACGCTTCGCCGACGACATGCTGCGCCCGCGCTTCCACGGCATGCCCGCCGCAGGCTGGACCAACGAGTGCCACGGCCTCGTCTACTCCGGCGGCCGCTATCATCTGTTCTTCCAGAAAAACGCCGACGGCCCTTACATGGCGCGTCTCCACTGGGGTCACATCTCAAGCGAGAACCTATATGACTGGCGTGAAGAGAAGATCGCCATAGCTCCCGGCAACCCCTACGACATCAAAGGCTGCTGGAGCGGCTGCGTCTTCACCGACGAAGTCATCACCGGCGGACGTCCCAACATACTCTACACAGCCGTCGACTATGCCCGGGCCTCCATCGCTCAGGCCACACCCGAGTCGACATCGCTCGTCAACTGGACCAAACTGTCGCGCAACCCCATCATCGCAGCCCGTCCCGCCGGACTCTCCGACGACTTCCGCGACCCCTATTTCTTCCGTAACGGCGACAACGCCTACATCATCGTCGGCTCGTCGCGCGGAGGCATAGGCACCACCACCCTCCACCGATACGACCCTGTCACCGGCAACTGGAGCAACAACGGCGACCTCTTCTTCACCGGCACATCAGCCGCTCAGGACGGCACATTCTGGGAGATGCCAAACATCACCCCGATGCCCGACGGACGCTGGCTCTTCACGGCCACACCGATCGGCACATCACAGGGGGTGCGGACACTTTACTGGACCGGCTCGATTGCCGCCGACGGCAAGTTCGTCCCCGCGTCTGAGAAGCCCTCTCTTGTCGAGATGAACTCGCGCCACGGTTTCGGACTGCTCTCGCCGACCGTCTATGTCCGCGACGGCAAGACCATAGCTCTCGGCATCGTTCCCGACAAGCTGTCGAGCGCAAACAACTGGAACCTCGGCTGGGCACACTGCTATTCGCTGCCCCGCGAATGGTCGCTCGACTCTGACGGCACACTGATACAGAAACCCTGGGAAAGCCTCACCGGTCTGCGCACCTCGACAACATTCTCGCGCACCGATTTTGACCTCAACGGCAGCATCGACCTCAGCCCCGTCAAAGGTCGCGCCGTCGAATTATGCGGCACATTCACTGTCGGCACAACGCCTTTCGGCTTCAACATCTTTAAAAACGGCTCCGCAAAAGGTTCGATTACATATAATCCGGCGTCGGCCGAGCTAATCGTCGATTTCAGTTCGCTGACACGCCTTATCAATGACGGCGGCGTCTATGACGGCGTCTACCGCTGCACTCTGCCACAGAGGCCGAAACGCGGCAGCGACCTAAAGATCAACGTCTTCGTCGACCACTCAATCGTCGACATCTTTGTCAACGACAGCTGGGCCACATCGATTCGCGTATTTCCCACCGACTCCAACGCCGACGGCATCGAAGCCTTTGCCAACGCCGTCGTCAAAGTCAAAGAGCTGAAAGCATGGACCCTCGACCCCAAGGCATCAAGCGCCGGCGTCGATGACATTATCGCCGACGGCATCGGTGACGACGACGCTACGGTAGACGTCTACAACCTCTCGGGTGTCAGACTCCGCAGCGGTGTCAGCCGCGACGAAGCCACTGCCGGACTCCCGGCCGGATTCTATATCGTCGGCGGCCGCAAAACAGCCGTCAGATAATAAATGACTATCTAAGGATTAAAATTGTTTTGGTTAAGAGTCAGATAATACTCTGAAACAACCGGGCCCGTCAGCGATGACAGGCCCGGTTTTATTTTATATAACCCCGCCCGGGATTATCCGAGACGGCAGGAGATTGGAGATTGTTTGCAGATATGCTGCCGAAACATGTGGTCAGAAGTGGTAAGTGGCGCCGATGCCGACGACTGCCTGACTGAAGTCTTTGAGCAATTGTCCTTTGGCTTCGAGGCCGATGGTGAGGTCGCTTGTGACGTAATATTCGAGACCCGCGCCGATATTGGCACCCACGCGTGTAAAGCCGTCGCCTGCGTTGTCGTGCAGGATAGTGAGACCTGCGAGAGGATAGAAATTCATCTTCGGAGCCACTTTGATCAGGTAGTGGCCGTTGAAGTTAAGATCCCATACTTTCTGATGCTTGGCTTCAAAGAATGCGTCGAACGATGCCTCGCCGCGGAAATTGTTGGTGAAACCATACATGAGTTTTACGCCGAAACCGACGTTTGAGAGTTTGGTACCGAAGTTGAAGTCGACGCCTGCGCCGACGCTTCCTTTCTGAGCGTTTGCCGCACATGTCACGGCGAAGACCGCCAGAAGTGTCAATAGAAATTTTTTCATATCGTTTGGTTTTAATAAATAGTTGGCGTTATTCTGTAACACGGCATTTTTGTTATGCCGGGGTTCACTATTTATTAAAACCTGAACGGTCTGATTGTTCAGTCGCGTGTGATTTTTTTGAGATCGGCGATAATTTCACGGGCCGTGGCGACAGCAGCCTGTGAACGGCCAAGCGTCTGACGCATTGCCTCATAATCATTGAGCATTTCTTCGCGTGGGGCGCGATCGGGAAGGATTGCGGCGAGACGGTCGGCGACGTTGTCGACCGTGCACTCGTGGAGGAGCATCTCGGGTATTATCGGCCGCGAAACTATGAGGTTTGGAAGTGTGACATAATTTACCTTCAGCAGCCGTTTCATCATGTTATAGGCAAGTTTAGAGCCGTTACTGCGGTATACGGCCACCTGCGGGATGCCGAGCAGGGCTGTCTCGAGGGTGGCGGTGCCCGAGGTGACTATGGCCGCGCGCGACGAGGCAAGCAGCGCATAGGTCGAGTCACGTACCACAGGCAGCGCGCTGTGCCGGCGGTATACTTCGTCGGCGATGCCGGGAGCGCCGGCTATGACGGCGCGATATTGCGGGAAGCGGCGCACAACGGCGTCCATGACCGGAAGATTACAGCGTATTTCGCCCAGACGGCTGCCGGGGAGCAAGGCTATGAGCTGACGGTCGCGCAGACCGTTGGCGGCGATGAACTCTGCACGCGATGGAAGTGTGGCTTTGACCGCATCAATCTCTTCGACCGATGGATTGCCGACATAAGTGACCTCGCAGCCATAGCGGCTGAAAAATTCGGGCTCGAACGGCAGAATCGAGAACAGCCGGCGCACGTAGCGGCGTATGTCTTTGACGCGCCATGTCTTCCATGCCCATACTTTGGGCGAGATATAATAGTAGACAGGCGTGTTGCTGCGTGCGGCATGACGGGCCATCTTGAGATTGAATGACGGATAGTCGATGAGTATGAGACAGTCAGGGCGGGCGCTGTCAAATGAACGCCGCGCATATGAGAGGTTACCGAAAATCTTGCGGATATTTCGGAGAACCTCGCTGAATCCCATGAAGGCCATGTCGTTGATGTGAATCACCGGTGTCGTGCCGGCGGCCGCCGCCATTTTGTCGCCGCCGATGACAGTGAAGCGTGCGTCAGTGTCGGCGGCCATAAGGGCGCTGATAAGCTGTGAGCCGTGGAGATCGCCCGAGGCTTCGCCGGCTATGATGAAATAGTGCATTGGTGTCAGGAACGTTTTGATTTGAAAAAGTCTTGCATCAGGGCCCGGCACTCGTCGGCACGCACACCGGCGGTGACGGTCGCACGCGGATGAAAAGGCTGCCGTGTGGTCAGCGTCGTGTAGCCGCGTTTGTCATCACCGCAGCCATATACAACGCGTCCTATCTGTGCCCAGGCGATGGCGCCGGCACACATCAGACAGGGCTCGACTGTGACATAAAGTGTGGCATCGCGCAGATATTTGCCTCCGAGAGCCGCCGCTGCGGCCGTGATGGCCTGCATCTCGGCGTGGGCGGTGACGTCGTCAAGGGCCTCGGTAAGGTTGTGACCGCGGCCGAGTATACGGCCCGAGGCGCTGACGATAACGGCGCCTATCGGTATCTCGTCGCAGGCCAGCGCCGCGCGCGCCTCGGCCAAAGCCAGCCCCATGTATCTGTTGTCGTCGGCCGTTTCTATCATAAGAGATCTATTCTGAGGCCTTCGTCGGCGGCGATGACGTTCGGGAAGATGGCCGCAGCCTCTTTGACGAAGACGTCGCTGTCGCGGTATGATTTTGAGAAATGGCCCAGTATTAGCCTGCGGACTCCGGCCATCCGGGCTATACGGGCGGCTTCGGCGGCAGTCGAGTGGCCGCGGGCACTTGCCTTGGCGGCCTGGTCTGAGCAATATGTCGCTTCGTGATAGACGGTGTCGATGCCGGCGATATCGTCGGCGACAGCCGGATTGAAAGCCGTGTCTGAGCAATAGGCGTAGCTCATCGACGGATCAGCGTCAGTGGTGAGGCGCTCGTTCGCGATGACAGTGCCGTCGGGAGTGACATAGTCGGCTCCCTCTTTTATCAGCGGTAGCTGTGACACGGGTATGTTGTAGAACGATACCATATCGCCGCGCAGATGCCGTAGCTTGGGCTTTTCGGTAAATTTGAATCCGACGCAGTCGACACGGTGATAGAGCGGGAAAGTCTCGACTGTCAGCCCCTGGTCCTCATAGATGACGGCACGCCCCGGCTCGATTACGTCATAGACTATGTCAAACGACGTGTCGCGACAGAAGACCTTCATGACCTGACGCAGTATGTCGGCTCCCTCCCTGAAGGCATGGATGGTGACGCTGCCGCCTTTCTCGTGGAGCGACAGGGTCGACAGCAGTCCGGGGAGTCCGAGGAAATGGTCGCCATGGATGTGCGATATGAAAATATGGTTGAGACGCGAAAACTTCAGGCGCTGCTTCATCATCTGCAGCTGTGCGCCCTCGCCGCAGTCAATCATGAAGAGCTTATCGCGGAAATCGACAACCTGACACGAGGGCATGTGTCTGGCCGTAGGAGTGGCCGCGCCGCAACCGAGTATGTTGATGCTGAAATTTGCCATGACACAAAGTTATTCAAAATTCAACATTTGGCATCCAAAATTGAAAAAAATATTAATTGCATGATTTTTCATACCCTCAGCCGAACAATCCGACCCGGTCGGTTGTCTTATGTATATACAGCAGAAAAATTAGGAATTAGTTTTTTCATAGGATTAGATTTTAAGGTTTTTAGCAATATGCGGCAGTCGTGAGACCGCCGCCTGTTGTTTCCGCCCGAAATCATAAAATATTTAGCTGAAAATCAAAAGTGATTAGTAATTTTGCGTTCATGAAAGACCTTACTATATCAAACATCGAGCGCCAGAACGTGTTGAATAACCGTTATGCACTCAAAACCATCCGGGAGAACTTGGGTGTTAATGGATTGCATTATTATGATGAATTACTGTTTACACCAAAGATGGTTGCAGATTTCTATGGGGTGGATGAACGCACAATCAAGCGTTATATCCGTGAATATGGAGACGAGTTGCGTGATAACGGATATTTTTTAAGCCAAGGTGAAGAGCTGAAAAATATTAAGTTACAAATTGGTAGTGACATAAATGTCCCTACCAAAACTACGATAATATCGTTCTTTACATTCCGCGCCTTTCTTAACATCGGCATGCTTCTCACCGAGAGCGAAAAAGCCAGACAACTGCGAGCACGCATCCTTGATATAGTCATCGCTACAATCAACGGCCGTGCCGGCGGTGGGACAAAATATATCAACTGGCGAGACCGCGATTATCTCCCTACGACAATTAAGGGCGAGAACTATCGCAAGAACTTTACACAGGCAGTCGGCAAATATGTCGACGGCATCCCTACATATAAATATGAGCAGATAACCGACCTGATATATAAAGCCGTCTTTAAAGAAAATGCCAAAGAGTATCGCCTTGTCCTTCGCTTGCAGAACGAGGAGAATGTCCGTCATACTCTTTATGCCGAGGTCTTGCTCTGTATTTCGTCGTTTGAGAACGGCGTGGCTCACATGATAACTGAACGCTATGCCGAAAATGGCAACAAACAGCTTTCTGTAGAGGAGGTTAAAACTATTATTGACGATTTGGCTGCAGCTCCGGCAATGGAGCCGTTTATCAATGATGCGAGAGCGAAGATGGCGTCGCGCGACGTTGCCTTCCGCGACGCTTGGCACGGCAATCTTGCTGAATATCTCCGCGCTATTACGCCCGACGAGTTTGATAAGTTTATCGGCGATGCCTCGATTGACTTTGATAATATCCTCGAAGCCAATCGCGAAGTCCTTAAACGCCTTAAACAAGCCGAAGATGAGTGACGAATTGAAATACATCGACTACGACGAGACCTTGGTCGTCTATCGCAAAACTGTCGCTGCCAGCGGCGGCGGCTTGCAAGGCGTCAAAGACGAAGGAGGAATACGCAAGGTACTTGATTTCGTGCAGAATGACCTGTATTACCCGACTTTCGTCGAGAAATTGACCTATCTTGTGTTCGGGCTCTGCACAGGCCATTATTTCGAAGATTCAAACAAGCGCGTGGCCTTGACGGTCGGCGTTTGGTTCCTCGTTCAGAATGGCTATTATTGGCATGCCTATGGCTTCATGCGATGTATGGAGGCTATAATCTACCATGTGGCAGCCGGCCGTATCGACAAAGATTTGCTTCAGCGCATAATCGAATGTTACATGGCCAACGAAGACTATCCCGAATCCCTCAAACTTGAAATCATCCACGCCATCGACGACAAGCCGACCGGTTTTAACGAATAAAAATCAATCATTATGACACTCGCCAACGTCTCTTTCGGCATATTTGCCTTCACGCCATTCGGGTGGCTGTTTATGGCCTTGATAATCATACTCGAGAGCTGGATAGCCTCGCGGTATCTCGCCGATAAGAAGTTAGACAGGACTGTCACCCGGAGTTTTCTGCTCGGTAACATCATCAGTGGAATCGTCGGCATCGCAGCGTCGATGCTCGCCACAGGCGGCTGGTGGCTCGTCGTGTGGTTCCCGTGGGTGACCGGCCATGAAGTTAAGCCCGACGCGCTGCCAGGATTTACCGTATATTACATCATCGCTTTTTTACTGTCGGTGCTGATCGAATGGGGCATCAATCAGGCCATGCTCCATAAGAAATACAAATCCGGCCCGATATTCAAAGCCACCCTCTTCGCCAACATCGCCAGCTATATCTTCGGCTCCGGCGCCCTCCTGCTCATCAGCCTGTTTTAAAAATTGAAATTCAGTCTAAGCCGGTGCGCGCGCAGATTGTACATTGGGTATTAATCAAAAACCTCCTGCAGCTATTGCCGCAAGAGGTTGACTGTGTGGGCGCTGAGGGATTCGAACCCCCGACCCTCTGCTTGTAAGGCAGACGCTCTGAACCAGCTGAGCTAAGCGCCCGATAACACTTTATCGGTTCTTTCAGTCGAGAATGGAGTTTTAAGAGTGGGCGCTGAGGGATTCGAACCCCCGACCCTCTGCTTGTAAGGCAGACGCTCTGAACCAGCTGAGCTAAGCGCCCGTTCTCGCTGAAAGCGTTGCAAAGGTACGACTATTTTTTGATTCTCCAAAAATTTTAGGCCGTTTTTTTCTGACAATATTAAAAAGCTTCGTTAATCGGCCAAAGTTTACTAACTTTGCACAAGGATAATCACATCACATTATATAAAAGATATGAATCTTACACAACTGACAGCCATCTCGCCTGTTGACGGCCGCTACCGTTCAAAATGCGAGGCGCTTGAAAATTATTTTTCTGAATATGCGCTGATACGCTATCGTGTCAAAGTCGAAATCGAGTATTTTATCGCCTTGTGGCGGCTGCCGCTGCCCCAGCTTGCCGACGCTCCGGCCTCTGCCGTAGAATCGTTGCGCGAGATTTACCGCGACTTCAGTGTCGACGACGCCGCCAAGGTGAAATCAATCGAGAGTGTGACCAACCACGACGTCAAGGCTGTCGAATACTTTATCAAAGAGCAGTTTGACGCCCGCGGTCTGAGCAAGTACAAAGAATTTATCCACTTCGGCCTCACGTCGCAGGACATAAACAACACCGCTGTGCCGATGTCGCTCAAAGACGCTCTGACCGAAGTATATCTGCCCTCGCTCGACGCTCTCGTCAGCCGCCTGAAAGCCCGCGCCGACGAATGGGCCGATGTCGCCATGCTCGCCAAGACTCACGGCCAGCCGGCCTCGCCCACACGTCTGGGCAAAGAGCTGATGGTCTTTGTCTACCGTCTCGAGCGTCAGATTGCCGCCCTCAAAGCCACTCCCGTAAGCGGCAAATTCGGTGGTGCGACAGGCAATTTCAACGCCCACCGCGCGGCATATCCGACGGTCGACTGGCAGAAATTCGCCCGTGAGTTCCTGAGCGGCACCCTCGGCATCGAGCGTGAGGCTTATACCACCCAGATTTCAAACTACGACAATCTTGCCGCACTCTTCGACGCCCTCCGCCGCATCAACACCATCGTCCTTGACCTCGACCGCGACATGTGGATGTATATATCGATGGATTATTTCAAACAGAAAATCAAAGCCGGAGAAGTCGGCTCGTCAGCCATGCCCCATAAAGTCAACCCGATTGATTACGAGAACTCCGAAGGCAACCTCGGCATCGCAAACGCCCTGCTGTCACATCTGGCGATGAAGCTGCCTGTCTCGCGTCTGCAGCGTGACCTCACCGACTCGACAGTGCTGCGCAACATCGGCATCCCCTTGGCTCACGGCATGATTGCCTTCGCAAGTACAGCCAAAGGTCTTGACAAGCTGCTTATCAACCTCAAAGCCATCGAAGACGACCTCGCCTCGATGTGGAGTGTTGTCGCCGAGGGCATCCAGACGATACTGCGCCGAGAGGGCTACCCCAATCCCTACGAGACGCTCAAACAGCTGACCCGCGTCAACACGGCCGTGACAGCCGAAAGCATCGCCGCTTTCATCGATACCCTCGAGGTGAGCGATGCTGTCAAGACCGAGCTTCATGCACTCAGCCCCTCGACCTACACAGGCTTCTAAGCAGACGATTCTATAGACATTGAATAGCAAAGCGCCCCGGCAGTCATCGCTGCCGGGGCGTGCTTTTTACACGGCTCTAATGCTTTAATGTGCTGATTGGAACAACCAGCACGCCGTCGTCTGGCCTTCTGTAGGCATATTGGCCGACGCCTGTCAGCACCATCATAAAAGATGGTGTACGCATTTTATTTGTGTCTATTTTATCGGCAAGACGTTTTAAAGAGCGGGCCCCTTCTTCGATAAGTTTTTCACCGCCAAGTTTGATTTCTATTAGGCCGTACTTACCGTTTTTGAGATGGATGACATCGTCACATTCAAGACCGTTTTTGTCCCGGTAATGATAGACCTTGCCTCCTATAGCTTCTGAGTAGACTCTGAGGTCTCGTATACATAGAGTTTCAAATATAAGCCCGAATGTATTCAGGTCTGCAAGCAGGTCATCCGGTCCAAGACCAAGAGCTGCTGTTGCGATAGATGGGTCAGCGAAATATCGCGTATCGGATGTTCGTATCGATGTTTTACTGCGAAGGTTCGGATTCCATGCACAGGAGTCTTCTACAACAAAAATTCGTTTTAGTGCGGACAGATAGCTATATATTGTATTTTCGCTGACAGTAGTTGTCTCATTCGCAGCAATGTCTGCTAAAAATGTCGATATGGTCGCCTGAGTACCCTGATTTCTTGCCAAAGAACGCATCAGACGGCTTGCGAGTTCCGGATTCCGTTGAGTATTATCCACCCGTGAAATATCGCTACGTATAACTGCTTCATAATATTCTTCGGCTTGTATTAGCGCTGATTTTCGACGTTCTTTAAGAGTGGCTTTCGGCCATCCCCCGCGGCAGGTGACAAATGCAAGACTTTCCATATCAAGCAGGCTGCTTCCATCAATTTTATCGGGATTGACGAAAAGCTCGGCAAGGCTTACATCTCCACTCGATTCGACAGATTCCCACAGACTCATCGTTCTTAAACGTAACCACGACATCCTGCCGGCTCCCGAGTGGAATATGTCTTTTGTGTCAGGAGGGACGGCTGAACATGTTAGAATAAAAAGACCGTCTTGATTTCTTTTGTCTATTTCATTTCTGACAGCATCCCAAAACTGCGGGGCAAGTTGCCATTCATCAATCAGCCGTGGTGTGGCGCCTGAAAGCAAACGGCTGATATCAGTCTGAGCCATTGCGAGATTTTGGGTTCGCAAGTCCGGATCGGCCATGAACAAAACACTTTTTGCATGTTGGCATACCAATGTTGTTTTACCGCAATATTTTGGACCTTCTATCAAAACGCCTCCCATAGCATCAAGCTTGTCCTCAAGTATTGTATCAGCTATTCTCGGTCTGTATACATTCATAAATTTGGCAAAAAAGTTTTTCACAATTTAATACACAATTATCTGAAAAACAAATATAAGATGCTTTTTCATTATAACACTTGGCCGTTTTTCATTGTGACACTTGGCCGTTTTTCATTGTGGCACTTGGCTATTTCCATTACACCGGTCCCTTGATGACCTTAAAGTTCCTGGCGGCAATAAGCCCGTTAAACAAAGTGCCCCGGCAGCGATGGCTATCGGGGCACTTTGTGTTATGGCGTCAGATAAGTCTGATGTTTATTTCTTTTCTGCGGGGGTATAGCGGCCGTTGAGACCCGAAATGAAGTCGGCGGTCACGTCGAGAGCGGGATTGAAATAGACACCGGCTTCACGGTAGAGGATAGCGTCATATTTATGTGTGGCGACATACGAATCGACAAAGCTCTTGATTGAGTCGTTGATGCGCTGCTGATGTTCGGCGAGCTGACGGCTGACCTTGTTCTGCTGTGCGGCAAGGATATTCTGGGCTTCGGCCTGTTTGCGGTTGAGTTCTTCGACGTCTTTGTTGAACGATTCCTGGCTCAGATAGATGCCGTTGTTGCGTTTCTGTTCGATAGAGGCGCCGGCATTCTGTATCTCGACACCTTTCTGACGTTCGAGTTTCTGATAGTCGACCATCAGTTTGTTGCCTTCGGCCGCAAGTTCCTGGGCGAGAGTGTAAGCTGACAATACCGAGTCGAGATCAATAAAACGGATGTTAGTGGCAATCGCCGACACGGCTCCGTCCTGGTTGACTGTGTCGGGTGTTGTCGCTACGGCTGATTTATTGTCGGTGCCCGAGCAGCTGATCGCACCAACAGCGAGCAAGGCCATGAGCGATTTTGCTGCAAATGCTGTCTTCTTCATTTAGTGAATAGATTTATTTAGTTAGATGAATATTATTTTTGACCGGAACGGCGTGATGAGCTTCGCAGCTGACGCCCTTACGTCTAAGTGCCGGCGATGAATGTACGTGTCCTGAAGGGAATTTGCCTCCCTTGACAAACAGCACTTTCACGCCAAGCAGCACGAAGGCGACGGCGACCAGACATATGCTCAGAATGACCGTTTCCATTGCATGTTTTCTATTTTAGTGTGCAAATATATGAAAGCTATCCAAATAATTTGCACGTTATCAATTTTATTTTGTAACTTAGACGGCGAGAACGGGCGTTTTTAACATTCTTTGCCAATTCTCAATTTTTATTAAACCGTTTTTTTATCATTAACCAACAATAGCGAGAGACTGTAATATGACAATCAAAGATCTCAAACCCGCATCGGTTTTCGCCATTTTTGACGAAATCAACAAAGTGCCCCGTCCTTCTAAAAAAGAAGAGAAAATCAGAAAGTATCTGCTCGATTTCGCGGCAGCCCACAATATCGAGGTCAAGACCGACGCCGTCGGCAACGTGGCCATGTTCAAACCCGCGACTCCCGGCAAAGAGGCAGCGCCCTGTGTCATCATGCAGGCCCACATGGACATGGTCTGCGAGTCTAACGACAAGAACTTTGACTTCGACAACAGCCCCATCACCACGGTTGTCGACGGTGACTGGCTGCGCGCCGAAGGCACCACGCTCGGCGCCGACAACGGCATCGGCATGGCTGCCGCTCTCGCAGCTCTGACAGACAAAGATCTCGTCCACGGCCCGCTGCAGGCACTCTTCACCGTCGACGAGGAGACTGGTCTGACCGGCGCATACAACCTCGGCGACGGCATGATCGGCGGCTCGATTCTGCTCAACCTCGACTCTGAGGACGACGCCGAAATCTTCATCGGCTGTGCCGGCGGTGTCGACACAACCTGCACCTTCCACTACAACCGCTCGGTTGCTCCGACCGACTTCCATTATTTCAAATTTGACATCTCAAAAGGCCTCGGAGGCCACTCGGGCGGCGACATCCACCTCGGCCGGGCCAACGCCAACAAGCTCCTCGCCCGTTTCCTCTGGACTCTCGGTCAGGAACACGAGGTCGTGCTCTCTGAAATCGACGGCGGCAATCTGCGCAACGCCATTCCCCGCGCCGCACACGCTGTCTTCGGTGTCAGCGGCGAGAGCAAAGAAAAAGTGCGCATCGCTTTCAACAATTTCGTCGCCGACGTTGAAAACGAATACAAAGGCATCGAACCCACCCTCGAACTTGACCTCTCGTCGGTCGACCGTCCCGAGTTCAGCATCGACTCGTCGACATCGCGCCGTCTGATCGAATCACTCTACAGCGCCCCCCACGGAGTCATCTCGATGAGCCGCGATCTCGAGGGTCTCGTCGAGACATCGACCAACCTCGCGTCTGTCAAGATGAAACCCGACAATATCATCCTTGTCACTACAAGCCAGCGTTCGTCTGTCGAATCACGCAAATGGGATATCGCCCATCAGGTCGAAGCAGTCTTCACACTCGCGGGAGCCGAAGTAACCCATGGCGACGGATACCCCGGCTGGGCGCCCAATATGGATTCTGAAATCATGAAGATCGCCTCTGACGCCTACGAGGAACTCTATGGCATCAAACCCGCCATCAAGGCCATCCATGCCGGTCTCGAGTGCGGTCTCTTCCTTCAGAAATATCCCCACCTCGATATGGTGTCGTTCGGTCCGACCCTTCAGGGCGTCCACTCTCCTTCAGAACGCATGTATATCCCCGCCGTCGAGCGTTTCTGGGGTCAGCTCACCCGCATCCTCGAGAAAGTCGCTGACCATAAGGCCTAAAATATAATCTGACGCAGAGTCGCCTCTTGCATGTGCGGCTCTGCGTTTTTTGTTTTTATCGTGAGAAACTCTTTACGACATATAATCTTTTGCGCGTTCGCCATCGTGGCGTGTGCGGCTGTGGCCGAATCGGGCAGATCCGACGCCGACGCCATCGCCGACAGCCTCGAGCTCAACTTGGCCGAACTCTTCGGACCGCCCGCGCCGAAAGACTATATTGTCCTCGGAGGCGACACGATACGCTTCGATTTCGACGCCATGGTAGGACACAAGGCGTTGACCGAACGCGATTACGCCGAAGTAGCCCGCGAGCTCGGCGTCGAAACCGCCGCCATCAAGGCCGTCGTCGAGATTGAGACAGGCCGTGCCCACCGCGGCTTCAACCCCGACGGGACGCCCGTGATAAATTTCGACCTCGCCATCTTCCGCAAGATGGCCCGAAAAAATGGCGTCAACCTGAGCCGCTACAGCCGCAGCCATCCAGCCGTATTCCGCCGTCCCGACATAGGCGCCCACGGCTCTCAGCAGGCCGCCGAGCACGCCGTCTACAGTTCGGCCGCCGACATTGACGAACTGACCGCAATCGAAGGCACCTTTTGGGGCATGTTCCAGATCGGAGGCTTCAACTGGCGCATGACCGGAGCTTCGTCGCCGACAGAATTTGTCGCCCGTATGAGCGCCAACGAGCGCCAGCAACTCGAGCTATTCGCCGGCTTCATCCGACGCTCGGGACTCCTGAAATATCTTCAGGCCAAAAACTGGTCGGCCTTCGCGCGGGGCTACAACGGTCCGAGCTATGCCGCCCGCGGATATCACACTCGCCTTGCAAAAGCATATAATAAGTATAAAAAGCAAGGATGACCGTTAAAAACTATTTAAATTTAGCAAAAAATACGCCATTTATTTATTTTTTGTTTAAAAGATGAAAATTTTTAACGTGAGGACTTTTGAGATTTATACAAAATGCTTACCTTTGCAAGTGTGTTTTTCATAGTATTAGATTAAGATAAAGGTTTAATGAGAAAGAGTTGTTGTGAAACAGCTCTTTTTTTCTTTTATATACCTCAAATAACCCGCAAACAGCAATCAGTTAATAATCAACCCCCTACCCTTCACAAAACCGTCCGTTGCAATTTTTTTCGCAAAAAAATAATGCACCCTGTCACCTTTAGGTATCCCCCGGCGTCTAACAGTCGAGATGTCTCAAAAAACAAAATGAATATTAACTTAAAAATTTATAGAATAAGATGGAAGGTATTATTATTGGTACATTAGTTCCCCTCGGCATCTGTGTCGTACTCCCCGTTCTCGTCGTCTGGCTCTTTACCCGCGCCGTCATCAATAAAGAAAACCGCAACGCCGACGTCCTCATCGAAGCGATACGCAACAACGCCGGCGTCGACACAGACAAGCTCGCCCAGGCTCTCGGCCGTCAGAACAAGAGTCCCCGCGAGCTCCTCAATCTCCGCCTCCTCCGTGGGGCAATATTCAGCCTCATCGGAGTCGTTTTCGTCATCGCCACGATAATACTCGTCAGCGGAGGCTATGGTATGTCTGAAATCTTCGGGCTGCCCCTCATCGTCGGCGGTGTGTTCCTCGCCGTCGGCATCGGCTACCTCATTGTTTATTTCGTCAGCAAGAAACAGACCTGCGATAGCCCCGAAGAATAAATGGACCGCAGCGAGTTCATAGCATACGTCGAGAGCAATCAGAAGGCGCTTCGCCGCTTTCTGACTGCTCTATGCTGCGGCGACAGCGCCCTTGCCGACGACATAGCCCAGGAGACTTACATGAAAGCATATATGTCGGCCGACGGCTTCCGCGGCGATGCCCGCTTCTCGTCATGGGTCTACCGCATCGCTTACAACACATTCATCAGCTACCGGCGTTCGATAAGGCCACACTCTGATGTCAGCGAAGCCGCTGCAGTCGCCTCTGACGACTGTGCCGACTCAGGCTTCCGCTATCAGCCGCTCTACACCGCTCTCGACCGGCTTAACGAACGCGAGCGAACGGCCGTACTACTCTTCTATATCGAAGGCCACACCATCAAAGAAATATCGGCTATCGTCGACGCGAGCGAAGATGCCGTCAAGCAACACCTCTCTCGCGCACGCAAACATCTTAAAACATTATTGTCATGAAACAGCAGGAAGACCCCTTGAAAAATCTGTTTGACGGTTTTGATCCCGAACTCGGCGACACAGCCCGTTTCATGTCGCGCCTCGAAGCCCGTCTCGACAGCGTCGAGATGATACGAAGCCGTTCGGCCGAATCACGTCGCCACTATATCATGGCCGCCGTCATCGCCGCCTTCGCCGGATTTGTCAGCGGCGTCATCATCATGCTTCTGCTGCCCCATATAGGCCTGCAGATGCTGACACAGTCAACCGTCGCCGCAGACACAATCCCCGTCAGCCGCTTCTTTGAACCGATGACAGCACTCCCGATACTGCTCACAGCCGCCCTCTCGCTCTTCATCGCCGTCAACGCCTACAGCGTCACCCTGTCAGCCCTCAGATCATCCCGCCGCAAATAATCTCGGAAGACACGAAAGCTCCGCCTTAAGATAAATAATTTATACATCAACCGGAGCTTTCTTACTGCGCAAAATTAAATCAGCAAAGGATTCAGCAACCCGCAATTAGCCATTTTTCGCTGAAAACGTCAATCCGCAATCCTATTTTTACATTATGCACCCGCAGAGTCAGAACTTTTAGGCAATTTTTATCGTTAAAAATGATGATTAATCAAGGGAATTATGCTACATTTGCAGCAAGATTCCATTTTACACATCATTTAATAAAGACTAAAACTCATACATCAGACTTAAATCAGAAACATGGGGTCACCGGATTCCGGACCCGTCCCAAAACATCATTAGCCAACGTCACATCGCCGAGAGGCAGACGGAATCAACAAACTAACCCAAACAACAACGGTAAAAAAAATTACACTTCTAAAGCGCTGAATTATGGACAACAACGGTAGCGAAAAAAAAACACGCCGTCCTCGCATAGGACAATCACAGGCCGCGTCGAACACTGACGCCCAGAGCTTCAACAGATACGAGAAGGTCAACTACGGCAAACCCGCCGCCGACGGCGACAATGCCGACGGAGAGCGTCACTACCGCCGCAGCTACGACAACCGACAGGGCGGCAGCTACAACAACCGAGGCGGTTACAACAGCTACAACAACCGTCAAGGCAACGGCTACGGCAACAACCGCCGCAGCAATTATCGCGACTACAACAACGACTACAACACCCCGGCTGACGGCAACACCGACACCGCGGCGGCACAGGGCGACAGCACCGAACAGACCCGCACACAGGACTACCGCCCCCGCTACAACAGCTACGGCAACAACCGTCAGGGTGGATACAACAATAACAACCGCGGCGGTTACAACAACAACCGTCAAGGTGGTTACAGCAACAACAACCGCCAGGGAGGATACAACAACAACAACCGAGGCGGATACGGCAATAACAACCGCCAGGGAGGATACAACAATAACAACCGAGGCGGCTATAACAACAACCGTCAGGGAGGATACAACAATAACAACCGAGGCGGTTATAACAACAACCGTCAGGGTGGCTACAACAACCGGCCCGGCCAGAACCGCAATAACGGCGACTTCACCGCACGCGGCAAAAGCTTCACCCCGCGTCCCAAACGCGTCGAGTACGAAATGCCCATACCCGACCCCAATGAACAGATACGTCTCAACAAATTCATGAGCAACGCCGGCATCTGCTCGCGCCGCGAGGCCGACGAATTCATCCAGCAGGGCCTCGTCAAGGTAAACGGCCAGGTAGTCACCGAACTCGGCACCAAAATCACCCACAGCGACATCGTCGAATACGACGAAAAAGTCGTCGCGCTCGAGAGCAAATGCTACATTCTGCTCAACAAGCCCAAAGACTGCGTCACCACAAGCGACGACCCCAACGGCCGTCTCACCGTCATGGACCTCGTCAAAGGCGCATGCTCTGAACGCATCTATCCCGTCGGACGACTCGACCGCAACACCACCGGCGTCCTGCTGCTCACCAACGACGGCGACCTCGCCTCGAAACTCACACACCCCAAATACGTCAAGAAAAAAATCTATCACGTATGGTGTGACAAAGACATCAGCGAAGACGACATGCAGCGCATCGCCGACGGCATCGAGCTCGACGACGGCCCCATCCACGCCGACGCCATAAGCTATGCCACCGAGACCGACCGCAACCAGGCCGGCATAGAGATCCACTCGGGCCGCAACCGCATCGTCCGCCGCATCTTCGAGTCACTCGGCTACCACGTCACCAAGCTCGACCGCGTCTACTTCGCCGGACTCACCAAAAAGAACCTCCCCCGCGGACGCTGGCGCTACCTCACACAGGAAGAAGTCAACTTCCTTAAAATGGGATCATTCGAATAACCCGCACACAGATAAACCGATCACACAATGAAACGAACGAAAATATCAGACATCTTCGACCCCGCCCTCGTCGGCAGCGAAGTCTGCGTCAAAGGCTGGGTCAGGACACGCCGAGGCAACAAATACGTCCAGTTTGTCGCCCTCAACGACGGCTCGACCATCAAAAACATCCAGATAGTCTTCGACATGAACGACTTCAGTGACGACACACTCAAACCCGTCACCACCGGCGCATCAATCTGCGTCGAAGGCATCCTTGTCGAATCAATGGGCAAAGGCCAGAGCGTCGAGATACAGGCCAAGCGCCTCACAGTCTACGGCACCGCCGACCCCGACACCTACCCCCTGCAGAAAAAAGGCCACACCCTCGAATTTCTCCGCGAGAAAGCCCATCTGCGCCCACGCACCAACACCTTCGGCGCCGTCCTGCGCATACGCAGCGCCCTCGCCTTCGCCATCCACAAATTCTTCCAGGAACGCGGCTTCTACTACCTCAACACCCCGCTTATCACAGCAAGCGACTGCGAAGGCGCCGGCGCAATGTTCCAGGTGACGACCCTCCCTCTCGCCAACCTGCCCAAGAACGAAGACGGCAGCGTCGACTACACCAAAGACTTCTTCGGCAAACCCACCGCACTGACCGTCAGCGGCCAGCTCGAAGGCGAGCTCGGAGCCACAGCCCTCGGCGCAATCTACACATTCGGCCCCACATTCCGCGCCGAAAACTCAAACACCCCGCGCCACCTCTCAGAGTTCTGGATGATCGAACCCGAAATGGCCTTCTACGACATCACCGACAACATGGAACTCGCCGAAGCCTTCGTCAAATACTGCATCAGCTACGCCCTCGACAACTGCGCCGACGACATAGCATTCCTCGCCGAACACTTCGACCCCCAGCTCACCGAACGCCTCCGCTCCGTCATCAGCCAGGACTTCGTCCGCCTCACCTACACCGAAGGCGTCGAAATACTCAAAGCCTCGGGCCACAAATTTGAATTCCCCGTCGACTGGGGCACCGACCTCCAGAGCGAACACGAACGCTACCTCGTCGAAGAACACTTCAAACGTCCCGTCATCCTCACCGACTATCCCAAAGACATCAAAGCCTTCTACATGAAGCAGAACGACGACGGCCGCACCGTCCGCGCCATGGACGTCCTCTTCCCCAAAATCGGCGAAATCATCGGCGGCAGCGAGCGCGAAGAAAACTACGACAAACTCCTCGCCCGCATCGAAGAACTCAACATCCCGATGAAAGACATGTGGTGGTATCTCGACACCCGCCGCTTCGGCACCGTGCCCCACAGCGGCTTCGGCCTCGGCTTCGAGCGCCTCGTCCTCTTCGTCACCGGCATGACCAATATCCGCGACGTCATCCCCTTCCCACGCACCCCCAACAACGCCGAATTCTAAACCCTCCGGCGTCACAGAAAAAACAATCGCGGGAGTCAGTCGCCTATGTGGTGACTGACTCCCGCGACCCATTTCATGACCTGCCCCTGCGGCCACTCAGCGTCAGCCCTTGACAGGAATCTTCTCGATGCGGCGCTCATGACGGCCGCCCTCAAAAGCCGTGTTCATAAACACATCCACAATCTCAAGCGCAAGCTCAGGCGCGATAAAACGCGCCGGCAGCACAAGCACATTAGCGTCGTTGTGAGCCCGTGCCAGACGAGCCAGCTCAGGCGTCCAGCACAAAGCAGCGCGCACACCCTGATGCTTATTGAGCGTCATCGCGATACCGTTGCCGCTGCCACACATCGCCACACCCGGATAAACCTCGCCCGCCTCGACAGCAAACGCACACGGATGAGCGAAATCAGGATAATCACAGCTTGCCTCACTGTCCGTGCCGAAATCACGATAAGCGATACCGTTGGCCTCAAAATAGCCCTCGATCACCGATTTAAGCTCAAAGCCAGCATGATCGCTGCACAGCCCTACAGGCTTTCCATCAACTAAAATTGACATATCAAAAACAGATTAAAAAGTGACACAAAAAAATAATTACACAAAAATAACAAAAAAAGCCCGTCGATAGTAGGAATATAACCAAAAAAACACTACCTTTGCACTCACAAACCACCAAACGATGCCCAGGTGGCGGAATGGTAGACGCGCTCGTTTCAGGTGCGAGTGCTGCGAGGCGTGCAGGTTCGAGTCCTGTTCTGGGCACAGTAAAAGCGACTTAACAAAGTGATATTCACCAAGTTAAGTCGCCTTCTTTTATTTTTACGTGCATATTACGTGCAAAAGGGGCGCATAGTAATAAAAGGTCTGCACGCAGCTTTGAGATAGGTTCACTCTTCTTCGTAGTAGTAGGAGTAGTCGATGCCCTTCATGAACATCTCGCGGTCGTTGATTTTGTCAGTCAGTGCTCCTTCGAGCAGCGCTTTGATGTGCGATGAATCCACCACGCTCTCGCGCATCGCTGTCAGATATTCATTCTTGTCAATCCGGCTCCAGTCAACACACCGTGTAAGCGAGCGACGGAGCATCAGGTCAAGCCAGATGCGAGTGCTGCGGCCATTACCCTCCATAAACGGATGAACCACGTTCATCTCCACGTACTTGTCGGCGATTTCGTCAAGAGTAGTTTCCGGCATACGTTCAATGGTCGGGATGATGGTCGGAAAGTGTAGGCAGTTGGCAAACGTGAATCCACCCTTCGAGATATTCTTATTCCTTATCTGTCCGGCAAATTCATACAAGCCGCCAAACAGATAGGCGTGAATCTGTTGCAGACATTTCATGCTTCCCGGCTCAAGCGAATTGAGCAAACCGCTTTCAAACAATGTGTATGCCTTTTTACGGCTCTGCCCGTCAATAGTGTTATCGCTATATGTGAACCAGTCAAGGAATCTCCTGACTTCGTCACTCTAAAAGCCACAAATTTATAATTATCTAATGGATAGATTTTTGTAATTTTGTGTCACCCTAAAATGGGTGACACGCTACAAAAATGTATATCAGGAGGAAGAAATACCCATCAGGTAATGTAGGAATCATAGTCGTTGAGAAAATCAGCGGCAAAATGAAAGAACTAACCACAATAGGTATTGCCAAATCGAATGAAGAGGTTGATGCTTTAGTCAAACGGGGTCAGGAATGGATCGACAGAGAGCAACAACGCCGACATCCGCGACTTGATCTGTTCGGCGATGAGCGTATAAGGTGCGAACAGGAACGGAAGAACGTCGAACAACTTCTGAACGGCATAACCAACATTGCCATTGACGGAGCCGACTTGATTCTTGACAAGGTATTTGACAATGTCGGGTTCAACCGTATTGAAGATGGTATTTTTCGAAAGTTGGTAAAGGCGCGTCTGTCCTATCCGGCGAGCAAGTCGGCCACGGTGGAATATCTGAAGAACCATTTTGACGATGATGTGAGTCTGTCGAAGATTTACCGCTATCTTGACAAACTAAGCGATAGTCAACACCGTATAGTCCAGGATATAAGTGTGGAACATACCCGGAATATACATGGCGGTCATATCGGAGTACTGTTCTACGACGTTACCACGCTTTATTTTGAGGCGGACCATGAGGACGAATTACGTAAGACGGGCTTCTCCAAGGAAGGACGTCACAAGAATCCTCAGATAATATTGGGTCTTTTGGTAAGCATCGGCGGCTATCCGCTGGCATACTGCATCCATGAGGGCAACAAATACGAAGGGCATACGATGCTTCCGGTCGTGACTGAGTTTGTCCGCAGGTATAAACTGGAAGACTTTATCGTTGTGGCAGACTCCGGTCTTATGAACTCCGATAATGTTGCCGAGCTAGAAGCCAATGGCTACAAATATATAATTGGAGCCAAAATTAAGACTGAATGCAATAAAATCAAGGAATGGATACTGCGCCAGCCGAAAATCGACTGTCAGATGGTGGAATACGACAAGGGAAGGGAGACGGCAAACGGCCGTTGGTGGGATATACCGACGACCGTGCCCGCAAGGATGCCTATAACCGCGAAAAAGGGTTACGCAGGCTTGAGAAGGCATACCGCAGAGGGACACTCACCAAGGAAAACATCAACAAGCGCGGTTACAATAAGTTCCTTGCAATGGAGGGTGATGTGAAGGTATCAATCGACTACGACAAACTCGAAACAGACGCAAAATGGGACGGGCTGAAAGGATATCTCACGAATACCGACATACCGGCTTCACAGGTATATGTCGCATACCATAACCTGTGGCATGTGGAGCAGGCATTCCGTATATCCAAGTCCAAAATCGAGATACGGCCTATGTTCCACTTCACGAGACGCCGAATAGAAGCACACATCTGTATCTGCTTCGTCGCACTGAAGGTATATAAGGAACTGGAACGACTGATGAAACTGGCCGGCATAAATATGAGTGTTGACAAAGTACTGGCCCTTGCTCAGTCCATCGTTACGATACAGATCACTCTCCCTCAAAACAAGCATACTATCTCACGGACTATGCTCATGAAACGGCATCAATGCATCGCACCTCTCTTCTCTGATGATTTTTGGGTGACACGTTGACGAAGTCAGGAAACAATGTGTATGCCTTTTTACGGCTCTGCCCGTCAATAGTGTTATCGCTATATGTGAACCAGTCAAGGAATCT
>CABUPJ010000007.1 GCA_902493335.1 uncultured Porphyromonadaceae bacterium
ATAGTTCGCCCAATCCCTCGGGTAAGAACTGCCAAAATGCTTCGCCGGTTTTCATACCACAAATTTAACACTTTTCGCTAAATGAATGCACCGTGTTTTCGGATTGAGCCTGAAATCCAGCCGATTCCAGAGGTTTTTCGTTATCACACACCGGCGTTCCGACGCAAAATATTGAAGCAGCGGGGTGGCCGAATTTTGCAATAAATTTGGAATGAATAACGGACAATCATATATTTCAATCATTCTAAAATGCTCATTTACGCAGTGCGTGAACTATAAGTAGTCTGAATCTCAATGAAATTTTGTAACTTTGTATCCATAATACCACTGTATTTATGGATATTGATTTAGACTACATACAGCATTTGGCTGAAAGCCATGAAGGTGTTGATGTCGAGTTCAAGGAAACCACAGGACAACTTGACCGAGGTATGGAAACATTGTGCGGTATGCTCAATGGCGCCGGCGGTATTGTAATCTTTGGTATTAAAAATTCAGGCAAGATTATCGGGCAGGAAATCGGAGACAAGACAACCCGCATGATTGGAGAGGCACTGCGCCGCTTCGAGCCTTCCGCTGAAATCCGACAGAAATATATCAAACTGAAAGATTCGGAGAAACAACTGATTGTATTTGAAGCAGAGGGAAATAATCCCGATAGACCATATTCATACGATGGCAGACCTTATCAACGACACGACAGTGTTACATCTGTCATGCCGCACAATAAATATTCGCGTATGATTATGAACCGTGGTGGCCTCAAATACAAATGGGATGCCTTGCCTAACGAGAATTTGAAATTTGAGGATCTTGACGAGAGCCGTATTCACTGGGCTATTCGGCAGGCTCTTGAATTAGGAAGGTTGAAGGATGGGGCATATACCCGCGATCCGATTGCCATTCTTGAAAAATTCAAGGTGCTTAAGAACGGTGTCTATAACAATGCCGCCGCCGTTCTTTTCGGCAAGGACTTCTTTTACTATCACAACTGCATCATCCGTCTTGCCCGTTTCCGAGGTATAGACAAACGTGAGTTTATCGACAACCAGCAGATTGAGGGTAATATCTTTGATTTGCTAAACGAAGTCACCCCTTTTTTCTTGAAACATCTGTCGGTAACAAGCCGAATGGATGGTATGTATCGGAAGGACGAGTTGGAAGTTCCTATAACAGCTTTACGAGAGTGTTGTGCCAACGCTTTGGCTCACATGGACTGGAGAAAGACTGCATCCGTCGGCGTTGCTATATATGATGACCGAATAGAGATTGAAAACGCGGGAATGCTTCCCGAAGAAATACCGGCGAATCAACTTTCATACGGCTCCAGGATACTCGCTTCTCATACATCGGAACCACCAAACGAAACGATTGCCCGCGTAATGTATTACAGTGGAGTAATCGAACATTGGGGCAGAGGTCTGTCAATGATATTTGAAGAGTGTAAGCGTGCAGGGCTTCCACAACCGACTGTTACCGATGAAAGAGGCGTGGTCAAAGTAATATTTATGCGTCCGGATTTATCGGGTCACAAGAATGGCACGATAAATGATACGATAAATGATACGATAAATGATACGATAAATGATACGATAAATGATACGATAAATGATACGATAAATGATACTGAGAAGTTGATATATAATTGTATCGTCGCGTCGCCAGGTATCAGCGCAGTTGCTTTGGCTGATAAATTTGACAAGAGTATCATAACTATTAAGAGGGCATTGAAACACTTGGTAAAGCTGAATATTATAGAATACCGGGGTTCTAAAAAGACAGGAGGCTATTTCAGTCTGTGACCCGCCACTTCATATTGGATTTTAGCACTGAAAACAGCCTGAAATCAGACTATTATAGCTACTTTTGCGTTGTAGATATACGAAGAACATTGCAATTTCCGGGTGTGCAAAAAGGGAACATCCATGATTTTCAAGAAACCTAAAGTATTGACAGGCAATATTGTTGGCCCCGCTTCGGGTAAATCTCTCCGGGGAGTCACATAAGACAACGCAAAACCGCAAGCAGCACAGCCGCCTGCGGTTTTTATTTTCCGTCCGGCATCCATCAATCCCGCCCCAACACCACAGCCAGCCCGACAAGAGTAAGCCGCCCGAACAAAAAACAGCCAAAAAGGTTGTAACACTACAACCTTTTCGCCGACTTTTTATATCTTTGCATTGTTTACTGACAAATTCAGATAAGTAACTCGCAAAAATTAATGCACAGAGAAATCGAAGTTATTTTGAAAGACATTTCATTCTCGAGTCAAGGAGCATAGCGGGCTATGTGACTGTGCGAGAGAATGAAATGGCCAAAAAGAACGAGATTTATCGTGCAAGATTCAGAGAGTTACATTATATCGTTTAATTTTTAAGAGTTACTTATAAATGAAATACCTAAACCTTTCAAAAGCACTTGCCGCTTGGCAGAACCTACAGCCTCTATCTGAGAAAGACAGGGAGAGGCTTAGCCGTCGTTTTACCGTGGATTTTAACTACAATAGCAATCATATCGAGGGTAACACGCTGACTTACGGGCAGACAGAGATACTGTTGCTGTTCGGCAAGGTAATCGGTGAGGCCGATGTGCGTGACGTTGAGGAAATGACCGCAAGCAACGTAGGACTACGGATGATGACAGAGGAAGCTGCGGTTAAGGATATACCCTTGACACAGAATTTCATACGAACTTTACATAAGACCCTTTTACGCGATGATTACACAATCTATCGTAATTTGCCGGGAGGCGTACAGACAAGTTATATCATACACGCAGGACAATATAAGACAAGGCCAAACAGCGTCATTACAAGATACGGCGACAGATTCGAGTATGCTTCGCCGGAGGAAACGCCCGGTCTTATGGCTGATTTGGTTGACTGGTATAATACAGCTGAACAGGAGGGAAAACTATCGCCTGTTGAACTGGCAGCATTGTTCCACTACCGTTATATCCGCATACATCCCTTTGAAGACGGTAATGGACGTATCGCCCGACTGATGGTGAATTATATTCTCACTCGCCATAATTATCCGATGATTGTTGTACGCAGCCGCAAGAAAAGCGAATATCTCGAAGCGCTCCATCAGACGGATCTCGAAATTGGTCCTGTGCCGAGCGACGGCGCCCATGCCGACATCAAGGATATACGTCCATTCCTTAAATACTTCAATGAATTGGTGGCTACTGAGGTATATAATGATGTTTTGTTTGTCAGCGAGAAGAATGAAAATGTCTGGTGGTATGACGGAGAGCGCATTGCCTTCCGCACTCCCAATTACACTAAAATTCTGAACGCCATGCGCACCCAGCCGACACTGACACTCGCAGACATGAAAGAAGAAACCGGCATCAGCATTTCAGCAATCCAAAAGCTGCTCGACCAGCTTATTTCTAAAAAGTATGTGGAACGCGGCGAGAAAGAAGGAAGCTGGAGAGTGTTCCTGACGCAATAAATATACCTCTTCGAAAGTGGTATATTCAACCAATGGTGGTATATCTGATGAAGTCCATCAGAACTTTAAATGTCGATTCTACTATACAACGCAAAATCGCAAGCAGCACAGCCGCCTGCGGTTTTTATTTTCCGGCCCGGCATCCATCAATCCCGCCACAACACCACGGCCAACCCGACAAGAGCAAGCCGCCCGAACAAAAAACAGCCAAAAAGGTTGTAGCACTACAACATTTTCTCCGACTTTTTATATCTTTGCATTGTTTACTGACAAATTCAGATACAGTTAGACAGATTACTAAACATTACAACATCAGAGCGACTCACCATATTATGAAACCGGGCATTACAGTCAGAAAAACAATCGCAGCAACGATTTTATTGTTGCTGATGGCGGGTGTGTATGGAGCCGTGATTGCCCTGTGCAACCGGTATCTGCGCAGCAACGGCCTGCTCACACCGATGAGCAAATCCATCTTAATTACATCATTGGTGATCGGCTACCGGCTGATTTACCGATGGTTCAGCAGAAGGCTCGACATAATCGCCGGTAAACAGACCCACTGACTCTGTATCACAACCATACGGCTATGCTTTTTGTTTAGTGGGTATGGACACTATAAGAATACACGTTTTACACTGCGGGCGGGTACACACCTCACCTTACCTGCCATATGACACCGACAATGCCGGCATGCTGAAAGTTGCCGGAATCGGCATCCCCGAGAAAGACTGGATATGGATGCCGGTGTCTGCATATCTCATAGAACACCCTAAAGCAAAGATTCTGGTCGACACAGGCTGGAGCCGCCGGATGAGTCCCGCCGGAGTCATCGACAAAAAAGCGCAGATAGCCGAGCTGGGGCACATATTGTATTCTATGAATCAAGGCTATCTGCCGGCAGGAGAGGCCGTCGACGAGCAATTGGGCCGGCTTGGCATACAGACTTCCGACCTCGACTATGTCGTGCTGACCCATCTTGACTGTGACCATGTATGTGGCTTGCATCAGGTTGCCGACGCAAAACATATACTTGTCTCTGAAGCCGAAATGAAATTTGCCGACAAATTTTCTGTCACTAATAAAGTACGTTTTCGCAAACAGTGGTGGAAAGGCATACCCCTGGAACTGTTTCCCTGGAATGGAAATGAAGGGCCATTCCGTCGCTCGTTCGATCTGCTCGGAGATCAATCTGTACAGCTTATAAACATACCCGGACACACAGAAGGCCTTGTGGCTGTCAAAGTCACAAACGACGAGGGAAAATATGTGCTGCTTGTGTCAGACGGCGCTTACGGCAGCAAGTCATGGCAGGAGATTATTCTCCCGGGCATTGCCGACAACCGCAAAGAGCAGCTTTCATCGCTGCAATGGATCCGCCGGATGAGCATGAACGACAATTGCGTCGAGACCCTTGCGAACCACGACGTCGAAATAGAGCCACACACCATCGAGCTATAGCCCGGGGACTACGATTTCGTTCCTGCGCCGAACATCCACGTAAAGGCGCGGGTGAGACGCTGTTCGCCGTATTGGTAGTGGTTGCCGGGAACGAGTTCAAAAGTGTCATCGATGCCGCCGGCATGGAGGTAATTGACAATTCCGACGGTGTCGGTCTGAACGGACTGAAAGGCTTTGACATTGGTTCTCGCCTCTTTGTCGTCGAGCAGAAAGTAGGCGCGTCCTGACTTTTTCGGCACCGGCCTCGACCTGACCCATTCGACGAAGCCATCGTACCAAAACGACCCCGACAGGCTGATAACGCTGTCAAACGTATCGTCTATCATCCACTGCCATAAGGCAAAAAGCCCCGAGAGCGACACGCCCGCCAGTGTGCGTTCGGCGTCAGGAGATATGCCTATACGCCGCTCGACCTCAGGCAATACCATGCCTGTCAGCTTCGTAAGAAACGCCCGGGCGTCGCCGCTGAAGCCAGGACAACCCGGCGGCTCACCCTTGGCAGGCCAGGGCGTGAGGTCGTCGTCCCAGTCCATGCCTCTTATCGCGGCTATCGACACGCCGAATTTTTCAGCCGCCTCTTCAATCCACCCGCCAAGGCCGTCGAACGGATAGAGAATGTAACATATGCGGTCAGTCGTGCCGCCGGCCGCCATCACTCTAAGATTGTCAATCGTGAATGTATGCATACTTCATAATCCCGGGCAATTCATTAAACCCGATACTCTTATAAAACGAACGTGCACCGTCGGTTGTTTCGAGATATATCTTGTCGCAGCCCGACTCCCGCGCTATTTCTATCAACCGCCTGACTATCGCATGGCCGACGCCACGGTGTCGCCAGGCTTCGCGCACATAAATATTCATCAGATAAGCGCAGCGGCCCGACGGATTGTCGGGCGACGGCAGTTCTTCCGTAAGACATACCGCTCCGCAGCCCACACCTTCACCGTCAGCCTCGGCGACGACTGCTACGTGGCTGCCGTCGGCGATATGCTGACGGTAGTAGCGGCGGTTGGCTGCCAACAGGCGCTTCGACGGCGCCACGCCGAATACGCTCTCTATCACCTCACTGCGCCAGTGCATCAAGGTCGGCACGGTTGTTATTTCCTGAACAATCACTTTCATTTCAAATCTCCTTCCTTCATTACGACAGGCAACAGCCTGTCATTGACTTTTCCGCGCACCGTGAGCGGTATCTCCTCCATCCTGACAAAAAATTCAGGCATCATGAAATCGGCCAGACGCGAGGCAAGAAAGTCTTTGATTCTGCTTAGAAGGCAGTTCTTATGCGACGGCACGAAATAGGCCGTGAGATATGCCAGGCCCTGCCCGTCGGTGAATGCGCGGACGACACCACGCTCGACGCATGGCGACTCATTGAGCACGTTCTCGACCTCTTCAGGCTCGACGCGACGTCCGAGTATCATCACCTGTCTGTCCTTGCGCCGCAGAAATGCGATGTTGCCGTCCGACATGCGATAACCGAGGTCGCCGCTGCGGTATATCCTCGTCCCGTCGGATGCCGTCACGAAATTGGCCTGCTCGGGCGGATTGCCGAGATAGCCGCGCGCGACGCCTTCGCCGTAGATGCAGATTTCGCCGGTCTCGCCGTCGGCGACCTCATTGAGTCCGTCATCGAGAATTTTCACGCCGACGCCTTTGACAGCCCTGCCGACGGGATATGTGCCGTCGTCGAGCGCCTCGGCGTTGTCGACGCGACAATATGTCGCGCAGACTGTCGTCTCGCTCGGGCCGTAAGTGTTGTAGATGACAAAATCGCGGTCTTTTAACCATGTTATATATGATGCCCTTATTACGTCTCCGCCGCTGACGAGCAGACGCAGGCGCGACGGATAGCAGCGATAGCGGTTCATGTCGGCGAGCAGATAAGGAAAAGCGCTGATCTCGGTGACTCCGTGTCGCTCACAGAAGTCCATCAGCTCGGCAAGAGTGCCCTCGCAGACGGCTTTCGACGGTATGGCAAGCGTCGCACCATTGAGCAGCGTCGTGAAGACCTCTTCGACAAAAATATCAAACGAGCAGACCGAATACTGCAGCATCACGTCACCCGGTCCGACACGAAACTCAGCCTCGAAAGCCTCGGCATAGTTCACGACGCTATGGTTCTCGACGACGACGCCTTTAGGACGTCCAGTCGTGCCGGATGTATAGAGCACATAGGCGATACCGCCGGGCTGCGAGCGGTCGGGCAAGCGCCTCGACGCAGAGAGGCCGCGGCAATAGTCGTCGGTGATGACGAGCCCCGCGCCGGCCGTGCGCATCATATAGTCGATGCGTTCGCGCGGCAGCGTCGGTTCGGCCGGAACGTATGCCGCTCCGCTTTTCAGAACGGCGAGCATTGCCGCTATCATTTCGACTCCGTGGCTCATCATTATGCCGACGAAATCATAATGGTCATCATAGAATTTCGACATAATCGCGTCAGCCATGGCGTCGAGTTCGCCATAAGTCACCTCGCCGCCGTCCCCGACCACAGCCAAGGCATCAGGCTGGCGGCATGCCCAATCATAAAATCTATTATAAATCGTCTTGACATTCATTGCTTATCATTCCTAAAAACAACAAATGCAAAACGCCCCGATTTGTTCACCCGTAACCGTCGACCCGACGGATTAAAACATCAATTTACATTGACGTCACAAACTGACGCTGATAGACTTCCGTCACTATCCCTTTGATAGATTCAATTGCATGCGGACGGGAAGACCGATTTTGGACGCCTCCCTTATAATGATAAGTATTATAAGCCATTCCGTCATTGGTCAGTTCGCCCTGCTCTCTAATTTTATAACCTTTAAAATGGTCGTCATCAAGGTAAATCAGCAAAATCAGGCCTTCTTTAGGAGTTGTCGGCATCTCGAATCCGTCTTTGAACATGCGCACACCAATAATATCGCCGTCAGATATGCCTTTAATTTGCATACATTGGTTCTTTACCACGAAATACTCAAGTTCGGGATTTATTTTTATGCCTTCCATATCTACCGCGACAGTCGGCATTAAATCAACTTTCTTACTGAAAAAACGCTTTGTCGGACCAGCTTCCACCCGGTGCAATTGTTTTATGTTATATTGACGTGCTCTTTTATTTTTGGATCTATATATCTTCTTCCTGCAACGAAGATATATGATACAAGGCACAAATATACAAGCCGCAATCAATATCAATATTATTGAATCCATTCGATTTCAGTATATTTTTTTCTTTTTATAGTCTATTTTAACTTCCAACTCTTTTTGTGCGGCTAATTTAAAGATTAATACCGCCAGCGATATTTGTAATATGACAGATGTCCAAGGTGATTTCATCCAGTCAGCGACAACCGTTATCGATGAATCCTGCATCGCCGCGGCCTGTGCATAAATACCTATCAATATCACAAATGCCGTAAGACTTAGCCAGTAAACTCTCTCATGGACAAACTCATAGTCTGTGAATTTTGAATATGCAACGCCTATGACTGCGAATAAGTTCACAAATAATCCGCCCAATAAAGATTGTGCTTGAAATACATCTTCAACAACATTACCGCCTCTGACAAAAATGAGTATGAAGAAAGCGGCATAGATACCACCCAATGCTATTAATGTTGTGATTATTGCGCTCCTATATCTGCTATTGACCTTTGTTCGTTTATCTACTGACTGTGTCCGGTTCTGTTTATTATGATTAGATTTATGCTTCTTAGTCATCGTCCCATATAGTTATACTACATAAACGGCTCGCAAAGATACTAATAAATATCTAATTATTAATAATAAACCTGCATTTTTCATCATCTTGTGCTACGGCGCTTGAAAGTTATTGCCAAATATAGAACTTATAGTATATTTGCAGGCAAACAGACATACTTATAAATTGATTAAGGAATATAAATTTGACGACAGTTTCAAAAAGCGGGCGAGAGCCTTGCAGTTTGCCTACCGTGAAGAGATTCTCCATGACTTCAATGAATATCGGGCACCACAGGTTTTGCTCAGCGACGAGAACGCCCGGAACGGCCTGATTTTTCATGAAGCCTACCGCAATCTGATAATCAGTAAGCCTAAAGTCGGACATGTGGCAAATCAGCTGACCGCCAATATGCTACGCAGCCAACATATACCCTACAATATGTTTACCCCGCTTGAGACAATGCCGATGATTGCAGCCGATATTTTCAGCTCTATCATAGGCACAAGCATCAAAAAGATTGAAGCTATTCTACCCGCGCATGAACGAGCACTTCCACTACTATGCCCTGCCCGACTACCGAAAACTACTGACCGACAGAGGCAACGATACCTTCAGGACTCTCACATATGAAGAATATTTCAGCCTTTTGGACAAATATAGCGACGACGACAACGTCAGATCTTGGCTAAACTATCTACGCAAAAGATACTTAGGCCGGTAAATCATCTCTTTTAATAAGACAAGACAGCCAGTGTTTCTCACCTGTTTCTGGCGACACGGAGGCGTTTGATTGCGGTGCGCGAGGCGGTCGCACCGCTGCCGATATATGCCAGTCCGACTGCTCCGGCCGTCGACGACCAGAAATCGGCAGACGCCATCGTTGCGCCGCCATACCATGCCGGTGCGCCCGCAAACTGGCCGTAGGCAGGTATATACCATTCAATATCCTCGGCCCTTATCAACGCCGTCGTCGTTGTCAGATCGCCTACTGTCGATGTATTCAGATAATATCTATTCTTCTTCAGTGCTTCTGCCAGTATCTGACTTTCATTTATCGCCGTACCTTCTATCGGCATCGGTACTTCAGCAGGATCACTTTCTTCCCGTGGCCTATATGCAGTCTCAGTACTTGCAAATCGTCTTAAACCGAGCAAAGCTCTTTCAAAATTACCGCTTAAAGATGTACCTCCTACGCCAAACAGCTCACGCGTATTTGTCTCACCATCGACCTGAGATTGAGCTTTCCCTGTCAGGGAATTCATTTTTGAATAATCAAATACCACATAATTGCGATAACGGGCAGTTGTGCCGTAAATTCCTGTGCTGATATAATCAGCGACGCTATATTGCTCCGCAAGATCAGCGACTCTTGATAACATTATACGCTGCGTGCTTTGTAATCCGCTATTGCGATAAACATACACTCTCGTCGCATTATAATCAAATCCATATACCCCGCTGTTGCCGTCGTCAATCTGCTCCCAGCCGGTATTGCCGTTCCATGCCGGCGCCAGTTGCGTTATCTCCTGCATCACCGCGGTATTCGCCGGAGCGCCGTCGACGCTCAGCGTCAGTGTCACCGTGCGGTTGGCCGTGCCTGTGTTTTCGGGCAGGAAAACGGTCAGCGGGAACTCGCCCGGACCTTTCCCCCTGACAGTATTTGTGCCGCGGGCCGACTCGTTTGTTATCGTCGTGCCGTTGGTCATCTTCTTATCGGTCCAAAAGCCATTCTTGACATACTCGTTGACGTCAGCGGTGAGCTGAACACTCGGGTCACTGCTGTCCGAGGCCGCTACCGTCAGCGTCCACGCTTTGTCAGCCGGAATGCCGCTCACCCTCACGGCACTGTTGCAGATCACATAATATGCATCCTGCACCTCGGGCTGACTGATGAATTCAAGTTCATAGTCGGGTGTGATGCCGATGTGATAGACCGTCGTCTTGCCCTGCCGCCATGTCTGACCCTTGAGCGAGGCGCTCATCGTGCGCTCGCGGCCTGTGAAGTTGTCCTCGAAGACAACCGTCAGCGTCGCGTCGTCGGCGAGCTGCTGCGGTATCATCATCAGCGTATAGTTGTCGGGCGCAATCGCCTCGTCGGCAGCCATGCCGGCTGTCGTCGCCTTGTTGACGTCAATCGTAAACCCGGCGTTACCCCGCAGGTTGTTCCATGTCGTTGTATATTGCCCCTCGTCCTTGATACCCGAGAGGATAATGCTTTTGATTGTGCCGGGCTGCATCTCATTGCCCGTCACAAATCTGACAGCCGCGCATAAATGTCTGAACTCAAGCGGCACAGGCTGTCCGGGTGTGTTGAGCCGTCCGGTTGCCGCGAGCATCAGGTCGCTCTGCGCCGCAGCCTGCTGCGGCACCTTATAGTCTATCTCGAGTTCGCCGGGCGTCAATGCCGACGGAGCCACGGTGACGCCTTCGGCGTCAATGCCGGCCATAGCCCTGAATGTCAGGGTTGAGCCCTGTGCTGTCGGCCAATAGTAGCTGTTCACTGTCGTCAAGAGGGCGCCTTCTTTCTTGACAGACTCGTTAGCGAAGAATGTCACAGGCGAGGCTTCAGCCGAGCGGTAATAAAATGAATAGATGCTGAAATCGCCGAGATTGCCTGTGCCCGTTATGGGCGTGCCGCGGCCGGCCCGCTGTGGCGCGGCCATGTCGTCGACCGTGATATAGGCCGTTAAGGGAGTGATGTCGCCGCAGCCCGCGTCGGGCACGAGCGTCATCTCGTCAGGCGCGCAGACTGCCGCAACAGAACGCGAATCGGCCGGCGCCTCCGTCACACCGAAAGCGATTTGTCCGAGAGCCCCGGGGTCGGTCGACCGGCTGTCGTCGCCACACGACGACAAGGCTATAAACAGCATTGGCAGCGCCTGATAGAATTTCATCGTTTGTCTATAAGATTGTTATTTAAAAATAAGCCGGCCCGGCACTCGGGCCGGCTTATTCTGTTGGCTGATTACTGTTGTTATTCTTTTTCGGGGAGTGTGACAGTAATATTCGGATCCTCTTCCCAAAGAGCTACGTCTCTTACGTTGAACTGGATGGGGAACATCTGCTGGTCGGGGTCAATATTCTGAGGATTGAGTTCGGCGGTGAAGTTATAGCTGTGGCCGTTCTGGAATGTCGTTGCGGGAAGCACGACATCGCTGTGGTCGTATGTTTCGATAAGTGTGCCGTTGATCATCAGGTCGACCTTAAAGGTAATTGTAAGAGCCTTCTCGCTCTCGGGGATGATGAATTTCGTTCCGCTGACTACGCTGCCGTCATTTTGAGCTGTCTGATTTGCGGGTGTAAACAGATTGTCGCGCAGTGCGAGCACAGCCTGACTTGTATGGCCTGCCCATGCCGGGGTTTCGGCACCGAGGGTCAGTGATGCCTGAGCGGCAGAATTGTTGATCTGCAGACCATAGACCTTGACACTGTAAGATCCGCTGCCCATTGCGTTGGTGAATGTGAATTTCACACGCGAGAGAGCATGTTTGAAATCAAACTGAACCGTCTCGGGTTGTGCTGTCATGGGGTCGGGAGTCTGCGCGATGGCGTAAGCATAGACAAGGTCTTCGTTGCCATTGGCGGCAGCGTTGTTTAAATTAATCGTGCCTGTGCCGAAGAAACCTGCGACGTCCGTAGGCAGATCTGCATCGGCTGCCCATGTATAGGTATACTCCGTGTTGCCTTCTGCAGTAGGCGAAGCGATAGCCGTAAAGAAATAGTTCTTGCCTGCTACCCAGTACTGCAGAGGAGAATAAGTCCATTCCGTACCTGATTTAGTCACCTTCTGGTTATCAAAGATTTTAAGGGGTGTTGCCTCGCCGATATAACCGTAGACGCTTATCTCTGACAAAGATGACATCGTCGCATCAGTCGCTCTTGTCGTCTTGCCGACATAGCTGTCGAAACCGATGGCCGACTGTTTCTGCATATCGACTACCTCATCGTTCGAGCACGAAGCCAGCGCGAATGCACTTGCTGCAATTAAAAACAGGGATTTTTTCATACAATTGATTTTTTAGAGTTAATAAATATTGTGATTGTAAGTTGTTTCTACAAGTCGATGACGATGTCTTCGTATTCGCCCCATCCGTCAACCGAGACGTCGAAGCCCGAACCCGATTCGTCGCCGTCTTCAGCACTGATTTCAAGCCCTTTGACAACAATGACACCGCCGTGAGGCTGAAGGGCGACCTGCTGCGTTACGTCAAAGTCGAAGCTCAGTGTCTTGCCGTTCCTGAGCCTCACCTCGAGATTGAGGCCGAAGAAACCGTCGCTGCGCGAATAGACCGAGTTGGGATAGTCGGGCACACCGAACGAGTTGACGACAGCCTCGACGCCCCAGTCGTGTATCGTGCAGTCATATAGTATCGTGGCGCGCTCCTTGCCCGTGTGGCCGTCGTAGAGATAGACCGATTCGGCCATGCCGCTGAGTGCCCCGCGGGCGATGCCGGCATATTCGATGCCGCGGGTAAACTCATATCTGACATAGTAGGTGAACACAAGCGGATGCAGCGTCACTTCGACCGTCGGGACGTCGGCCGACGCCTTCTGGTCATATTCCCCGATGTAGTGGCCGAAGAGATAGTCGGGCGTCGTTATCGTCTTCTCAGGCTCACCGTCGGGGTCGAGACTGTTGCCTTTATAGCCCGATCGCGAACGCGAGCGTGTGCTCGCCTTGGCCGAAACCGTGCTGTTGAGGTTGTCGAAGACAATAAATTCAGTGTCATCGTTATACATCAGCACGGCGTTGATTCCCGGCATCATCTCGACCCGGCCTCCTCCGGGCGGCAGATGACGCGTCAGCGTGCCGTCGCCGATGCTGTATGAGTTGACACACAGACCTTCGGGCGTCACCGGATTGAGCGACTCATAGCTGACGCCGAACTCCACCGGCCAATCGGCCTTCCAGTCCGGGCCGTCTTCTCCGCGCGTCTCCCAGCTCAGGTCATATGTGGCCGCGATGCGCGTTTCATAACGCGCCGCGTGCTCGGGATGATTGAAACACAGATCTTTGTGCTCGCAGCCGGTCAGCGCCGTGAGCATAATAAGCCCCGGCAGATATAGTCGGAATAGTCTCATAGCGCCCGGTTTCCTCCTTTCGGTTTGTTCTTGTTACCGTAGCCTATGAGCCACACGAGCGACACTTCGGCCTTTGTCGGCCCGAACCACCGGCGCCGTTTGGTCGCCTGCCATACATAGTGGCCGTCAATGGGCGTATATTCATAATACTCGCCGCCGAGGTAGCCGACGCCGACAGTGAAATCTATATTGAAACGCCGGGCCATCGGCAGTGAGAAACCATATTCGACACCGCCGCCATAGTTATATTTATTGCCCATATAGCCCTTGCCGCCAAGCTCGAAGTCATATGTCAGTATCTGTGCATAAATGCCTAAGTGATGCCCGGTGAGAGGCTTTTCGGCAGCCTTGCGGCCAAACCAGCGGCGCATTGCGATATCGCCGCCATAGTAGCGCCAGTAGTTGTGACGGCGGTTCTTGCTCCACCACGCATACGACCAGTTTGCGTTGACGCTCATCATCCGGCCGAGCCACACCTCGGCGCCGACGCTCGGTATCAGCAGCAGGTCATAGAGCCCGTTGGTCTTAAGCGAAACGTAAAGCGGTCTGCGTGAGACTGATAGGGGGGGGTAATTTGAGCCAATCGTATCGCCTGGCGCTCTGTCTGTGTCGGGTATTATCACCTCCTCAATCTTGACAGGTTCCGGCAAAGGATCTTTCATTGATCCCGACAGCAGTCGCGTTATCTCCTCGAGCGACACATAATTGAACGTCACCGAAGCATATCGCAGCTCCTCGAGCAGAGGCACAATCTCGCGCCATATCCGGCCGCTGCGCGCCCGGCGCAGCCTGTTTATCTTCACCTCGTCCGACCGCGTCGAGTCGCCGAGTATCTTCAAGGCCTCGTCGCGGTGAGAGATATCTGAATTCTCAATCACCTCGGTCAGCGACGACATGCCTTTCACCTCATACATCCGCGCGACATCTTCGGTCAGAGGCACGACACATGCCGTCATCACAAAATCCTCAAGAGCCGCCATGCGTTTTCGGGCAAGCATGACATTCGCTGCCGCCGGCCCTTCGGGCGACGCATAGCCGGTATAGATCACACCCGTTATCATTATCGTCGAATCGCGGGCGACCGAGTCAAGGAAACATCTGATACTGTCGAGCGACTCCGCGTTGCGTCCATAGTTCGCGTCAATATCGCTGCCGTTGACGACAAACGTCACGCTCGACATCATTTTCCACTCAGGCCGACGCGTGGCCTGCGCCGTCATTGCTGACAGAGCGAGAATACAGCAGACAAGTATGGTCACTAATCTGCCGCACAGAGCGTACGCGGGCGCATGGTATGGTTCAGGTCGATTTTTCAACTGGTATCGTAATGTCTGATGTTCTTAAAAGCTCTCAACGTTTCGCCAACAATCAGGTCATTACTAACAGCAGTTAATGGAAAAAAGAAGAAAGTGATTTTATCGAGGGCCAAATATAGCACAGATAACTCACACTGCCAAATAAATCGTGCAAAATGTTTAATTTTTTAGCAAATAGTTAACAAAACCTCATCTCCGGCCAGTCTCCGCACAAGATAAGTACACCAACATAAACACACAAGAAAACAAGTTTTTATATAGCGATTTATATACCTTATTCTTCACTCATTATATTCTTGATTGTGCATTTACAGGCACTAAGCTAATCCATATCTTCCCGAGACTCTCTATTTCACAACATCACGACCCACATTCCTGCATTATCTTTTCCTTTATGTTTCAACACTCCAACTTTCTGCAAAGACGCCAAGTCACGTTCGATCGTGCGCTGGCTCACCGACAACATCTCCGACATCCGCCGTCCGCTTATTGTCGGAGATTGCCTGATAATATCCAATATTTTCTGCTGGCGCACAGTCACTTTCATCTCCGACACATCTCCGACAGCCGACACTTCGACAGATGCGAAAATTATAGTCTGAAATTGAGTCGGTGTCGACTTAAATACAGGTTTAAACTCGTCTTTATATCCGGGAAGAACCATAGTTTCATTACAAATGCGTGTAAGTCCGCTTCCACGCTTTTCCATATAATCCAATTGTGCCATAACATTTGCGAGTATCGGATTACGCCTCTCCGATGAAACTTCCTGAATATCTAAATCTTGAATAAGTAAACCATTATACATTCCGCCAGGAGAAGTGACTGTCAGACGGTCATCATAAATATCGAGATGGACTTCTCCTCCCATTACTGTATAGTCTCGGTGTATAAAATGATTAACTATTGCTTCGAGAACAGCACGTTCAGCATACTCTGGTTTATCTTTTCGACCGTCGGGTAGCTTTTCCCATCCTCTCCTTGTGTTCGATTTCACAAAATTCATCGCCTCACGAAGCAACATCAAAACATTGCCGGTGAATTCGGCATCGTTTATTGCGTCGCCCTTTATCTGACCATTCCATCTCGTACAATACAACCTTGATTGCCATAAAGGACAATCATCGGCAAACAAAGAGCCTGCATTGGTAAGGCATCCCGAGTTCGTAACAAGACCAAACGACAAGAGATATTTTTTGTTCCAGTCTTGACCCGTACGAACTTTGAATGTATTAGACAATATAGTAAAAGAATAGTCTTCGACCCTATAATCTGTGTGCAATGAATCAAATCAATACCAACCGTACCATTTGTTCTGCCGTTGCAGGTAAACTCTCATCACCCACACGCACAAAAGCCATACGCTGTCCGTCACCGACATAATAGTAAGGAGTGTAACTGCCCGGCATGACTCTCAGTCTGAGTATATCAAGGCCCTCAATTCTATAAGGTAGCATTTCAATATCCGGCAACGGATCCATATAATCACGAATTTTACTGCTGATGATTTCACAAACATGCTGTATATTCTCAAGCCCTTTTACAATACCGAATTGCCAAGATAAAAATCTTTCCCGGGCATTATTAATTGCTTCAACATATTCCCAATGATAGCGAACAGTAAGCTTCCGCGCCTTATACCGCCGCCCGACCTTACGTCGTTCTTATGTCCTTGATTGTGCGTTGCTAAAGGAGCGTCGATGTCACCGCATGCGAGGTTATGACTAAGTCCGGGACAATCAGAAAAAAACAGCTATGCGTCTCAGACGCGCCGTTGTGGTCGCAAAAAATCCTTATCCATCATATCGGCGCCTTTCTGTCCTTTTGTCCCCCCTAAATCTCCGCGTGCCTCTTCTGTCATTATGTTCTGCCGTTTCTCTTTGCAATATTGAAAAAAACAACTAACTTTGTGGAAATTAGACTTAAATCTATCCCATGGCCCGATTCAGATACGACAACAAAATCAAGTTTCTCATCATCCTCGCCTCGATACTGCTCATTCTGCTGTGTCTGTCGGTCATAGCCTGGTTCAGGACCGGCGAAGAGGCCTCGGTCGGCATCTTCTCGCTCGCCGTCACACTCCTCGGCACAATGTTTATCGCCGTCGAACTCAAAAACGGCCAGGACGTCACCTGCAGCGACATGCTCATCGACCTCAACAACTACTTCCACGACAGCGACCGCCTCATGAAAGTTTACGACGTCCTCGAACGCCACGAGACCGCTCCCGACGCCTGCCGCGAACTCTGGAAAGACGTCCGCAGCGTCGAGGTCGCCCACTACTGCACCTTCTTTGAAAACCTCTACCTTCTCTACCGCCACCACATCGCCGAGATCGAAGACCTCGACGACCTCTTCGGCTACCGCTTCTTCATCTTCGTCAACAACCCCTACATCCAGGAGAACTATATCCTGCCGACATCGTCGTCTTACGTCCAGATTTTCAAGCTCTACGACGTCTGGACCGCCCACCGGCGCCACAAAGGAGGCCCCGACTGGCGCAACCGCATCCCATTCAGCAAATATATGTTCTCGCCCGAATATCTCAAAGACCGTCTCTACCTCAACGACCTGTCGATGAAAGAGCCCGACGGGCCGGTGACATTCGAGTCAAAGGGTAAACAATTCACGCTCAGAGATCTGACATTCGAGAATCTGAGCGAAATACTTGACCTCCAGCGTCAATGCACCGACGCGCTGCCCGACCCCGACATATATTATCCGCTCTCGCGCGGCGAACTGCTCGAATCACTCCACCTCGACATCGTTCCCGGCATCTTCGCTCCCGACGGCCGCCTCGCCGCCGTTGCCGCCATTGTCATCGACCGTGTCAGCGACCGCAACCTCGCCGAAAGCTCTGACGATGAGAAGAAAACCTCATTCACCTTCGATGCCGTTTTCGTGGCCCCCGACTGGCGCGGCTACGGGCTGCAGCGCGTACTCATAGACCGCGCCGCTGAAAAGGCACGCGAGGCCGGAGCAAAGCAGATTCTCGCAACCGTCTCGCCCGACAACCGCCACAGCCTCGCCAACTTCACTTCCGCAGGCTATGAAATCACGGCGACAGTCAGCAAGTACGGAGGCCTGACACGCAACATTCTCCGCTATAATCTCACGGCCAGCTGACATGAGCAAATCCGACAGATACCGTTCGCCGCTGTATGACGCGGGCGACGACCGCGCTGACGTAGCCCGTCACCTCAGCGACTACTACTGGAACATCGTCATGCCCGAATATCTCGACGACTCCGACTCGCGGGAGCGCCTGTTCCACTGGACCTCAGTCGCCGTGCGGCTCGATCCCGACAGCCATTCTTTCCGCATGGGATGGCTGTATGCCGACGGCATCGGCTGTCGCCGCGACACCGACAAGGCAGTCGATTTCTTCACCGACGCCTACTGCTCGGGCGACTGGCGGGGAGCCGGAGCCATAGCAAAAATGCTCAAGGAATATCTCGAAAACAACCCCGGCCTCGACGCCGCAGACCGCCGCGAGTGTGAGCGCGAGATAAGCGACTGGCACAAGCGCGCCGACCTCCTCCGCGACGAACAGTTCGACCGCATAATCAGCCACATTGACAGACAAGATTAGTCATGACCGATACATCACACCCCAACGAAACCCTCTCGACCATCTTCAGCCGCTCGAGCTACCGCGGCCTCTTCACCTGCACACCCGTGCCGCGCCACGACCTTGAGACCATTCTCCGCGCAGGCATCGCCGCACCCTCGGGATGCAACCGCCAGACAACGGCCTTCGTCGCCGTCGACGATCCCGACAGAGTCGCCCGGATAAAACAGATATTCCGACGTCCGTCATGCGACACCGCTCCGGCCTTCATCCTCATTTTCACCCGTGAGATTCCCGGTGTCGACGGCCATAACTACAACATCGAAGACTTCTCGGCCGCCGTCGAGAACATGCTCCTCGCCATCAAGTCGCTTGGCTATGAATCATGCTGGTATCAGGGCGGCATACGCAACTGTCTCGAGCCTCTGAGAGCCGCCGTCAGAATGCCTGACCCATACCGTCTTATCTGCCTCCTTCCAGTCGGCGTCGCAGCCGAGCCCCTGCACAATGCCGCCGAAAAGAAACCCTTTGGAGAGCGTGCCTGGTTCAATGAATACACTCCCGACCCACCGCAATCTCATGTCTGACAATGTCATAACAACCCGCGTCTACGACGCCCCCTGCGGACGCCTCGTACTCGGCTCCTTCGGCGGCAGCCTATGCATGTGCGACTGGCTTACAGGACAGCGTCACGACCTTATCGTCAGGCGTCTGACGCGCAATCTCGGCGCCTGCTTTGCCGAAGGCACGTCGCCCCTGCTCGAAACAGCCGTAGCGCAGCTCGACGAATATTTCTCGGGGCGACGTCGTGTTTTCGACCTGCCCCTGCTCTTCACCGGCACAGAATTTCAGAAAGCCGTCTGGCAACGGCTCATGACTATACCCTATGGCGAGACAATATCATACGGCGCAATGGCCGCCGGCTTAGGCATGCCCAAAGCCGTCCGCGCGGTCGCCAACGCCAACGGCGCCAATGCCATATCTATCTTTGCTCCCTGTCATCGCGTCATAGGCGCCGACCGTTCGCTCACAGGCTATGGCGGCGGCCTCGCCGTCAAACGTTACCTCCTCGACCTCGAGCGCGGCCGCCCCTCCCTCTCCTCTTTCTGAGTGTGAGCAACAGGCAGGTCTATTCCTCTTGTGAATCTTTCAGTCGATAATACTCTTTAGCCACTGCTATCGCCCTTTGCAATTTTTCTGACAGCAACTTCTTATCCGGCAATTTAGTATAGTATTGGGCTACTCTTATGGGAGAATCATCATCAAGCATAAGATATTCAATATGTTCGGTATTACCTTCCGAGCATAGAATTAAACCTATGGGCGAGTCTTCTCCTTCTCTGCGATCATGTCGATTCAGGTAGCGTAAATACAATAGCATCTGACCCTCATAAGCAGGCTTGAATTTACCGAGTTTGAGATCAATCGCTACCAGTCGCCTTAAACCCCGGTGATAAAACAATAAATCCAGCTTATAATCCACTCCGTCTACAGAAATTCGTTTCTGTCGGTCTACAAAAGCGAAGTCTGAGCCGAACTCTTTCAGGAACAACTGAATCTGATCCAGTATAGCGGTTTCAAGTTCGTTCTCACTAAATATATCCGGCAATCCTAACATATCAAGAAAATAGCTGCTCCTGAATACCATATCCGGTTGTATCTCGTTTTTCTCCTTGGATTTTTCCAGTTCAGCCTTTATTACTTCGTCTGGCTTACGACTTATAGCAGTCCGCTCGAATAATTGCGCATCAATTTTGTCGTCAAGTGTACGCGTTGACCAATGCTCAAGGCGGCACATCTCCATATAGAACCGGCGTGCAAGAGCGTTCGGTACTGCCATTAAGGACCTTAAATGCGTCCAGCTTAATTGTGTACGCACTGCGTACAATATCTCGTCTTCGCTGAAAGTGTACGCAGCGCGTACACAATGTTGAAGTTTCTGATAGCCCCAGCCACTTCCATATTTAGTTTTCAATCTTTGAGACAAGCGTTTAAGTACCTGGTCTCCGTAATCTGCCCTTTTGTTGAGTAGGACATCTTCTTTGATTCGTTTACCGACATTCCAGTTCATCATGGATGCTTCGGAATTTACATATACAGCAACCCGATAACGGGCTTGCTCTATGATGTTGCAGACATCATCATAGAGCTGAATCTCGAGATTGGGGTCTATTTCTTGTGTCATCGTAATCGTTTTACCTATGCAAAACTACGAATTTTCTGTAAGATATTCCCATGATTTTGAGAATTATCTATTATTCGTTCGTTTGCCTCTCCTTCGCCTGAGCGCGAGCAACAGGCCCGTGACGAGACTCCAGGCAGCCGCCACGCCGGCGATGAAGACGAAAAACCATGTCGCCGCATTGCCGAAGTAGATGCGCCCGGTATGCACCTCGAGCGCGACATTAGCCAGCGACATCGGCAGCGCCTCCAAAGCCTCGGGCTGTGCAGGCAGCGCTCCTGCGATGACACCGCGGTCAAAGGTCACGATACAAGCCTCTCTCCTCCTGCCGAAATCAGCACTATATCCCGACACTGCCGTGCGTCCGAACGGAGGACCCGGCTTCGGTGACACAGCCTCACCGGTGAAATAATCCCTCACGTCACCCGTCGCGCTGTTCCACACAAACATACCGCTGAACGAGCCTACGAGCCACCGGTCCTCCTCTCCGCTCTCGAAAACGTTCAGACCCATAACGCTCACAGGCGGCTGGCTTTCAAGCCGCTGAGGCCGAGCGCGCAGCGACGTCAGAGCATAAAAGCCTTCTGATGTCGACAGCAGCCAACGGCCGCCGGTCTCGTCGTAGCGCACCATCCTCAGACGGTCATGCCACGGATTGCCGGCATCCTCTCCCCGCTCGAGTTTCGTTTTCGCCGTCGCGAGAGCTATCAGCACCGGCGGACGCAGACACCATCCGGTCACACATATCGTCAGCGTCAGCGCAATCGTGTAGAGACCCGTCCGGTTGTGCCACGACAGGGTGCGGCGCAGCGTCGTCACTAATCGCGGAGTCGGCCCGCGCCGTCTGATGCGCCGGGGCAACAGCGTTATCATCAGGCCTGTCACACAAAGGAATATAAGTATCGCAGCAACCGCGTCGGCTACCAGTATACCCGGCAGTCCGAAGAGCTGACCGCTGTGAAACAGCCACACGGTTCTGAACGCGCTCAGCCCGCGCCGCTCACCGCCATCGGGCGCCGCAAGAATGATTTTCTCGAACTCCCGCCACGGCCTGACGGCCACATACACAGCCGAGCGCCCGACAACCACAAGCGTATCGCCCCTGACCGTAGCGTCGCTGAAAACCTCGCCCCCGTCAAGTCCGCTCTCAACAGGCTGCCAGTTTACGGCGCCACACTCGCGGCGGTAAAGCCCCGTCGTCGCCACGGCGAAAAGCGTTCCGTCATCTGTTTTCACGAGTGCCCTTACATTACGGTGATGCGCCGCATCGGGTATGCCGGCGTTATAATCGGCAAACGAACGCCCGGCGCTGTCTGTCAGCCAAATGCCGTTTCGGCCATAGATGGCAATCCGGCCGTCTGAAATGGCCGTCGTGCCACGCAGCAGTCCGCCGTTCCAGTCTTTATAACGGTAGAATGGCGGCAGCAGAGCGCGACTCACCTCGCAGTCGGCAAGCGCGTCTGTGTGGTTGAGCATAATGCCCGACACACAGAACATCACCAGGAAGAAGCAGACACCTAATGACGACAGTTTATGCTGGCGGCGGAGATTCACAGACGCTTACTTTTTATCGACAGCACAAAGATACTGATTTTATTCAGTTCTTTTTAAACGCGGCATATAGCGTGTATCCTCCGAGGGCGGCAAACAGCACCGCGAGCGCCGTCATGACTCCGACATGTTCCATCGGCTCGATCCATATCTCCTTCATGATTCCTATATGGCCGAGCACCTCCACAAAGGTCCAGAATGTCAGCACCGTTGCTATCGACATCCTGATATTGGCTCCCCACGAGGCTATGCGCAGCTGTTTCAGGAAGATAAACATCGACCCGATGAGACAGCCGACTGCAATCGCCAAGGTCACCGGATGGGTGTCGCCCAGGAATTCGGTGTCATAGCAGAACATCAGCAGCACATAGCACACCCACATCATCAGGTTAAGCTCCATAAAGGTCACTATCGACGTGTGGCGCGTTACAGGCCGCGCGACGATGATGTCGCGACGGCTTCCGAAAAGCTTTTTCTGACACCAGTTGAAGAAGTTGCAGCCCGAGCGTATGCTGAACAAATAGAGCAGCAGAAACATCACCATGAAGCCGAACGTCGCCGGCAGTATCAGATACTCGGGTTGTGTCACCTTGCCGGTCAGCTCGTCGACATAGGGCTGCATGCCGTAGCGGTCGGCGTAATACTGGAAAAGGAATTCGACCCAGCCTGTCCAGAACAGCAGACCGCCGAAGAGGCCGCAGAGAGTCTGTTTGAGATCGCCTCTGACAAAAACGCCCGTGACAGTGATGAGCAGCCCGGCGAGACCGAGCAGAAACGCGCATACATGCAGCGCCGCCGGCTCGAGCCAGTGTTCCATCAGTATCATCGCCGCGTGCCCCAGGGGCATCGTGAACAAAACCAGGAGAAATGAGGCAATTGCCTTGCCCGGATATTTTTTTGTTGCCATAATCAATAAAAATCGACACTCACGCCCGCCATGAAGGCCGTCCCGTCGGTAAGCGGGCAATTGAGGTAGTAATACTTAGGTTTATAGTTCAACAGATTATCGACCGCCAGACTGACCTTGACATAACGGCTCAGGGTCTGGCTGACAGACAGTTTCCATAATGTATAGGCCGGATAGTCGACCCTGACCGTCCCGGCGGCTATATCATAATAGTCGCGGTATTCGACATTGCTCACTCCCGACAGCACTCGTCCGTTGAGCGACGCGGTCAGCGTATATCCGTCGGCAAAAGTCTTCTCCCAGTCGGCACGCGCCGTAAGCGAGTGGGGACGCGCCGGTATATACTGGTTGTTGATCGTGTTGCCTTCACGGTCTTCGGCAAGATGCTCGTCGGTGTAGGCGTATGTCAGCGACGCCGACAGGCCGTTGGTCCAGCGGCCCTTGAGCGCTACCTCGCAGCCGGCGACAGTGTAGTGACGCAGGTTGACATAATCGAGATAAAGCTGGTGGGGGTCATCGGGAAGATAATACGGCACGCCGGTGGCTATGCGGTTGTGTATGTCGTTGTAATAGCCCGACACGGTCACGTGATAGTTGCCTTCGGTATAGTCGGCCGACAACGTGAAATTGTGGCTGCTTTCGGGCCGCAGCGACGGATTGCCCCTGACAATCCAGATACCGGCCATGTCGAAGTCATAATATTTCTCCTTGAGCGTCGGCGCGCGGAATCCCATGCCGTAGCCGGCACGGATATTGACGTTATGACGCGGACGGTAGCGCACCGACACTTTCGGCGTCACACGCGACATTCCGCCGTCTGAGAAATAATCGTAGCGCAGCGCGCCGACAGCCTCCCATTTCTCGCCGATGATGCGGTCATACTGCGCGAAAACGTCGGCCGAGTTCTGAGACCGCCGCGGGTCAGAGAGCTTGGTGTTGAGCATATAGTCGTGCATGAAGTCGGCGCCGGCGGTCAGCGTCCGTCTGTCGCCGAACGTGTGGCTGTAGAGCGCCCTCACGCTGTTGTTGACATTGCTGTAGCTCCTGACATCGAGACCGCTGATGCGGCGGTAGTCTGATTTGTCATACTGGTCGAAGGCATAGGAGACATTGAGCATGTCGTCGTCGCTTATCTGCCACTCGCCCCTGAGGCCTGCCGTATAGTCGCGGTAGCGCTCGGGAGTGTCCTCGACGCGCTTGAGCTGGCGGTAGAAAAATCCGGCGCGGGCCGTCAGTTTCAGTCCGTCAACTGGCGTGTAGCCTAACTGCTCGGTGACATTGGCGACCCGGTTGCCGTAGATTGTCGTCACCACGCGCGTCACCGGGTCGGCCGCGCTTCTGACGTCATAGTTGTCTGTCGTGTGATAATGTCCCGTCAGGATGTTGCTCACCCTGCCGCGGCGTGTCGTCAGCGACAGATTGTAACGGCAGTCGCCGTGACGGCCGAAACGTGCGTCGGCGGCCACGCGCAGCGGTTTGACTGCCTTGCGGGTGATGATGTTTATCACTCCGCCGCCGGCATTGCTGCCGTAGAGCGCGCTCGACGCCCCTTTGACAATTTCGATATGGTCGACGTTAGACATCGTCAGGCGCGAGAAGTCGACGTCGTCCATGGTCTCGCCGGCCATGCGCTCGCCGTCGACAAGAAAGAGCACGCTCTGTCCGCCCTGACCGTTGAAATTCAGATGGGTCTGCTGGTTCATCGCATAGGTGAATTCCAGTCCGGGCATCTCCTGCGTCAAAAGGTCCTGTATGTCGGTGGCGTCGCTGCGCTGTATCTCTTTCATCGTTATCAGACGCGTCTGCACCGGAGTGTCTTTCAGCAGCTTGGGCACACGCACACCCGTCACGACCACCTCGTCGAGGTCGAAGAATCTCGCCGACGCGCTGTCTGTATCCTGAATTTCTTCGGCCTGCAGCGCCGACGCGGCCGTCAAGGCGGTCAAGGCTGCCGCCATCAGTCTCTGTCTCATAGCGGATAACGGTATTTTATCGACAGGCAGCACTTCACGCCGGCCGCACTCTGATAGTCGGCCAACTGCAGCGCGCCCATAGTCCCGTCGCCGAGGCGAATCACAAACACACGGCTGTCGAGCGTGAATGACGGCGGCATAGGCGGTATCTCTATCCTGAGCCACGACGACAGCACCGTGTTGACCGCGCTTCCCTGATTGCCTATGATGCCGAGAAGCATACGGTCCTGGTCGATCCACACGTCACTCTCGTTCCACTCGTCGCCCTTGAATTCGAGGCTCCTGTAATAATTGTCGTCGTCGGGCAGCTCGTCGAGCGAGCCATAGCGGGTCGCCGCGACGGTGCAGCCGTTGGTGCGCACGTTGTTGCGGTGAACCGCGAATGTCCACCGTTCGGGCTCGGCCTGCGCCGCCGTCGGGTAGAAATCGCGGTATTCGCGCCGCGATATGCCCTCGCCGAAAACGTCATACCAGTAGGTATAGATGCCGCGGCCCGAGCCGTCGTCCTCGTCCGCACGGGTCATGTCGATGGTATATGTCTGCCACGCCGACGAGGTGTTGTAGTCGGGGTCGGCGGCGACGGCATCACTCAGCGACGGCAGGTCGATATAATGCCACTCCTTCCAGTCCGAAGCGTCGATATACAGCTCGCCCGACACTGTCGGTCTCGTTTCGTCGGGCACTTCGTCATAGATACCGCCCAATATACCCTCGCATGCCGACAGCAGTATGGCTGCCGCCGGCATGAAAAGATAACTTAATCCTGAAATCAATCTCATTTCTTACCTTCGTAGCTTGCTGTGATCGGGAAAGGCATCGCACCGAGTTTGAACGGATTGCTCACCTTGATGCCCGCGTCGGTCTTCTCGATGAGTATCGTGCTCGTGGCGCCAAGCGCATAATCCTTGTCCATCGTCGCCGCACCGCCCTGCTCGGCCTTGAAGTGCTGGGTCAGACCGTCGTTACTGTAATCACGGTAGAAACCGCCCTTGTCTTCATCATAAGCGATATTGCTGATAGTGCATGTCCCGAGAGTGAGATCGCCCATGACAGTCCCGCCGAGCATATACTCCTGCCATGTAAAATTGACCGTACCGTCTTCGTTGGCGGTGATGACGACCGAGGTCTCGGCGGTGTAGGTAAACTGTCCGCCGACGACAACCGTGTTGGTGCCGGTGTATGTGCCGGCAAGCTCTTCGGCAGGCGAAGTCTCTTCGGTGATGAAAGTCATTTCTTTGATATCGTCGACAGCGACAGTGCTGACCGTGCCGTCATTGAGCTCGATTTTGAGATATTCGGTTTCTGCGCTTGCCGTGAACGCGCATAAAAAAGCTGCGGCTATGATACTCTTTTTCATTATCGTTTGATATATTTGATTGATTTATTGTTTACTGTTATGATATAGAGGCCTCTGGCAAGAGGTTCGAGCGACACGCTCCCCTCGCCGGCGGCGACAGCGGTGCCGCTGGCGCTGTAGACTGTGATAATCTTGCCATCGCATGTAAACACATTGTCCCTGAGGCTGTAGACCGTCTCTTCGCCGAGCGACGTGTCTATGCTCGACGCCGGCGTCTTTACGAAATCAAACGACTTTACCTCATCGCGGCTGTAACTTGCCGACAACTTGTCAGAACCGACGAGCATGTTTGTCTCGTCGAAACTGATGCGCGGATGCTCGTCGAGACTGTAGGTCTCGGTGCGCCCGTCGCTGAGATTCACCCTCAGTGACAGCTCTGACGCCCGTCCTACAGCCGCCGACAGCAACAACAGAAATAAAACAGAAATCTTCTTCATATTTTTAGGGTTTTTATTCATCAACTTTGACACTGCAAAATTACATCCGGCTTTCGCCCCGGGCAATACCCTAAAATAGTGAAACTTACTACCCGATATTAAGTATCTCCTCTATCGCCTCGAGCGGCACGAAGCCGCCGCAGCGGCGCCCGAGCCCGCTGTCATAGCCTACGTCAAACCTGCGCTGGCGCGACTCTCTGTTGAGTGCGTCAAACGACCCGTGGCAGTGACCGTGAAGATTGATGGCGCCGGCCTCGCGACCGGGCCAGTCGGCCAGGGGATAGTGACACATCACTATCTCGCGGTCCGACCCGAGAAACGGGTAGTTGCCCCGTCTGACCGTCAGCGTCATGATCTGACCGACCTTGACAAAATAGTTGCCGAGCCCTCTGAGACATGAATCATGGTTGCCTGCAACGAGATACTTGCGGCCGTTGAGTCTTTCGAGCAGCCGGCGCGCACCGTCGACACTCTTCAGGCAGAGGTCGCCGAGAATATAGACCCGGTCGCGGGGCGCTATCGCGTCATTCCATTGTCCGATGACAAACTCGTCGTGGGCGTCTATGTCACCCCTGTCGGCAAAAGGCCGTCCGGGCTTGAACTCGAGTATGCGGCGATGCCCTAAGTGCAGGTCGGCCGCAAAAAATATCTTTTCCATAGTCATTCTTTTTCCGTTAACGCATAAATAAATATGAATAAGGGTGCAAACAGCATCGCCGCTCCGACAATCGCGGGCGCATATCCGGGATACGGGGCCGTCACGCCCATGGCCGTCAAAAGGCCGGGCATCACAATGACGGCCCTGAAACAGAGCATCCATCCCGCGACCGTCACCGTCAGGCAAGTCACCGTCGCCACGTATGCCGTCGGCGTCGACCGTTTGTCATCCATAAGCTTTACGGCAATCGGCGCCAGGGCCATCACCGCCGGTACTACTGCTATATATAACACCGGCAGACTCCTGAGCATCCGGATATACCCCATCGTCATCAGCCAGACAAAAACCCACCCGACAGCCTCTTCGGCCATCTCGCGCCCGAACGGCCGCCATTCGCCGTAGACCGCACATCGCAGCACGCCCGTCACGGCGACCGCCGCAAGGTCGATGACAGCAACCGCCGCCACATAAAGCATGTCTATCGCCAAGGCCGAGTCGATGTAATAGTACATCTCATCATACATCCGGCCTAAGAATCCTCCTGCATACAGCGCCGTGAACAGAACGCCACGCACTGTCGTCTTCAGCCGTATATCACGCTCTGTAATCAGCACCGACACGACCAAAGCTCCGAGTGTCAGGCAGTAAAACATCGGCGCGCTCATCTCAGTCGTATTATTATGGCCGATATATTGTCGCGGCTGCCGCCCGAATATGCCCCGGCGACAAGTCGCTCGCAGATCTCGCGCGCGTCGCGGCCCGCTCTGAGCGCCGCCTTGATTTCATCGCCCGACAGGGTGTCATAAAGCCCGTCGGAGCAGAGCAGCAGCATGTCTGCATCAGTCTCTACCGTGTCGGCGAACACATATCGCGTCATCGAATCAAGCACCTGCGACCCGAGGCTCCGCGAAATCACGTTTCGCCGCGGATGCCGGCGCGCCTCTTCCTCGGTCAGCGCCCCGGCGTCAAACATGCGGCCGACATACGAGTGGTCGGGCGTCATCTTTGTCAGGCAGTCCCCGTCACGCTTGTAGGCATAGAGGCGTGTGTCGCCGACGTGGGCGATATGCAGCCGCACTGTCCCCTCGCTTTCGTCGACAAGACAGGCCGTAGCCACACAGCGCATCTCGCAGCGCCGCGGATTTACCTGACCGGCAATGATATTGTTGTTTGCCGCCACTACGGCCTGCAACAGCGTGTCGCCGTCGGGACGACGCCCCTCGGTCGCGACATAGCTCTCTATCGTGCGTCCGGCGAGCATCGCGGCATAATCGCCGCCCTGATGGCCGCCGCAGCCGTCGATGACCGCCGCCAACAGCAGCCCGTCGCCAAGTTTGCGCAGCACACACAGATCCTCATTAGTCTCTCTTCTTCCCGCTTCCGAAAGCGCATACACATCTTTTTCCATTGTCATTCAATCATTTTGGGTGAAACAATATTTATTTCATAGTCGCAGTCCGCGATGCGCTCATGCAGCTCCGTGACAAACGTCTGCTGTTCGGGTTCAAGACGGTCATAGCCTGTCACCTTGCGATAATATTTCCAGTCGATGAAGCCTTTTTCGGCATTGTCGTCAAGCTCTGACAGATATGGCTCTATCTCATAAAGCGACAGCGATGTCTCGGTTATCAGCTCGGCGAACAGCGCTTCGCCCAATTCGTTGAACTCCTCGGGACTGAGTTGCGAGATTTTCTGATTCTTAAATATATCCTTATAAGTGAAAATCAGTTCGGGCACATTGTCGTATGGCTCGCGGCACAGGGTCCACTCGCAATGCCGGTTACCGGCGATAAGTCTGAACATCAACCTCTTCGCCTCGTCACACCTCTCATACTCAAATGGCGCGTGATAGTCGGTCACGCCCATGAAAGTCAGGTAATAACGGTAGACGTTGAGCCGCTCGAACGACTCGATCGCACCGTATGCCTCTTCATAGAGTTTGAGAAATCCCTCGCCTTCCTCACACGCTCTGATGCCGGCGATCATCCCGTCGAAACTCAATGGCGCAGGTGCCGCAACCGCCTCATCATGATTGACATATCCGGTTTTATCGAAATCCAGGGGCGCCAGTTCGACGGGTGTGTATCCCGACCGTGCCGTCACCTCGCGCACGAGTGCGCGCACACCGTCATAAACCTTCGGAGCCACGTCGTCCGACATCAGCCGGCGCGTCTCATCCTCGTCGACACAGCTGTCAAACTGCACGATAGCGCCGCAGACGGCATAAACCGTAAAGACGACTGCACCCGCGACGGTGACGGCTCTGACGGTCACGGTCTGCTCTGTTTTATAGATGCGGAGTTCCTGATCGGCGTCGACTTTCATGTTCATGTCGACCTTGAGTCGGGCGTCACCTTCGCCATCGTCAAAAAACGACTCCGGCGAGTTGTCAGCCGCGAAATTCAACTGCTTTATATAATTTGTCAGTATCTTGTATTTGTCTTCCATAGCAATGTGTTTTGATTATTTACCTAATTGTTTGACAACAAAGTCGCGGTCAACACTGATGACACGGGTCTCGCCGCCGTCGATCTTCATGTTGTAGTAGATTGTGTTGAGACACCGGGCCAGGAGCGCGCGCACGCTTCTGAATCCCAGACCGAGCCGGCAGGCCTCTTTCGATATGAGCCTCAGGGCGTCGTCGCTGAATCGGAGGTCGGCATTATAGATTGCCCTGACATACCTGCTCTCTGATTCGACTATGCCGTCACGCGCTGTCGTCATTATCCGGTATATCGTCTCCTCGTCGAGAGATCTGAGGGTCAGGATATCGCTGATACGTCCGACCAGCTCGGGCATAAACCCGAATCTGACAAGGTCTTCGCCGATGATGTCTCCGCCGAAACCTGTTGTTTCGACAACTTGCAGCGGCGTTGCGCCGAAGCCGATGCGCCCCGTCAGATTCAACCGCCGTCTGACAATCTGACCGATTTCGCTGAACGCTCCGTCAAAGACAAGAAGCATCCCGTCGGTCGGCAGATCGACCGCGACCTGGTCCATCGTCCGCGAATCAAAGCCTTTGGGTATGCGCAGCGAGTGCGACCGCTCGAACAGCCGCATGACGTCGCGCTGCATGTCGGCGTCTATGTCCTCGCCTGACGTGCCGACTTTGGCGCCCGTGTGTATTATCTTGTCGAACTCGTGGAAAATAACCACCGCAGATTTCAGCTCGTCGGCACTGTGACGGTTGAGCGCGTCGCCGAAATAGTCCGACAGGTGTGTGCCTTTCCATGCCGACGGCACGATATCGGCCGAATTGACCCGAACCACCGGAAAACCGCATTTCTCGGCGAAGACTCTCAGCGTCTCCGACTTGCCGCAACCCGTCGAACCGCACAGCAGCGTCGCCGTCTTTGTCGGACACGTCACGCCCCTGTATTTCTCACACAGATGCTGGAAGAAGCTCACCGACAGAGCCTCGACCGCTCTGTCCTGACCGATGATATACTTCTTTACCTCATCGGCCAACTCGCTCGCGCTGCTGTAGGGCAGCGCCGGCCTGACTGCGGACTTGCCGCGCCTGATGCGCTCGGCCGAACTTTTAAAGTTATTCTCATTGAGTCCCATAGCAATAGTCAGATTAAAACCGCACTCCCGGACGCCCTCATAGCGGCGGGAGCGCGGCAGGTTTAGTTAATTAGTGTTTTTGAAGCGATAAAAGTTTAATGGCGAAAGAGTTAATAGCCTGTGTCAATTTTGCCGCCCATAACAGCGACATCCTGACCGAAGCGGCGGTCGTCGACGATATCGGCGCGGTTGACATAAGCGACAGGTTCGCCGTCCTCGGTGTAAGTCTTGATGTTGCCGCGGCTATTGCCGTCACTATCGATATAGCCCTTCTCGAAATCGTCGCGGTCCTCGGGTTTAGTAAATACTACACGGTAATCTTCGTTTTTGGTATTCATAGTTCTAAGTTTTTAAAGGTTGATAATAGGGTTTAATAAATAAAGGTCGGTAATAATCGTGTTTTTCAGTCATTGAGCAGGATATGTCCGCCGAAATGCTCGACGTCCTGGCGCAGGCGCTGGTAATCCTTTACATGATTACGTTCGAGATAGAGCAGAAACTTTGTGCGGCAGAAAAGATAGCGGTCTTCGACAAGCGAACCGTCATAATTGGGGTGCGACACCACAAAAAAGTTTCCCGTCCCGCGATAGAGACGCTTGAACGCCCCCCGTGCCTCCTCGCTGTAAAACAAAATCGTCAGTCTGTTCTCTTTCATAATCTCAGAATTTTAAAAGGTTAATAACTCAGTGTCATTTAAAAGACTTTTTATTATCTTTACGCTGACAAAGATATAGCGCGAAAAACGTTTAACTATCGCATTTGGCCCTATATATAGGTTAATTAACCGACTTATCAGTTTCATCCATGGAAAATTTCGACAATAAAGCATTGCACCAATCCGCTCGTGAGCTGACTGACAGCCTGTTATCGAAAGGAAAGCCTGTCACCAACATACAGATATATGAAGCCATGGAATCTCGGTATAAGCTTGTCGAAAAAAGCCCCGTCAGAGGCACCGACCCGGTTAATAATAAAGATGACCGCACCTACAACCTCCGTCAGAAATATAAACCGTATGTCAGTATAGCCATTCGGTGGATAAAAAAAGAAATCATCCTCCGCGGATTCAATGAACTCGACGTCATCGAAGAGCGCAAAGACCCCGACGACTCCCGCCGCCGCGTATACCGCTACCTCAAGCCCGGCTTTTCGATTTTTAAGGCTGAGCCTTTACCCGCTGCCGATACACTCTCGCAACGCATCGATCTGTTTCTATCAAACATCGCAAAAAAAATAAAACTATCTGACCCCGATTATGAAAACAAGCCGGTTAGGCCCGCTTCAATCCGAGATATCAAAGAGCATTTCAAATGCCATGAAGAGTCCCTTAAACTAATATGTCAGGCTCAAATATATTCAAACTTCTATGATAAACTCAACTATCTCGATTATTTGAGCGAAAATGATACCCCCGACAATTTAAAAGAAGCTAACGCAATTATTGATGAGGTCGTCGAGTTTATAGATAAAGATGCGGATCCTCTGTTTCAGGCTAATGTGTTGGCTTTGCTGACTCTTTATTCAGGTCTCGACAATAAAAAAATAGACGCGTTGTCAGCAAAGAGCCTGCGAATCTTTAAAAATAACTTCGACAATCTGTCCTGCGAGGACTTATATTGCCTGTCAGAGCTGTACTTAAGCCTAACCTTAAAATCACACAAAAAGTTACGCCGAGTACTCGTTCTCGCCGATGAAGTTTTGGATATTATTAATACGCAGAAAAAACTTATCCTGCAATCCAAAAACACTATCAATGCATACTTCGAACTCGGCTCATATCTCGTCTCGGCCTTGTTCATTGCTAAATCATACGACAAAGTCATGGAAATTGGCTTCTTTTTCAATGATTTGGCAAAAGAGACCTCAGATTATAGACCAATCAAACTGGCTCATATATATTTGGATATGTGTGACATATATGCCTGGCATGACCGTAAGTATCTCGAAGCCGAAAAATATGCCTGGCTCGGCCTTGAAATATACAGGGATTATCCTAATCCCGAAAACAAAGACGATATTAACACAATTTACGACCTGTATATTCTCCTCGCCGACATGTATGAAATGACAATCGGAGCAGCGGTGGTTTCAGCCGATTCCTATACGCGATATACACCTGCAATTATCAAAGAATTAAGACAAAAAGCCTCCGAAATTGAGAGCCAATACCCCGAAATCAACTTTTAGGCCTCCAAATTCCTCCCTTCCTTCAGCTCTCCTGTCCAAAATATGTCCTTTATGTCTTTCTGTCAAAAGATAAACTTCTGTCCTTGATTGTGCATCGTGCACTGTGCATTATGCATTGATTAAATCTTCTGTTCTTATGACCTTCTGTTCTTATGTTCATAATTTGTGCATTATGCATTGTGTTATCGCTTTAGCGCTTCGCTTGCGAAGAATTGTGAATTGTGCATTGTGCATTGATTAAATTGTGCATTGTTTTTTACCCTCAAACGCAATAAACACCCCGATTGTCAGTTATATCTGTTAGACATTATTAGATTTCAACCAATCACTGACAGATGAAAATATCAAGATATGTTATCGCCGTAGTGGCCTTCGCCATAGCACTCACCGCCTCGGCGGCCGACAACGGCAAAAACGAATTCAACCCCATCACCACAGGCGTCACCTCGCTCAGCATCGCTCCCGACGCACGTGGAGCATCGATGGGCGACCTCGGCGCCGCGACAGATCCCGATGCAAACTCACAGTTCTGGAACCCCTCGAAATACGCCTTCGCCTACAGCAACGCAGCCGTATCGCTCAGCTACACCCCATGGCTCCGCAAACTCGTCAACGACATCTTCCTCGCCAACCTCGCCGGTTACTGGAAGATAGGCTCAGGCGACAACCAGGCCCTCAGCGCATCGCTCCGCTACTTCTCGCTCGGCGAAGTCAACACCGGCAACGAAGCCGAAGGCTCTGTCGGACAGAGCCTCAACCCCTACGAGATGTCGGTCGACATCGGCTATTCGCGCAAACTATCCGAGAAATTCTCAATGGGCGTCGTCTTCCGTTACATCTACTCAGACCTCGGCTTCTCAGACTCATACGCCGGCGACCAGAGCACCGGCGCCTCAGCCTTCTCGGCCGATATCGCAGGCTACTACACCACCTACCCCATGATCGGCCGCAACGAATGTCAGTTCTCATGGGGCTGGAACATCTCTAACATCGGTACGAAAGTGTCCTATAACAACGGCGAAGACCCCGCCTTCCTCCCCACCAACCTCCGTCTCGGCACCTCGTTCACCTTCCCTCTCGCCGATTACCACAACCTCTCCATCAACCTCGACGCCAATAAACTGCTCGTTCCCACCCGTCCCCGCGAGAGCGACTACGACACCGACACCACCGAAGGCCAGCAGAAATACATCGACGCCCTCGAAAACTGGGAAAACATGTCACCCTTCACCGGCATCTTCAAATCATTCAGCGACGCCCCCGGCGGCTTCAAGGAAGAGCTTCGCGAGATAACATGGTCGCTCGGCGCCGAATACAGCTACAACAACCAGTTCTTCGCCCGCATGGGTTACTTCTACGAAAACGAGTTCAAGGGCAACCGCCAGTACTTCGGCTTCGGCGCAGGCTTCTCGCTCAACGTCGTCCGCCTCGACGCCTCATACATGCTCGCCACCGCCCAGACCTCGCCCCTCGACCAGACCCTCCGCTTCACCCTCACTTTCGACATGGACGGTCTCAAAGACATCTTCGGCAAACGCAAATAACAGACCGCACTATGGATATACGAGTAGGCACAGGCTTTGACGTCCACCGTTTCGCCGACGGCCGCCGCTGCATCATCTGCGGCGTCGACATCCCACACACACAGGGTCTTCTCGGCCACAGCGACGCCGACGTAGCCCTCCACGCCCTCAGCGACGCCCTTCTCGGCGCCGCCGCCCTCCGCGACATCGGCTACCACTTCCCCGACACCGACGAGCGCTGGCGCGGAGCCGACTCGCGCGCACTCCTGCGCCGCGTCGTCGAAATCATTGCCGGGGCAGGCTATCGGCCCTCCAACGTCGACCTCACCATCATCGCCCAGCGGCCCAAGATGTTACCCTATATCGAGCAGATGCGCGCCAACATCGCCGCCGACCTCGGCCTCGACATCAGCCGCGTCTCCGTCAAAGCCACCACCACCGAACGCCTCGGCTTCACCGGTCGCGAAGAAGGCATCGCCGCCCAGGCCGTCGCCCTCATCACCGGCTAACCCCCGCAGTCTGCATTATAAAAGCACAAGAACACAAGCACATAAGGACATAAGAATAATTATATGTCTTTATGTCAAAAATATCTTTTGTTCTTTCTCGTCCGACCGGTCTGAACCGTCCGACTTGTCCGACTCGTCAGACCCTAATTGTGAATTGTGCATTAAAAAGAATTATGCATTGTGAATTGTGAATTGTGCATTAAAAAGAATTGTGAATTGTGAATTGTGCATTGTTTAAGCATTGTGCATTAAGTAGAGTGCCACCGCATCCTCCGTGTTGCGGCCTATGACCTCGTCGGCCGCAGCCTTCACCTCAGGCATCGCATTCCCCACAGCGACAGCAACATCAGCCACACCGAACATCGGCAGATCATTCAGATTATCCCCGAACACCACTAAGCGGTCAGCCCCCAAGCTCTCCTTCAGCCTCAGCGCCGCCGACGCCTTCGACACATCGCGTGCCATCACCTCCAGGTTGCCGATACCCTCATTGAAGATATCAGGATAGCACGACACCGTCGCGTCAGTCACCCTCCGCAGCTGCTCAGCCGTCCGCGTTATGCGCTCCATATCATCCATCGCATAATATAACATCGCCGGACGGTCTGTCGGTGCCGGCGTCATAAGAGCGAAATTCTTCAGCGGCAGATTGCGCCGTTCATCGACAAAACGCTCCTCCACGCGGCTCAGCTTCAGCGCCCGGTGATACACCCGCATATGCGACTCACCCTCCTGGATATAGACAAACGGATTCAGACCGTTCGCACCCATCGTCCCGTCGATGGCGCGGCGTTCCTCGGCCGTCAGGTGAGCCACACTGATAAAACGGTTCTCCGTCCGCGACCACAGCGCCGAGCCCGTCATGACTATTGCCGGGGGCGTTGTCAGAGTCTGTGCCAGCAGCGGCACCACCGTCGCCGGCGTACGTGCCGTCGCCACCGTTATCAGCGCACCCTGCCGGGTCAGGTCCGAGATAATCCCGGCCGACCGTTCACTCACCCGGCTGTCGCCGTCAAGCAGCGTCCCGTCCATATCAGTCACATATAAAGTCTTCATAAGCAACTACATAAAACTTAAAAACATAAAAACAAAAGACCACAAGAACATAAGTAAAAAAAATATTTTTTTGTCCTTTATGTCTTTCTGTCAAAAATAATCTTCTGTCCTTCTGTCCTTTTATCCTTTTGTCCTTTTGTTCAAAATCAATAATATATTTTCTTATCTTCTACGAGCTTATTACTTGATTTATTAAAGCCTTGCGACCAATTCAGAGCCCGTAATGACCTCCATTTTTGAAAAAGCGAATAACTTCTTGCCAAGATCTTTGAGTGAATGTCCGATATGATACACCTCTTCATCAATTATCAAAAAGCGGTCATGAGCCCTCTTACACTCATGCAATGCCACACCCGGATATTGCGCATTATGCCGTTCGACATCCTGACGCAACTGCTTAGATATCTGAGATGTGTAAACATCTACAAGCACTCCTGGCTTGCGCTTTGACAATTGAACGAGAACCGACTCGTCAATATAATTGTCAATTACAACTATTCTTTTAGTTGCACGCCTGACTTGACCTGCTATAAAAGCATATGCATCAAATATTTGTCCATCAAAGAAAATACCCTCGTGCTCGTTATCTTCTCGATTCAATCTATCCAATATTATATCAACTTTTTCATCCGTTTTCAATTGTTTCATTTCCAAACGGTCAAGTCTTTGAAACAAAACTCCATATTTCTTGATAAAATTACGCATTGACGTAAACGCACGCATTATTCTGATATTCACCTCGATGGCCCTTTCTGAACGGAGCACACTACTGAGCATTGCCACCCCATTTTCAGTAAAAGCATGAGGCATATACTTCAAATGCCGACCCTTGCCTTCGTTTAAGGTCACAATTTGTGACCTTAAACATTCATCCTTTGTCAACTGAAACATAAAATCTGACGGGAACCGCTGTACATTACGCTTTACCGCCTGATTAAGCACCTTTGTTTCAACCCCCATACAGCATTGCAAGGTCACTATCGAGCATAACTTGTTCATCTCTTATTACATATATAAGAGATTCGACATTAGCAGAAACAGGGTGTTTGTCTTCCACTTTTTCAACACTTCCAGACAGATGTAGTTCAAGAGGTGTTTCATTTTCTCGCATAAATTCCATGTGCAAAGATACCTAATATTCCGAGAAGTTATTTTACACCCTCGCAAAAAATATGTTTTATGTCTTTCTGTCAAAAATAATCTTTTGTTATTCTGCCCTTTTGTTCAAGATTGTGCATTGTGCATTGATTAAAGCTCTCGCCCCTCGTAGTCGCTGAGGCGGCGGCGCCATTCATCAGTAATCGGGCGCGAACGCGTCGTCTTGGGGTCGATATTGACCATCACCGTCGTGGCGCGGCATTTCACCTGACCTGTCGCCGCATTGACGACACGCTGTTCCAGGCGGAGCGACGAATGTGACATCGACTCGACGCCCGTCAGCACCTCGAGTTCTTCATTGATATACGTCGGATTATAGAAATCACAGTTGATGTTGGCGATGACGAGACTGACCTCGTCCCAGTCAAAGCGTCCCCCTTCCATAAATTGAGCGAAATAGGCCGCCTTGGCCAGATCCATAAACTGCAGATAGATAGAGTTGTTGAGATGGCCTAACATATCGATGTCGTTGAAACGCATCTGTACGGGCTGATGATGGCGGAACTCAAACTCCGCCTCGGGTATTCTTGAATTTGACATTGTCCTTAATGAATTATCAGTTTATCTATAACATTTTGACCCACCGCCCGGTTTAGGTTGCCGACAAGACGGTCGGTCAGATATACCAGCTCATTCTTCAGCGCCGCCGACGAGATATAGACGTGCATCGTCCGGCCGTCGACATAGCGCCGTGTCGTATAGCGGTTCACCACCGGCCCGACGACATCGGCCCAGACAAAGCATACACGCTGGCGGTTGTAGTTGTCTGTAGCGCCCGCGGCCTCGAAGGCCTCGGCGATAATCTGACCCAGACTCTTGGCTTCGCTGCGTTTCATGACTCTATCGGGCTGAACGTACCGTGCTCGACATTCCACAGGCGGTAGTCGCCGTCGGTGACGCCGATGATTTCGTCGAGATGCTTGCGGTTGGTGTCGGTGATGAAAATCTGGCCGAAAGTCGGCGACGCCGCTATCGCCATGATGCGTTCGACACGTTTGGCGTCGAGCTTGTCGAAGATATCGTCGAGAAGCAACATCGGTGACATCTCCATCGACTGCTTGAGAAACTCATACTGGGCCAGTCTCAGCGCTATCGTGTAGGTCTTCGCCTGACCCTGCGACGCCGTCGTGCGCGTCGGCATGCCGTCAAGCGTCATCGCTATGTCGTCGCGGTGCGGACCGGCCCCCGTGTGTCTGACGATTTCATCGCGGCGCCGGTTCTGCTCGGCCGCCTCGATGAAACTGCGGCCCGCGAGCGAACTGTCATACGACAGCTCCGGCCGTTCGTCGCCCGGCGAGATGGCCGCATAATAGCGCCCGAAGATGTCGCTCAGACGCGTTATCCACTCACTGCGGCGCCGCGTGATATAGTCGGCCGCACCGTCGAGCTGCATGTCGACAGCGGCATAGAGATTCACGTCGTTGACGCCGTCGCGCAGCATCGCGTTGCGCTGTGTCAGAGTGCGGTTATAGCGTATCAGGGCGTCGAGATAGACGCGGTCGGCCTGCGAGATGACCATGTCGATAAACCGGCGGCGCGTCTCGGCGCTCCCGGCTATCAGCTCGCTGTCGGCCGGAGACACCATCACGAGCGGCAGCAGCCCTATATGGTCGCTCAGACGCTGATATTCCTTGCCCGAGCGGCGGAACGACTTGCGGCGTCCCGTCGACGACAGCGACGCCGCGATGTCTTCGTCGGCTCCAAGGCGTTCATATTCGCCCCTGACGATGGCGAAAGTCTCGCCTCCGGTGATGAGCAGGCTGTCGGGCGCGCCGCTGAAACTGCGGCAGAAGCTCATGAAATAGAGCGCGTCGAGCAGATTGCTCTTGCCCATGCCGTTGTCGCCGAGAAAACAGTTGACATTGTCAGAGAAATCGAGCGACGCCTCGGCGATATTCTTGAAATTAGTGACACTCAGATGCTTGAGTTTCATTTCTTTTCGGCAGGCTTGGCATTGAAGGCCTCGTTGAAAAACAGCAGATGATAGAGTATCGAGTTGCCCCAGTATTTGTGAGTGTGGGCGCCGGGACGCACGGTATAGTCGTGTGCGATGCCGGCCTCGTCGAGGCGTTCGTGGAGATTGTTGTTGACCTTGGCGAAGAAATCGTCGCGACCGCAGTCAAAGGTGATGTTGAGCGTGCCGGGCTTGAGCGAGTCGACGAGATTTATCACCGTCATGCGCTCCCACAGCTCTGGATTCGATTCCTTGTCACCAAGGCGTTTGGCCATCTTCCAGCTCTTCGGGAACGGACGTATGTCGACACCGCCGCTCATGCTGCCGGCGTTGCCGAAGATGTCGGGATGGCGCATCGACAGCCACAGCGCTCCGTGACCGCCCATGCTCAGGCCCGTGATGGCGCGGTGCGACGCGCGGCGGTCGACGTCATAGTTGTCATTGATATGAGGCACCAGCACCTTGGTTATGAACGACTCCATCTGCATCCCCTTGTCTACCGGCGAGTCCCAGTACCAGCTGTCGCGGCCGTCGGGCATCACGATGACCATGCCGTACTGGTCGGCCAGCTCGGGCAGTCGGGGCTGCGTCTTGAGCCACGCGCGGTGGTCGCCCCCGTAGCCGTTGAGCAGATAGACCGTGCGGTAGCCCGCGTCGGGACGTGCGCTCTCGGGGGTGATGACGGCGACGCGCATCGGAGTCTCGAGATAACCCTGTGACGCGACGCTTATCGTATCGACTTTGGCGGCAAAGGCCGTCATACTCAATATCATGGCTGATACAGCCGACAGTATCTGACGTTTCATGTTCTTTGTTGTTTTGTTTTCACAAAATTAGTAAAAATCACAATAATATATACGCCACAGCGTTACTATTACGATGAAAAATATCCTCTTATACCTCACCGTCGCTCTTGCCGCCTCTGCGGCAACGACTTCGTGTATCGAAGACAGTTTCTCGTCGTCTCCCTCCGACCAGCCGGCGTTTTCTGTCGATACCCTCAGAATGGGCGTCATCTACACCGACGACCGTTCTGCCACCCACCGTTTTACCGTCTATAACCGAGCATCGAAGTCTATCTCGATATCCGACATATCGCTCTCGGGCGACAACGCCCCATACTTCCGTCTCAACGTCGACGGCTTCAGCGGCTCGCGCTTCAACAACGTCGAGATACGCGCCAAAGATTCTATCTTTGTCTTCGTCGACGCCCTTCTGCCCGAGTCGGGCAGCGACACGCCCCTCGACATCTGCGCCGACATCGACTTCACCACCAACGGCGTCACCCGCAGCGTCACCATCGACGCCGAGGGACAGGATCTCGTGCGTCTCAAAGCCCTTGAAGTCACCGAAGACATGACCCTAACGGCCGGCAAGCCCTACCGCATCATCGACTCGCTCGTCGTCGCCCCCGGCGTCGCCCTCACACTCGACCCGGGCGCACGCCTGCTATTCCACGACAAGGCCTACCTCGCCGTCGAAGGACGTCTCGTAAGCCGGGGCACCCTTGACGCTCCCGTCACCATCTCGGGCGACCGTGTCGGCAACGTAGCCGCCGACATACCCTTCGACCTCATGTCGCGTCAGTGGGAAGGCATTGTCCTGCGCCCCTCGTCGACCCATAGCGAACTGTCGTTCACGACCATAAAGAACTCGTCGTGGGGCGTCGTCATCTACGGCTCGCCGCAGTGCAACAGCATGCCATCGCTCAAGATGACCAACTGCCGCCTGCGCAACTCTGGCGGACTCGTCCTCACGGCCGAACACGCCGACATCGAGGCCTACGGCTGTGAATTCGCCGAAGCCGCCGACGGACTCGTCTCGCTCACCGGCGGTACCCACCGTTTCTGCCATTCGACATTCTCAAACAACTACCTCTTCACGGCCATCGGCGGCGCGGCCATCACCCTCGGCCACCTCGGCCCCGACACCGACGATCTCAGCAACCTGCCTTACACCGCCGCACGCTTCGACAACTCGATCATCTACGGCATCGGCGCCGACATCGCCCCCGGCGACCTCATCGGCACCGGCGTCGTCTTCCACAACTGCCTGATACGCAGCGCCGGCACCGACGACGACAACTTCATCTCATGCCTTTGGGACGCCGACCCGCTCTTCTACACCGTGCGCACCGACTACCTCTTCGACTACCGCCTGCGCGACGGTTCGCCCGCCATCGGTGCCGGCAACCCCGACCTCATCGCTCCCGAAGCCGCCACCGACGCCTACGGTCTCGACCGCGGCCCCGCCCCCGACCTCGGCGCATATGTCTATGTGCCGGAGGGTGAGTGAGTTATTTCAATGCATAATGCACAATTCACAATCTTTTTCTGACCCGTCCGACCCGTCTGACTTGTCCGACTTGTCCGACGATGAATTACAGCACAGAAACCGTCTGTTAATCAAGCCGGAGGCTTGAAGTTTTGTTAGCCGCGGGCGCTCGCGCCCGTGGAAAGAGCAAAATAGTCCTCCCTCGACCCCGGCAGGGTCGCACTATGGCCGCAAATATCGCCTGCAAGGCGATGATTTTACTGGTGGCCGCGTAGGCCGAGGCGCGCACAGCGCCGGCCTGCGCGGATAGGCGAGAAAAGCCGCAAAGCGTCTGCAAGACGCTGACTTGTAACCACAACAGCGCCTCGCTGAGGCTTAACCGACCTTATTGTTTTCTTATCCCAGGCTTAGTCGCATTTCCGATGCGTTTATGCAAAAAAAGAGCAGCGGGGGCCGGAGGCTCTCGCTGCTCGTGTTGTATGAAGCTTTGCGTCAGGCGGCTGCGCCGTGGCGCAGCCCTACCCGCTGCTTGCCTAATTGTGCATTATGCATTGTGCATTTTTGGATGATTATTTCACAACGACTTTGCTTGCTTTGCCGTTGACAACTTTCACGTATACGCCGGGGGTGAGGTTTTCGGCTGCGATACGTACACCGTTGAGGTTGTAGTAGACAGCGTCACCGTTGGCTGCATCGACTGCGATATCGCTGATGCCGTCGCCCTGTTTTGTGATGGCGAGTTCGACGGGAGCTGCTGTCGAGGCTGTGCCTTCGCCGTTGAGAGCGTAGACCTGATAGCCGCCACATTCACGAGCGTAGACATGGAGGTTGTTGGCTGCGTCGAAGCGCATCTGTGCCCAACCGAGACCGGGAACCTCGACTTCGGTGAGTTTCGTCATAGCGGGGAATCCGGTTTCATCCCATTCGATTGTGAAGAATTGGATACCGCCGTTAACCGATACTGCGAAGAGTGAACGGTCTTTTGTGATGGCGATACCGGCAGTACAGCTGGTCATAAGCTCTTCAAGACCGCTGTTCATGATTTCCTGACCGTCATTGCTCATATAGATGAAGCCCGGAACACTTGCTGTGTTATTGCCTTCGCCACGAACCTGCGACAGGAAGACACCGTTTTCGACGGGGAGGATATCAACGTTGGTGTTGGCAAGACGAGACTTGGTGTTGACACCGCCTTCGTTGGTCGGGATTTCGCTTGTTGCGGCTGCACCGCTGAAGATCATCTTCGGAGCGACTGTCAGATACTGAGCAGAACCGATAGGCCATGCAACGACGACGTTAGATGCGTCGGGACGGTCTTCCTCGAAGCCGTACATCACGGTGTCGTCACCCTTGCCCTGGAAGGCGATAGCGGCTGAGCCACCGGCTGTGATGACGCCTTCAGCTGTTGTGTAGAGGCCTGAGCCGGCTACGGTAGCGCCGGGAGCGGCGAGCAGGTTATAAGGCTCGGCTGTCGGGTTCAGCGGGTCGACTACCCAGTAACCGGCTGTGCCGTCTGACCAGTCGGCGAAGACTGCGAGGCCTTCACGTTCAGCGCCGCGGAAGGGAGCTGACTGGTTGGTGCTCTGTTTGAAGCCTTTGTGGAATGTGCCGACGTGTTCACCTGCGGGATCATATACGTCGAAGCCCTGCCATTTACCGTGAGATACGATAGTGTAGCCGTAAGCGGGAACAGTTTCGTCAGTGATGGTGACGACACCGCCGCGGACCATCTGTTCGGGAGTTTCGCCTGCGTAAACGAGTACGGGAGCCTCACCCTCGATGTTGCTGATGATTTCGATAGCCCAGTTGTATGTGCCACCCTTGAGGTCACCTGCAGAGAAGGCGAGAGTGTTTTCACCCTTGACTACGGCGCCGAGTTCGATTGTAGCGACATCTTCGGCGTCAGCCTGGTTGGTGAGGACGATAGCGGCCTGACCTTCGTCGCTTGACTTGAATGTCACGCTGTAGTTGTCACTGCCGTTGTCAACGATGCTGAGGTCATATGCCATGGCTGCGCGGTGCTTGGGCTCGGGACGGCTGATAGCGATGGCGAGCTCGGCGGGAGCTGCTGTCGTAGATGTGCCTTCACCGTTGAGAGCGTAGACCTGATAGCCGATGTTGCGTGCATAGACATGGAGGTTGTTGGCTGCGTCGAAGCGCATGTGTGCCCAGCGGAGACCTGAAACTTCGATGTCGGTGAGTTTCGTCATTACGGGGAAACCTGTCTCATCCCATTCTACTGTGAAGATACGGATGGCGTCATTCATCGAAGCGGCGAAGAGCGAGCGGTCTTTTGTGATGGCGATACCGGCGGTAGCGCTTTCCATGATTTCTTCCATGCCGGCGTTCATGATTTCCTGACCGTCGTTGCTTACATAGATGAACGGAGGTGTGCCGGGCTCTTTACCGTTGGCGCGAACCTGTGAGCAGAAGAAGCCGTTCTCGATAGCGAGGATATCGACGTTGGTGTTCAGGAGACGGTTCTTAGTGTCAACACCGCCTTCGTTAGTCGGGATTTCGCTTGTGGCGGCTTTACCGCTGTAGATCATCTTCGGAGCTACAGTCAGATACTGAGCCGAGCCGATAGGCCATGCAACGACGACGTTAGATGCGTCGGGACGGTCTTCCTCGAAAGCATATACGACTGTCTCGTCACCCTTGCCCTGGAAAGCGACTGCGGCTGTGCCACCTGCTGTGGCAACGCCTTCGGCTGTTGTCCAGAGACCGGCACCGTTCTTGGTTGCGCCCGGAGCGGCGAGGATGTTGTAAGGCTCGTTGGTCGGGTTCAGCGGGTCGATTACCCAGTAGCCTGCGCCCTTGTCTGACCAGTCGGCGAAGACTGCGAGACCTTCGCGCTCAGAACCGCGGAAAGGCGATGAGCCGTTGGTTGCGTCGAAGCCTGCGAAGCCCTGATGATATGTGCCTACGAGTTTGCCTTCGGGGTTATAGACTTTAAAGCCGTTGGCACGTCCGATGCCGACGACTGTATAGCCGTAAGAAGCAGCTGTTTCGTCAGTGATGGTGACGATACCACCGTTGGTGTTGTCAGTGGGAACAGCTTCGTTCTGGACGAGCACGGGAGCTTCGCCCTCGATGTTGCTGATGATTTCGACAGCCCAGTTATACTTGCTGCCGTTGGGGAGCTCGGCGGTAGAGAACGGAATTGTGTTGGCGCCCTTGACTACCTCACCGAGATCGATGCGTACGACGTCTTCGGGATTCTCCTGGTTGGTGAGGACTACGACAGCCTTGCCTTCGTCAGTAGCGTTGAACGATACGGCAAACTGGTCGGGATCGTCAGCGTTCGGCGAGATTGCCAGACCGTAAGCCATGGCGGCACGGTGTTTGGGAGCTTCCCAGACTGTACCCTCGACTGTGAGAATCGAGTTGACAGATGTGTCGTGTTTGTAGAAGAGTGTGATGTCGACATTGACAAGTTTTTTCTCGACCTTGAAGTTCTGGCCGTCTTTCCATGCCTTCATCTCGGTGCCGAGTGCGACAACGGGATCTGCGTCAGCGCCACGGTTGATTGACCAGTCTTCGTTAGCGATCTTGAACTCACCGGCTTCGAGTTCGTCGAGGTGCAGGCGATAGATAGCGCCGATACATTCGACGGGCTCGTCTGTGAGCGTCATGGGAACAGTTGTGCCCCATTCGTTGAAATCACCGCGGAGATAGAGGTCGGGCATCACGGGCAGAGGCTCTGCATCGCCTGTGAGAGTGACGTTATCCATGAACCAGCGCAGGGCATTGCTGCCGGGCCACTGTGCGTCAGAGTTGCGGACGCTGATCTTGGTGTCTTTGTTGATTGTGGCACCTTCGAGCACGACACTCAGGTGTTCCCATTTATAGTCTGTAAAGGGTTCACCCTCTGTGTTGGCGGGGCGAGGAAGTTCAACCGGATATGTCTTGACATCCTCGCCGTTTTCAACGATGACAACGAGTTCGGTCGGATCCCAGATGCCTGAACCGCGACGCTGTGAGCTTGCGTCAAACGAGAGAGTGACGGTAGTACCGGCGGGAACAGACTTGATAGCTGGCAGTGTGATGCCGCTGAAATAGTCGGTAAGACCGAATTTCAGATAGTTCTTATTAAGATATATCTGTGCACCGGGAACACGGTCTTTCTTACCGTCTGCGTGTACGCCCATGAAGTTATAGCCTTTGTTTACGAGTGCATCATAAACTGAAACTCCTTCGTAAACGACCTCATTGAGGTTAGGCGAGTTAGCGCCTGCGTTGTTTTCTTCAACAGTTGAACCTGCCGGACCTTTTGAATTACCAACTTCAGACCACGGTTCGAGCCATTCGAAGTCATCTGCGAAGTATGTATAAGAGGGAGCTGTGCCGACGATTTCAAGAGTCATCGCGTTGAGGTCGACTTTCACTGTGAAAGCGCCGTCAGCCACCACGCTGATGTTGCCGAGCTTGCCGGCTGTCAGAGCCACGGGAGTGTTGAGCTTCGGAGCTACAGTCTCATTATCTTCAGCGATGCCGATTGCGCCTGCGTTGAATTCATCCCATGAGCCTTTCGAGGTCGAAATCTTGAAGATGGCCTCATTGGTGAGCTCGAGAGTATAGATGCCGTCAGCATAGGTGAATTCGGCAGCATTCTCGGGCGACCAGCCCTGGAAATTACCGGCTGCATAAAGCGGAGCAACGGGTTCCTCTCCGGGAATCTCAATGGTATACATAGCGGCGATAACCTGATTGCCGTTGTAGTAGCGATAAAGTTCTACTTTATTGTCAGAAACTTTATGAGCTGCGAAGCCACCGAAAGTCTGACCACCGCTGGCAGCGGTTTCAAACTGGGCATGATAAATCACGTTGCCTTCAGTATCAGCAATAACGAAATCAGGAGTATGATGATTGCCCCCCTGTTTTGCCGGAAGTACCTGATATGTCACATCACCGAGAGTGAAGACATCAAGACCCTCTGTTGTAGAGATTGCGGGATCTGTAGGCAGTGTAAATTTGACCTGTTCGCCTGACGAATAATCAGAAGCATTGTTTGTTGAGCGGTTACGGGCGTAGAAATAATTTACGAGGTCGTCACCGAGGTCAAGAGCTTCAGTGATATTCTCAGCTTTAGGCTGAATAACAGTTGAAGTGTTGATTGCAGTACCCGAGAATCCGTCGGTTGTCATATAGTCGAGAAGGTCTGCCTGAGCACCGTTCTGGACATAAAACAAAGGAACGTTTGCAGCAGCATTTACCGGCAGATAGAAGATAGCGCCTTCCTCGCTGAGGAGGTCACCGACGATACGGCCCATCTGGTCGATACGTGCTGCTGTGATGCCCTCGGGCATCGTGAGATTAAGCTCTTTGACATCACTGCCGTCGGCAGGAATAATCAGCCAGTTGGTTGCTGAACCGGCATTGGGAAAGTCTGTGTTGACAAGGATGTTGCCTGCTTGGTCAACAGTAATGGCCGAACCGTTTGCAGCGGCAATGTCAACAGTCTTGATGCCCTCCGGAGAAATCTCGATGAGCTTGTGCTGGACTTTGTCAACTGTGTAAACTTTGCCATTGTAGCCTGTGCCAAAACGCATATCGTTTGCAACGTAGCCCGGATAATCTTTGAGCGCCTGCTCGATTTTCCAGTCCATCGTCACAACGGGAGCGTCTTGCGCCACAGCGACACCCGCGACTGCTACAGCCGCGCCAAGTGCCAAATTGCGTAAAGACAATTTCATGTTGTTGATTGTTAGGTTAATAAAAATTAGATGGTTTTTAGTTGGTAAATATTTAATTGATTGTTGTTTGCAGATATCGGGCCTTTCTGTTTCTTATGGTAGTGTTTAAGGGGTTTTTACATTGATTTAAGATATTTTTTATGGTATCATCGCCAAAGATAATCTTTATTTTTTCACAAAGCAACAATTAATATATGTTTTTAAGCTTTTTTCAGACTTTTAACCTCCGGGGCAGACAACTTAAAATCTGTTGCAAACATCATGGAGCAAGGGCTTCAGCCCTTGCAGCCAGGCGAGTTAACCGCTACGGCTGAAGCCGTACCTCCATATCGCCGGACACCGCGGTGCACCGCGGCTATCGCCTGCAAGGCGATGATTATACTGGTAGCCGCGTAGGCCGAGGCGCACCAGCGCCGGCCTGCGCGGTTAGGCAAGAAAGGTGGCTTAGCGTCTGCAAGACGCTGACTTATAACCACAACAGCGCCTCGCCGAGGCTTAGCCAACCTTATTGTTTCCCTATTGGCAAATCTTTTGTTCATATGCCCTTATGTTCTTCTGTTTATTTTTAGACATAAAGACAAAAGGCCATAAGAACATAAGATTTTTATTTCTTATGCCCCTATGGCCTTATTCTTGTTTAAAACTATTCTTTTGTTCTTATGTCCTTATGATCTTATGTTTTTAATCATCCGATTGTGCATTATGCATCGTGCATTGAAAAAGATTGTGCATTGTGCATTATGCATTGTGCATTACTTAACCAGGACCTTCTCGGCTTTGCCGTTGGACACCTTGACATAGACCCCGCTGCCGGGATTGTCGACACGGACACCCTGGAGGTTATAGTAGACAGCCTCGCCACCGGCGTTGTCGACAGCGATGTCGGCCACACCCGACGGATCTTTGACAAACGACATATTGTAGTACCACACGTCATAGTTGACACGGTCGACCGAACGGTTGATGACAGCGTGAGCCGAAGTCTTGTATGACTCGTCGGCCGGGTCATAGGTCAGAGTCCAGTCATTGAGCGCGTAAGCCATCATATCGTAGCCGCTGAAATAGATGTTATATGAATTATTGTCGCCAAGGAGCTGCGGAGAGGCAAAGGTGACAACGTTGTCAAACATCTCGCCCTTGATCCACGCGTCGGGAGTCTCGGGCGACAGGCCCTTGATGTAGACCAGATTGCCGTCTAAGGCTATCTTGACCTTGAATTCGGCGTTAGAACCCTTGAGCGCCTCGATCTTAGACATACACTGGGCCTTGAAGATATAGTCGGTCGCGGGCAGGTCGTCGGGGTCGGCGCCTGTCGGGGCGTTGGGGTCATAATAGATTGTCAGACCCGGGAGATACTGCCAGGTGTATGTGCGGGGTTCGCGGGCCGTACACTCATAGAGTATATGGTTGTGGATATAGGTGTTGGCAGCCTCGTCATAGTCGAAGACGATGTCACGGAACTCACCCGTCCTGGCGTCGGCGCCGTGGAGATAGATCGCCGCCTGCTCGCCGAAGCCCATAAACTGGCCGCGGGGTATCGTCAGCTTGCCGTCGGCGAGAGTGCCCACGGCCCAGCCCTCGGGAATATCGGCGCTCAGACCCTGGATATAGACCTGGTTGCCTACCGTTGCGAGCTTGACCACGCGGCTGAAGTCGCGGGCCGTGAAGCCCGTGTCGTCGATTCTGCCTTTAAGCACCATGCGCACGGCATTGGCCCCCTCGGGAAGCGCCACCGGATCAGGACGGTCGCCGATATATATGCTGCGGTAATATGCATAATAGTTGTGCATCGTCGGGTTTGAGTTGAGCATCACCGGCGAAGTACCCTCGAAGGCGTCGAGATCCTTATAATAGTTTATCTCGACAGGACCCACGGCACCGCCGTTCCAGCCGGCCAGGAAGTGGCGGCGGTCAGCCGGGTCGGTGCCGATATACTGCACGTCGAAGTTGACCTTCGAGCCGTTGAGGCGACCTTTGATCCACGCCATCGGCAGGAATTTGTCAAAACCCTGGATATAGACGTCGTCACCGTCAAAGCCGACATTGACTTCGGTCGTGTAGACGGCGTCCTGTTCGTTCATATACTCGATAGAGCTGAACGGATAGCTCTTGACGGTCATCCCCGCAGGCGGAGTGACAGGCTGCGGCAGGTCATAGAGGGTGTAGACCGTCTCATAGCCGCCGAAGCCGGCCCACGATCTGTCTGACGACCAGACAAGACCGAGAAGACGGTCGCGCGAGGTGCCTTCGAGGCTCACTTTGTCGCCTTCGATCTTATAGGTCACCGCCGCCGCGGCGGCGTTATAGACAAAGTTGGTCGTGTGCGACGTCTGGTCGCGGTCGACCACAGCGATCTCAACATAGTCGTTTTGCTCGGCTCCGTAATAAATCTTCTGACCCATCGGCACCTCGATAGTCGAGCCGTTGTTGGTCAGACGGCCCTCGACCCAGGCACATTCCTTGCTGTCTTCGGGAAAGAAAGCGGCGACCGGATTCTTCACCCATGCCTTGGTGCCGTCGGCCGAATAGACGATTTCGGTGAAGCCCGACTGATTCTGGAGGTGCATCTGCTGGCCGTCGGTGAGATATGTCAGGCCGCCGGTGCGCTGATAGTATTTCATCGTGCCCTCGGGGCGTTCGGTCACGATCTGTGCCGAGCAGAAAAGCGCGGCAAAAAGTAGCATAAAGCTTGCGTAAAAGTGTTTCATCAAGGATAATGTTTATTAAATTGGTTAATGGCATTGCAAAAGTAAATCAATCCCACGTCATTTGCAAACATTTTAACAAAAAGAATACAAGGGAAAACAAAAGAACAGAAGGGCATAAGAACATAAAGATTTATTATTTGACAGAAAAACATAAAAACAGAAAATTTTATGTCCTTTATGTCTTTATGTCTAAAAACCTTATGTCCTTCTGTCCTTATGTCTTTTGTTCTTTATCGCCAAACCGCGGAATTCTAAAATTGCACTCGTGCACGATTTTGGTGATAAATCGGCCGCGGGGCGGTATTAACTTTGCAGTGTCGATGTTTGCAGCATCGAAGCCTTTCTGTAATCTTACCTATATAAATATATATGAAAAACACATCATCCCGCACCGTCGACCTTTGCGTCGCCGCAGGACTCGCGCATCCCGACAGCGAAGCCCCCGACTGCCGCGTCACCCTCTGCCACAACCTGCGCCCCTCGCCCGACGGCGCGCCCGAACTCGTCCCCACGGGACGTCCCGCGCCCGTCGCCGCAGGACACTACCGCCCCCTCGCCGTCATCACCCTTGCCGACGGACGCCGCCTCCTCGCTGTCGCCTCAGGCAAGACCCTCGCCACCCTCGACCTCTCGCAGTGGATGCCCGACGCCGTCGAAGTCACCACCCTCGACGCCGAACCCATCTGCGCCACCGCCGCCGGCCGCCGTCTCACCGTCATGACCGGCCGCGGAGCCACCACCGTCATCTTCGGCGACACACCCGACGACATCGCCGTCATCACACCCGACACCATCTTCCCCGAAGTCGCCGTCACCGCCGTGCCCGCCGCCAAAGCCGTCGCCACCATCGCCCCCGTACGCCTCGACAAAAGCTTCGCAGAAGGCAAGACCTGCGTCGACCCCGCCCAGCGCGCCCGCGTCACCGCCGCCATGAACGACGCCTACGAAGACATCGCCCGGCAGGCAGCCGCCGACGGAGCCTTCTTCCAGCCCGTAATCTGCCGCTACCGCCTCTACGACGCCGACTCGACCGTCATCTACGTCTCGCCGCCCGTCGTCGTGTCGCTCCCAGCCGGCACACAGCTCACCGACTCGGTCGCCCTCAAATCCGACGACATGACCGTCACACACCCCGTCTCCATCTCGGCCGACACCTATCGCATCCGCCTCACCGTCCCTGCCCACTCGCTCGCCCCGCGCGTCGCCGCCGCAGCCACTCAGCTGCGCCTCTTCGTCACACCCCAGTATCATCCCGTCGACTTCTCGCTCGCCGCCCGCTGCAACGCCGTCATACGCAGCACCACCGACAAGACCGTCATGCGCGCCTCATGGCCCGGCACCGCCCGTTCCCTCGCCTCCACAACAGCCCGCGCCGCCGAGAACCTCCTGCGTCAGAGCATCGCCCGACTCGACTCGATCGAGCGCCCCGTCCTGACCCTCGGCGACCCCTTCGCCTCGGCGGCAGGCACCACCCACACCCTCACCGTCACAGGCGCCCCCACCGCCGCAGACGAGAGTGAGACCCTCGCCCGCGCACTCGCCGCACCCTTCGCGCCACGCTGGGACAAAAGCCTGATGTTTGCCGCGCCCCACTCCTTCTCAGCCCGCGTCGTCACCGCCTCGGGCGACACCACCGTCTGGGGCGACCTCACACAGCGCTTCTTCCAGGGCTGGTCAGCCCGCTCGTTTGCCGTCAGGACCAAGGCAAAACGCTGGCGCGCAGCCGTCTGGACCGACCTCACCGCCTCCGTCGCCGACCCCGAAGAATCAGTCATCAGCCTCGCCTCGGGCGACGGCGACGCCCCCGAGCTCTTCAGCCCCCTCATCTGCTACCCCTCGGCCCGCGCCTCGAAGATGAAGATATGCCTCTCCGTCGAGGGCGAAGACCCCGTCACACAGACCTTCGACCTCACACCCGTCGCCGGCGACATGGCCGTCTATGTCCATCCCACCCTCCGTCCCTTCGCCCTCGCCGACGTCGCCGAAGCCTACGTCATCCCCGCCGAGCGCCCCGCCACACACCGCTGCGAGTCGATGATGGCCGTCGCCCGCAGCCTCTCGCCCCTGAGCGCCACAGCCATCGCCGACCTCTCGCGAGGCCGCGTCAACGCCCTGGCGGTCAGCCGCTACAACCGCTCGTCCCTGACCGTCCGCCAGCAGCGCTTCACCGTCTTCGCCGACAGCGGCATCCATACTCTCGCCCTCACCGGCCCCGGCGACACCGACCTCTTCGAAATCGACCGCCGCACCGTCGCCTCACAGGCAGCCGTCACCGCCGTCGACGGCAGGATCTATGCCCTCACCACCGCCCGTCAGCTCATCCGCGTCACCTCCTCGTCGGCCGAGACCGTCGCCGATGGCGTCGATGCCACAACCCTCGCCTGGATAGCCCTGCGGCGCGAACTCCTCTGCCTCGGCGGCGCAGACGGCGACGCCACCGTCATCTGTCCCGACCACGACCTCGGGCGCTACACCCGCAGCCTGCCCGCCCTCACCGGCATCATCGCCGACGACACGACAGCCGAAGTCTACGCCACCGACGGCAGCAGCGTCGTCAGCCTCGTCAACGAAGTCGCACCCTCGGCGACCGACATCGTCTGGAGCGTCACCGTCGACACCCCCGGGCGTCGTCCCGCCGTCGTCGCAGCCCTCGACGCCGACATCGGCGCCACCAACATCCGGGGCACCATCGCCCTCACGCGCCACTCCACCCTCACACCCGCCTCGGCCCCCACAGCCGCCTTCGACATCGAAGGACGCATCGGCGCACCACTCACCCTCCGCAACCTCGGTCCCGCCGCCTCCCGCTACACCGTCACTCTCACCGCCACCACCGCCTCCGGCCTCGCCCTCCACCTCATCCGCCTCCGCCTCCTCACCCCCGGGAGAACATAAAACACAAGAACACAAGCACATAAGAACAAAAAATTCTTTTTTTGACATAAAACGTTTGACAATCAAGCCGGAGGCTTGAAATATTGTTAACGCGGGCGCCCCGCCCGTGGAAAGGAGCCCTACCAAATCCTCTCAACCCCGGCGGGGTTGAACTTCCCCTTCTGAGCCCGACCTTAATGACTTTAATGACCTTAACAACCTTACCCGCAAACTTCTAAACTAACCTTTTGGTCCCGTAGACCGAGCTTTAGCGAGGCCATGTGGAGCGAGGGTTTCAACCCTCGCAGCAATCGCCAAAGCCCGGGAGCCCCGCGCTCTCCTCCTCCCGACCGAGGCCGTAGACACTGACAACCCCTTGTTTCTCAAGCCGGAGGCCTGAAATCTTGTTAACTCCGCGGGCGCCCGCGCCCGGGGAAAGAAACCAACCAAGGCCCTTCAACCCCGGCGGGGTTGAACCATCATAGACGATAGACCCTAATGACCTTAATAGCCTTTGTTTAAGACTCATTATCGTCTGCAAGACGCTGACCATCCCCACAATACAAAAAACTTATGTTCTATCATACTACAGCTTTCCATATACTTGAATGTCAGCTAATTGGAGAATGTTGTAGTATAACATTGAGTTGCCGTCCGGACGGCATAGGGACTTCTGCCCTTATGCCCTTCTGTTCATGATTGTGCGTTATGTTAATGATTGTGAATTGTGCATCATGCATTGATTAACCCTTTCTCTCTGTAATACAAAAGGAGCCACAACTTGCGTTGCAGCCCCTTTGTATCACAAAGAGTACGATTAGCTTATTCACCGTCTTCAAGAGAAGCATAATAATCTCGTTCTGCAATCAGATCGCTCAGATACAACATCGGTTGCTCCAATACGATTTCACCTTGATAATATTTATTACGATCCACTGATTCTCCGAATTTATCTCTGAAAGCATCTATAATCCAATCATACGCATCCTTAGTGCTGTCAAATGCCACCGGCCGGCCTTTGATTTCAAATGGTTCTGACGTTGAATAATTGCCGATAGGCACATAACAACCGTCGCCTTCATCATAAGCCTTATTGTAATCAGGATAAATCACCAGATTCATCTCATCGGCAAGCAGCAGATAGAATTTCGACGAACCGAGAGTTATCGTGCTCGTAGTTTCATCTATAGATATATCTTTTTTGATGAAGACCTTATAATCCTTACCATCAGCCCGGTATATCAGATCAAGCACCACAGCGAATTTTGATGGACCACTTGAAGACCTGAATAATTTCATTGATTCCCAGCAAGTGCCTTCTTTTAGAATAATTGTTGAAGGCAATGGACTGTCACCAAGCATTCCACCATCAATATTCGTCCATCTCTCGTTTTTAACCGCATACCAATTTGAATTTTTAAGAGAATAAGTAGCGTCTTTCAAAGCCGTCGAGTAGCGGCTGAGCACATTATAGTCAATCTCGCCCTGCACGATTTTTCCTTTCTTGACAAAATTCTTAGGATTGGCCTTATCCTCAGACGACTGCGGGTCATCCGAACATGCCGTCATAAAGACCATAAACAAAGCCGCCAGACCTGCAAATATAATTTTAGTCGTTTTCATATTTCTAATTATTTTATTGTTATCATTTTTAATTCTTTAGAGTAGGTCTTAGTTTCAGTTGGCCTAAATACATCTCCTGAGAAAACGCCATTTGAGTCTCCGTTCCATCCCCAGTTAAAATAAACCAAGCAATAGTATGCCTCCTCTTCTTTTATTAGAGTCCATCTAACTTTCCCTTGTTCTCTATAATAAGTAGCCTGTATAGTCTTCATATATTCGCAGCCATCTGCAACCCAAGCATGGCCTGAATTACTATTAGGCTTTAAACCGGTGCATAAAACTAACCCCCCGGACGTAAGTGTATTTACAATATCCATATAATTATAGGCTTTATAATCCCCTACGTTTTTGCTTGATAGAATATTTTTTGTTGATGAATGGATTCTATCTGAGCCAGTCGTAGACTCGACAGGCGAAGAATAGTTAGTTACAGAAATTTTTCCTATTTGTCTGCATAACTGCGCAACTGCCATATAATTGGGATTACTTTCAATAGGAAATAATCTTGCGATTATATTTTTGCCGGCAGGCTCAGATATCGCCTTTGACATTTCGTTCCAGGGCAAATTTATTGTCTGATTATTATCAAATGTCAATTTAATGCTTTTAGGTTCCTGAAAGTATTCACAAATCATAAAAAGAGCAGTCGGATAGCATCCGCTTATTAAATTAGGACACAGTTTTCCTTCAGGATAATTCTGCCCCCTATTTACCTTTACCTGCGGTTCTACTGCGAAACGGAAAATTGTATCCACATCAACCCTATACTCAGCCAGCGGCTTGGGGTCGTTCGGGCCATCGGGATTCGGATCTGCTCCGCCTATTGACATCGTGCTGACATATTCCTCGGCGGCATCCATAAAAAACTTAAAACCCGGATTGCCCGAATTTATACTTTCCTGATAGCTGCCCTCATCGATTACCGCTAATATCGGTTCTACATTTTTAGGAGCGGCAACAATGGCATATCCTCTGTTGTCTTCGTATTCGACGACATACATAAGAGGTTCGCTATTGCTGCGGCTTTTGTGACTGTCAAGTGTGAAAACTTTAGATTCATCAACATACCTTGCGCCCGAGCGCCCGCGCTGGTGCTCATTGGCAAAATCTTGAGCAATGTTTATCACTTCTTCTTTGGTTCTTAACTTTGAACTGTAGAAATTTTCCAAAGCGTTTTCGTTCTGCAATGGCTCTTCTTGCGAGCAGCTAAACAGTATTGTCGCAATTGCAGCTAAAATGAGGAGTTTTTTCATGAAATTTTATTTTTAGGTAAGTAATTTTCGCAAAAATACGACCACAAACTTTAAAATGCAAAAAAATCACAAAAAAATTACAATAAATCTATCTTTTTATAAAAACCGAACATTCAATCACATAAAAGATTGTAATTGCTGACAATAAGAGATATGGTAAATTCTTGGCTGAGGATTGCTCCGTCATTCTTAGAAGGATTTAATCCATCTAATTTTTCGCTGGTGATAGAATTACTTTTAAAATGCCATTTTTCTATATCAATCGAATCAAAAATCAGCTAATTCTTCAATTATTATACCAAATTTAAAAAAATTAATAAAATTTATTTACTTTACAAAAGTTTATTTATATCTTTGGTGCGACAACTACATTACTCACCCCAAAAAAATCTTTCTATGAAAAAGCTTCTCTCTGTTTTCGCCTTTTCAATGGCGCTTTTATCACTGATTTCTTGCTCTAATGAAATTGAACAACCGTTCGACAAGCCTGTCGATAACCCGATTTGCGACAACGAAGCACTTATTGCTGTGACCGCTTTAAATGCCCGCGATTTCTTTTTCGCCCCGGAAAGTCGCGACGCATCAGTTTCTGTTGACAAAATTAATTATATAACTTCGCGGACATCAAGGTCTAATGAAGAAGACACTTTGATTTATGTAGTTAATTTCACTGATAATAAAGGTTTTGCCATCTTATCTGCTGTTGACAAAGATGATCCCGTGTATGCTGTAACAGATTATGGGCAATATACTCCCGATGGTGAAAACGTAACCGGTGTCGACGATTATATAAACCGAACAAAAGCATTGATGCAATATAAAAGAGATAGCATAAACGCCGGTAACCCTGGTGACCCGTCGCACCTGCTATTTGTAGAATCGGTGAAAGATACTCTTGAAAATGTGAACGTCCTGGCCAAACTGAAAACTCATTGGGGACAAACCGGTTTTTACGCCAAGTATTGTCCTTATTATTCGACATCAACAAATAAAGGTGCGACAGGCTGTGTTATAACAGCTATCGCCATGGTGATGTCATATTACAGCCACCCAGAATCTATTGCCATCGATTACAATGGAACTTCATCAAATATGGATCTCAATTGGACAGAAATTAATAAACACACAAGGACGCAACGTAATTGCGAAAACGGTGGTTTCGGTTTCTGCGCCGCTACCGCTGAAGCTCATGATGCAATCGCAAAATTGATGAGACAATTGGGACATATGGCAAATGCCGACTATCGCATTTCCAACACAGGTGTCGCTTTTACCGGCGCTTCAGGAGCCGACGCCGCCTCAATATTTAATAAATTGGGATATGAATTTAAGGGATATTACAACTACACTGGTGCAGATGATACAAAATTGTATCGCGATTATATCTTGTTTATGTTAGGCGCCGATAGCAATGGAAAATTTCTGTCTCATTGCTTTATCGTCGATGGCTGCCGAAAACTGACCGTAAAGACAACCGAAAAGACTTATGACACTACATATACTCCGTGGTATTTAGTGTCTGAACGAGAAATATCCACTGTAACAAACAATTACATGCATGTTAATTGGGGATGGGACGGCGAAGCCGACGGATATTACAGAGATAATGTATTTAATACAATAAAAGTTGAAGAACGTGATTTTCCCCGCTTATCACTGGAAGAACCTGATTCGGTCTCATATGACGTTATCAAATACGCCACCGTTCGAAAGCCGATGATGATAATTTTATGATTTTGCAAACATTATCTGCTTAAAAAGAAGGGTGCACCTCAGTAAGAAGTGCGTCCTTCTTTTTTTCTACCCATACCTTATCGCCTCGACTCTCAACTCTGTGGAATTCTAAAATTGCACCTCATAACGATTTTAGTAATAAAAACCGCCCCTGACAGCCTTAACTTTGCACCGTCTGAAACATCCTCAGCTTCTCATGTCCTAAAACTATGATTTTATATCCTTCTGTCCGTCAAAGAAAAAGCCCAAGAACACAAGCACATAAGAACAAAAGTCTTTTAGGCATAAAAACAAACAGAACATAATATTTATATTCTTATGTTCTTGTGTACTTATGTTCTTTTGTTCTTTTTCTGTCTTTCTGTCTAAAAATCTTCTTCAATCTTAATTTCTAACCACTATGAATATCAAAGAAATAATTCAAGAAAACACTCGTCGCTTGCGGGCGCTCGAGACCGACTTCGACCCCGTCAGGGGCGTCGGTTGCTCCGGCGAACGCGTCGAGGTCGCCACGCCCGTCGAGGGCCTCCCGCGTGCATTCGTGCCGCGCGAGATGACCGACGACCCGCAATATGCCGTCGCCACAGGCGCCGAACAGTGGAAAACCCTCCGCTGCCGCCACGACTTCGAATACTGGTGCATCACCTGCGTCAGAGTCAAACACAAGACCCTCGGCACCGATGTAGCCTTCAGACTCAACCGCCCTCAGCGCCGCGTCGCCGCCGTCATGGAAGCCGACCGCCGCGCAGGCCGACCCATACGCCTCATCATGCTCAAGGCCCGACAGTGGGGAGGCTCGACCCTCGTCCAGATGTATATGGCATGGATACAGTCGTGCCACCGCCGCAACTGGCACTCGCTCATCTGCGCCCACGTCAAAGACACCGCCGCCGGCATCCGCGGCATGTACACCAAGATGCTCGCCGGATACCCCGAAGACCTCTGGGAAGGCGACGAGCGACCGATGTTCCGCCCCTACGAGCGCTCGCTCAACGTCCGCGAGATCACAGGCCGCGGATGCCGCGTCACCGTCGGCTCGGCCGAAAACCACGAAGCCGTCCGTGGCAGCGACTACGCCATGGCCCACCTCTCCGAGACCGCCTTCTGGCCCTCGACACCGCAGCACACCCCCGAAGGACTCGTCCGCGCCGTCTGCGGCTCGATAGCCCTGATGCCTTACTCTCTGATAGTCATGGAGTCGACCGCCAACGGCATCGGCAACTACTTCCACAGCGAGTGGCTGCGCTGCCGCGACGGACGCGGCGACAAGCGCGCCGTCTTCGTCCCCTGGTATGAGATCGAGCTCTATTCAGTACCCGTCGACGACCCCGAGGCCGTCATCACCTCAATGAGCCCCTACGAGCGGTCGCTCTGGGACATGGGCCTGACCCTCGAGCAGATCTACTGGTACCGCCTCAAATCATCTGAATACCTGTCACACGAGATGATGATGGCCGAGTTTCCCACCACCGACACCGAAGCCTTCGCCGCCACGGGCAGCGGCGTCTTCGATCCCGCCGACGTCGAACGACTGCGCGGCGACTGTCGCGAGCCGCTGATGATCGCCGACGCCGACAGCTCGGGCGCGCTCGTCGAAGACCCCGCCGGCGGCCTGCAGATATGGGAGAAACCCGACGACAAAGCCGAATATGTCGCCGCCGTCGATGTCGGCGGACGCTCGGTCAAGAGCGACTGGTCGGTCATCGCCGTCATGCGCCGCGGCGAGGGCATGCGCCGTCACGAGATTGTCGCCCAGTGGCGCGGACACCTCGACCACGACCGTCTGGCCGCCAAATGCGCCGCCGTCGGGCGACTCTACAACGACGCCCTGCTCATCGTCGAGAGCAACACCCTCGAATGTGAGGCCGACGGCGGAGCCGACTCAAACCTCTTCATTCTCAGCCGTCTGGCCGAGACCTACCGTCACCTCTACCGCCGCGAGACCCTCGACGGCGACGGTCGTGCCTCGCAGCGCCTCGGCTTCCACACCAACCGCGCCACCAAAGCCGCCCTCGTCTCCGGACTCATCGAGGCCGTCCGCGACGGCGCCTACACCGAGCGCGACACCGGGGCCTGCAACGAGCTACTCACCTACGAACAGCGCCGCAACGGCTCATACGGCGCCCGCGCCGGCTTCAACGACGACATCGTCATGACCCGCGCCATGGCCCTCCACGCCCTCCGCAGCCGTCAGACACATCTCGCCGGCCCCGCGCCCGTCCTCCCGCCCAAATGGTAAAAAAGCCCGAATCACTCTTGTTAAAAACATAAAAATCTATGGCTGCGCCGGATAATTTGGCTAATTTTGTAAAGATGAACAAAGCAGGAATCATAGCGAGCATAATCGTGGGCGTCACCGGCGCGGCGATTTTCGCCACGGCGCTGCTGCGCATGACCGCAGCCCGCGACCCATACGTCGACGTGCCCCGTGACGAATACCCCGTCGTCGGCGTTGACCTCTCGGCCCACAACGGACGCGTCGACTTCGGCCGCGTCGCCGCCGACGGCGTCGACTTCGTCGTCCTCAAGGCCACCGAGGGTGTCAGCTTCTGCGACTCCGAGTTCGCCCGCAACTACGGCGAGGCCCGCACAAGCGGCCTCAAGGTCGGCGCATACCACTTCTTCCGCTTCGACTGCGACGGTGACCGTCAGGCACGCCACTTCCTCAGCGTCGTCGACAGCCTCGACCTCGACCTCCCCCTCGCCATCGATGTCGAAGACAACGGCAACCCCGACGACATAAACGCCGCCCTCGTCGCCGCACGACTCGGAGCCATGATAAACAGCCTCGACTCGGCCGGACGCAAGGTGATGATCTACTCCAACAAACGCGGCATAAGCCGCTATATCAGCGGACGCTTCGACGACCGTCCCGTCTGGATATGCTCCTTCACCAACCCGCCCCTCGCCGGTGGACGATGGACCCTCTGGCAGCACAGCCACCGAAGCCGCGTCGACGGCATCAAAGGCGACGTCGACCTCAACACCTTCAACGGCGACAGCGCCGACTGGACCCGCTGGCTCGCCGCCTTCGAGCCGACAAATGCTATGAAGCACAATAAATAACGCCCAGCCGCGTTATTACAAAGATGAACAACACAATGCAGAAAACCTACCGTCATATCATATTCCGCGCAGCTGCAGTCATCATCGCCGTCATGGCGCTGGCGCCTGTGGCCAAAGCCCTTGACCTCGACCATTACGCCGCCAACTCGGTGCTCGCCTCGGGCCGCTGGGTCAAAGTCGCCGTCCCCTCGTCGGGACTCTACAAGATTCCCGTCTCGACCCTGCGCTCATGGGGCTTCAGCGACCCCTCGCGAGTGAGAGTCTTCGGCTACGGCGGACGCCGCATCGCCGACATCCTCAACGCAGCCAACTATGTCGACGACCTCCCCCAGACAGCCATCGCCCGCGCCAAAGACGGCGGCATAGTCTTCTACGGCGTAGGCCCCGAAGAGTGGACTCAGTCGGCCACAAACCGCTACACACAGTCGACAAACCTCTATACCGAAGCCGGTTACTATTTCATCGGCGAGAGCGACGAGCCCTCGCCCGAAATCGAGACCATAGGCCGCGGCACAGCCGAGGCGCCCGCCACCGACTTCGTCGAACTCATCCACTACGAGCAGGAACTCGTGTCGCCCGGCGAGGCCGGCCCGATGCTCGTCGGCGAGGACTTCCGCTTCACCCCCACCCGCAAGTTCAGCTTCACCATGCCCGACAAGAGCGGCGACAAAGTGTGGTTCGAGGTATCTTTCGTCGCCAAGACCTACAACGCCGCATCGCAGCTCACCTTCAACGTCAACGGCACTGACCTGACAGCCAACAACTCAGACCGCATCGCCGCGACCTCAAACAGCGTCTATGTCCACGCCACCGAGGGCATCGCCCGCCACGAGACCGCCGTCGACGGCCAGCGCCTCGACCTCACCGTCACCCACAAAGCCTCGACGGTCGTCTACAGCGCCTGGCTCAACTATATCAGCGTCAACTACCAGCGCGAGCTGAAACTCCCCGCCGCGGGCCACATCGCCTTCCGCCAGCGCTCGACCGGCCTCTCGCTCGACCTCTCGGGAGCCGACGCCTCGGGCGTCACCGTCTGGGATGTCACCGAACCTTCGGCCGTCAGAACGCTCGCCACGGGCAGCGACGGCGGCCGCGCAGTCTGGACAAACCCCTACTCGGGCCTGCGCAGCTATGTCGCCTGGCGCAGCGACGCCAATATCCCGGCCCCGACCTTCGTGTCGGCCGTCAACAATCAGAACCTCCACGGCGAAGAGCCGGTCAATATGGTCATATTCACCCATCCGGCGTGGAAAGCCCAGGCCGAACGCATCGCCGAATATCACCGCAACAGCCGCGACGCCCTCAAGGTCAAGGTCGTCGACGTCGCTCAGGTCTACAACGAGTTTGCCTCGGGCATGCCCGACGTCTCGGCCCTCCGCAAATACCTCAAGATGCTCTACGACCGCGGCGCGGCTTCAGACACGCCTCTGCGCTACGCACTAATCATGGCCCGCACGACCTACGACGAGCGCCATCAGTCGGCTGCGGTTAAAAAACTTGGCATCCAGACCATTCCCGCATGGCAGGTAAGAACGATGCGCTACTCGCTCAACGACAACGACGGCTTCAACACCGACGACTTCATCGCCATGCTCAAAGACAACAGCGGCAGCGACATGGGCCTCGACGACCTCTCGATTGCCGTAGGCCGCATACCCGTCACCTCGGCCTCGGAAGCGGCTCAGACCGTCGACAAGATCTACAGCTACGCCGCCGACACACGCGACGGAGCATGGAAAAACCGCATCATGATGCTCGCCGACGACGAAGACAACGGCGTCCACCTCGAACAGGCCGAGAAGCTTGTCAAAGCCATCGAAGCCACAGAAGGACAGCAGCATATCATCCAGAAAGTCTACATGGACGCCTATACCAAATCGGGCGGCGCCTATCCTCTGGCCCGCGAGGAGATGTTCCGCTACCTCAACGAGGGCGTCGTGTGGTGGTGCTTCGCCGGCCACGCCAACAACCACGCCTGGACCCACGATAAACAGCTGACATTCACCGACCTCAACGAGATGTATCTCACACGTCTGCCCTACATCTACGCCGCCACCTGCGACTTCCTCCGCTGGGACTCGAACACCGTCAGCGGCGGCGAGCTCCTCTTCTTCGAGCGCTACGGCGGCGCCGTCGGCATGATCAGCGCCACCCGTCCAGTGTATATCACCGACAACGGATTCTTCTCCGAGGCCATGGGCCGCGCCCTCGCGCGACGCGACGATGACGGCCGCCTGATGGCCGCCGGCGAGATATACCGCCGCGCCAAAAACGACATCCGCAACAGCCGCGGCGAACACCGCAGCAACCCCAACCGCCTCCGCTACGTCTTCATGGGCGACCCGGCCCTCCGTCCCGTCACACCCGACAACATCGTGGTGCTCGACAGCATCAACGGCAAACCCGTCGGAGGCGACGAGCAGATCGTCATCGCCGCCCGCAGCATCGTCGAGTTCACCGGTCACATCGAATCACCCGACGGCACGAAGCTCGACGGCTTCAACGGCACCGTCGGCATCGACATCTATGACGCCGACCGCTCGGTGACATCCAACGGCAACGGCGACGGCAAAGCCATCACCTTCGAAGTCCACGGCGACAAGCTATACTCGGGCTCTACGACAGTCACCGGCGGCGAATTCAAAATCACCGTCGCGACCCCCTCCGAGATAGCCGATAACTTCCGCGAGGCCACGATCAACATGTATGCCACCGCGTCAGACAACACGGCTGTCGGCGTCTGCCGCGACTTCTATGTCTACGGTCTTGACGAAGAGGCCGAAGCCGACGACACGGCGCCTGTGATCGAAAGCCTTGTCATCAACCATCCGACATTCGTCAGCGGCGACCGCGTCAATGCCGACCCGATGGTCATCGCCCGCATCAGCGACAACGTCGGCCTCAACCTCTCGACCGCCGGCATCGGTCATCAGATGACGATAACGCTCGACGGCAACCGCAGCTACAACGACGTGCCCTACTATTTCACCCCCTCGGCCGACGGCAGCGCCTCGGGCGAGATAGCCTACCCCCTGAGCGACCTCACCGACGGCCCCCACACGATAATGCTGCGCGTCTGGGACACCCACACCAACTCGGCCACAAAAGAGATTGACTTCGTCGTCGACAGCACCATCCGTCCCAAGATCTACGACATCTACAGCGACGCCAATCCGGCATCGGTCCGCGCCAATTTCTACCTCGTCCACAACCGTCCCAACAACCTGCTGACAGTCACCGTCTCGGTCTATAACCTCAACGGCAAACTCGTCTGGAGCGACACCAGCCGCGGCATGAGCGACATGTATCTCTCGTCGCCCGTCAGCTGGGATCTGACCGACCAAAGCGGCGCCCGCGTCAAGCGCGGCATCTATGTCTACCGCGCATCGATCAGCACCGACGGCGAGCACTACGAGACCGACTCCCGCAAAATCGCCGTCACCGCCGAATAAGTCGAGACACAGCCGTTGCCGATGATTAAATGTTAAGGAGTTGCGGGATTTTGGGAAAATTGTTGTAAATTTGCAGTCATGAACGAAAATCGCGCGTCACGGTCACAAGATCTTCTGCCTGAGCCTACGCTCAGACGCCTCCCGTGGTATCTGGCCTATGTCAGCATCCTCCACAAGGACAAGGTGGAGTATGTCTCGTCGACCAGAATAGCCGAGGAGCTTGCTGTCGATTCGTCACAAATTGCAAAAGACCTGTCGTTTCTCAACATCAAGGGCAAGACGCGCATCGGCTATGAGGTCGCGTCGCTCGAAGAGGCTCTGCGCGAGTTTCTCGGCTTCATGCAGTCACACAACGCTGTCATCGTCGGCACAGGCAGCCTGGGCGGCGCTCTGATGCAGGACAGAGGTCTGGAACGCTACGGCCTCAGGATCGTAGCCGGCATAGATGTGTCGCCCGAGCTGATAGGAACGTCTATCAACGGCATCGAGGTCTACTCGCCCGACGACCTCAGGGCGATTGTCGAACGCCTCAACGTCAACATAGGCATCGTCACTGTGCCGGTCGAAAGCGCGCAGGCTGTCGCTGACATGATGATGGACGCAGGCATCCGCAGTCTGTGGAATTTCACGCCTTACCGCATCAGGGTGCGCGACGGTGTAGTGGTGACAAACACATCGATCTATTCACATCTGGCGGTGATGTATAACCGCATGGGGGCTGTCAAATGAAAGCGATATTGCTCGGCGGCGATACGATGAGGCTGATTGCCGACTCGGCACTGCTGCGCTGTAACAAACCTCTGTTTCTCGATGACGCCTCGCAATGGAGCATCAAGATTTGCCCGGCGATAAAGATAAGCCGCCTCGGTTTCCATATCAAAGAAAAATTCGCGTCGCGGTATTACGACTCGGCATCGGCTGTCGGCATCTGCATACCTGCCGAATGGGCGTCGTCGCCGTGGACAGCTCCCGAGGTAATGATGGCCCGCGACAACTGCCTCATAGAAGGCTCATGGCTGACACTCGGTGAACGCGACGCAACGACGCGGCTCGACTACGGCGCCAACGGTCTGTCGGCGTCGGTGACTCTCGGCGACCTCGGTGTTGACAAGGCTATAGCGGCGCTGTCGTGTCACATGACTTTCAAGACCGGCGATATACTTGTCTTCGCCGGCCACAGCCTTGACATCGCCGCGCAGGATGCCGCCGGCGAGATTAAAACAAAAATAAACGGGACCGAATGTCTCGACTTCAGAATAAAATAACACACATTCATCCGCACCTGTATCGTTAAAATCGAAAATGTTATGAAGATAAGGTTGAAAAATATTGTGACTGCCAGTCTCCTGATGTCGGCTGTCGCCGTGTATGGCTACGACGCGTCATATTATGCCGACCGCTCGGCCTTGTCGGAAGGCCGCTGGGTCAAGATAAGAGTCGACAGGAACGGCCTTTACAAGATTGACCGCGAAACACTGGCCGAATGGGGCTTCGACAATCCGTCCCGCGTGACGGTATACGGCTACGGCGGTTCACGTCTCTACACCGAGACGTTTGACGCCGATCTGCCCGACGATGTCCGTCCGACGGCGACGATGCGCCGGGACGACGGCATCATATTTTACGGCGAGGGTGTATTGACTTCACGGTCACGGTCGCTGTCAAGTCTCGACATAAGCCGCAATATATATGACCGCTACGGTTACTATTTCATCACTGAAGACGGTGGCGGCACACCCTGCGGCAGCGTCAGGGCGGGTGTCGTCCAGTCAAACGCATCAGACCACCATATGTCGGCGGTGGTGATAGAGAACGATATTGTCAACCCCGGCAACGGCGGAGGTGTGTTTCACGATACTCCGATGAATCCCGGAGAGCGCCGTGTCTACAGTTTTGAAATAACCGATTTCCATATCACGTCGGCGCTGCCGCCTTACGGTATCTTCAAATATAACTTCGGCGCCCACAACGAAGACGGGAACACGAAACTGGCCATCGACATCCCCGAGGCCTTCAAGGAAAAATTCAGACGCGAAGGTTCGGCGCAGACTATCAGGGGCGAGACCCGCTACTATAACTCAGCCGAAGGATACATACAGGTCGAGGCGGCATCGGCAGACGCACTTGTCGGCCGCAGCGAAACGGTCGGCTTCGGCCTCACGCTCGACGAGTCGACCGACGCAGACTATGTGGCCGTCGACCGCGCAAGCTTCTGTTATCCGCGTCTCAACCGTTTGGGCGACCGCGACTTTCTCGAACTACGGTATGCCCAGACTATAACTTTTGCCATTTCCGAGAGTGACGCCGACGTCTATGTCTGGGACATAAGCGACGTGGCCGCCGTCAAGCCTCTCGACGTGGTCTATGACGCATCATCCGCGAAGACGATGGTGCGCAACAGCGGCTCGACTCCTGCCGTCATGAAATATATAGCCTTCCGCGCAGGGGGCGACTTCATGAAGCCCGAATATGCCGGCGAGGTAAGGGCAAGCAACCTTCACGGTATGCCGACCCCCGAGATGGTCATCATCACGACGGGTGATTTTGTCGGTCAGGCGCGTGAGCTTGCGGCGATACACGGCCGCCACGGCCTTGACGTCGCCGTTGTCGAGCAGGCTGACATTTTCAATGAATTTTCATCCGGCACACGGTCGGCCATGGGCTACAAGCGTTTTATCAAGATGCTCTATGACCGCGGCGCGGGACGGCTGAAACATGTGCTGCTCTACGGACCCTCTCACTGGGACAACCGCGACGGTGTCGCCGGCGGTCTCGAAAGTCTTATCGCTTATGAGACCGACCTCGAGAGCTGCGCCTATGACGCGTCGTCAAACTACACAGCCGACACCTATTTCGTGAAACTCTCAGACAGCTATAATAATGCACGTCAGTACTATGAGACGATGGACGTCAACATCGGCCGCATACCGGTCTATTCGACAGGCGTGGCAGCGGCGGTCAACCGTAAGATCGAACGCCATCTGACGTCGACAGACCGCGCCCTCGCCTATGGCACAGCCATTATGATGAGTGACGACGGAGACGATAACGCACATCTCAATCAGAGCCTCGAATTAATCGAGAGCATGAAAGCCCTCAACGGCTCCATAGGGTTCGTGCAGATACACAATCTGATTTATCCCTGGGAAAAAAAGAGTGCGGTCGCAGCCAGAGCGACTATGACATCGGCTCTGCGACGCGGCGCGGGATATGTAACCTTTGCCGGCCATTCACGCAGCCATGACCTTACGGGCGAAAACTTATGGAGCATGTCAGATGTGGAAAAGACCAGATATGACGTCTCGCCGATGGCAATGCTCGCCACTTGTTCGACTTTCGATTTCGACCGGCGCACAAAGACCCTCGCCGACGCGTTCTTTGACGAAGAGCACGGCGGCATGATCGGAGTCGTCACTTCGTGTCGCGAGGTTTTCATGAACTACAACCAGCCTTTTAATATCAAGATGGCTGAATGTTATGCAAGCGCAGACGCCGGCATGACTATCGGCGATCTGTTCAGAACGGCATATAACGCGACAATAAGCAACGCAGGCTTCGGTCTGGCGGTCAACACGATGTGCTATAATCTCTGTGGCGACCCGGCAGTGCCTCTGGCGGCCCACAACCGCTCGATAAAGCTCGATGACGTATGTGGCGGGGCGTCTGAACTCACCGCGCCGGGCACTCTGGCTCTCACAGGCTCTGTTGTCGACGGCGACGCAGTCGACGAGGATTTCGACGGCGAAATCTACATCACCGTCTACGACGGACCGAAGACACTCTACACCGTGATAAAAGACAATGACAAAGGCGAAAACAATCTGCCTGTCGAGCATGACGAATATATACTCGCGTCAGCACGGGGCCGTGTATCCGGCGGACATTTCGACATATCGCTGTCACTTCCCTACCCCCAGCGTCCGGGTGTCTCAAACCGCATCGTGGCAACGGCTGTGACCGACAACGGTCTGTCGGCAACGACAGTCTATAACGGGCTGACAATAACCGCATCGACAGAACATATACCGGGAACGACAGACCCGACAGCGCCTGAAATCACAGCGCTCTATATCGACAACAGCGACTTTGCCAACGGCGACGTCGTCAGCGGCGACTTCACCGTCTACGGTGAAATCATGGCATCCGCATCAGGGCTCGATGTCAGAACCGAGGGCATCGGCGGCGGCGTGTCGCTGATACTCGACGGCAAACGCCGGCTCGATGGTCTGACCGAAACTCTCGACATCGTCGAGGCCGGCAAGCCGACGACTTTCAGTCTCGATGTGAGCGAAGTGACAGATGGCCGCCATACCCTGACCCTGACTGCATTTAACAATGACGGCGTCAAGAGCAGCCGCAGCATAGATTTTATCGTCGTGAACGAACCTCTCGCGGCCACGCTCGAGGTATATGAACGCGAAGCGGACGAAGAGGCCGAACTGACTCTTGTCTATGACAGCTCACGACAGCCGACAGTGCGCCTCGTAATCGAGGACATCGCCGGCCATCCGGTCAAATCGGTCGACAACGCCGTCATGCCTTACCGCTGGTCACTCGACGACAATGATGGCGCTAAAGTCGCACCGGGCGTCTATCGCGCACGCTGCTATCTGAATGTCGACGGCAGATTTGGCGTCAGCGACAGCGCCGAGATTGTCGTGCTTGACTGACATTTAGGCTTCAACGGCAGTTTTTTCGGCGATAAATGACTTGTCGCTTGGTCGTTTGACAAAAATATTATAACTTTGCAACGCTTTAGCCGACCATCCGGCCGGTTGGGCACAGGATAGTCTTATGGTGTAATGGTAGCACTACAGTTTTTGGTTCTGTCTGTCTAGGTTCGAATCCTGGTAAGACTACGAGAGAATCCCGGTTTTCTGAACTTCAGAAGCCGGGATTCTTTTATGCATAATTTATTCAATGCACAATCAAGAACAGAAGTCCCTATGCCGTCCAAACGGCAACTCAAGGTTATACTACAACATTCTTCAATCAGCTGACTTCCAGGTATATATAAAGCTGTAGTATGATAGAACATACGTTTTTTGTGTTGCAGGGATGGTCAGCGTCTTGCAGACGCTTTGTTTGCGGGCGTCTGCTACCGCGCAGGCCGGCGCTATGCGCCTCGGCCTACGCGGCTATCAGTAAAGTCATCGCCTTGCAGGCGATAAAGTGGTGGAATATCCATCGATACGGCGATAAAGTCATTAAGGTCTTAAGGTTATTAAGGTAAGGCGCAAATGGTGGTTCAACCCCGGCGGGTTGATGGGTTTTGCCGGGGCATCTTCCCACGGGCGCGGGCGCCCGCGGAACAAAATTTCAAGCCTCCGGCCTGAGTCGGTCCGGGGGTATGGAGCAATAGTTTTAGTTCTTGCAAACCAGCGTGTTGGCTACTACGGCTGAAGCCATAGTTCCATAGCGCTGTCAGTGTCGCCGCTATGCGGCTCTCACGCTCGGAAGGGCTACTATACACGCACTTCGGCACATTGCGCCTCGTACGTGCCTAATGAACTATCGCCGCTAACGCGGCTCTGCGAAGGGGGCTCCACATCGTTCTGATGCGGCTGCGCAATCGCCCGGCCCTACTAAACTCTCGCTCTATATCGCCTTCATCTCTTGTAGACCAGTGCGTTAGCTACTACGGCTGAAGCCGTAGTTCCATAGCGCTGTCAGTGTCGCCGCTATGCGGCTCTCACGCTCGGAAGGGCTACTATACACGCACTTCGGCACATTGCGCCTCGTACGTGCCTAATGAACTATCGCCGCTAACGCGGCTCTGCGAAGGGGGCTCCACATCGTTCTGATGCGGCTGCGCAATCGCCCGGCCCTACTAAACTCTCGCTCTATATCGCCTTCATCTCTTGTAGACCAGTGCGTTAGCTACTACGGCTGAAGCCGTAGTTCCATAGCGCCTGACGCGATTGCGCGGACATATCGGTTTATTTATCGGCTTAAGGTCGCTTTCAGTCTTTTTGCGAGATTGCGGGTCGAGGAATCACCGCTATGCTCGATCGCATCGTTGAGAAGTCGCTCTAACAGCTCGCTGTCAGGGATAAGTTCGGGAAGGCTTTTAATAGAAAGTACGTGACCGAGCAGTCTCCAACCGAAACTATCGTCCGGCGCGAGGGCTCCGCACGAAATGCCCTCGCGCAGATTATACCGGTATTCTTCCAAGTCGGCTATCCCGGATTTGCTCCAGCCAAAGGCATCGGGAGTCAAGCCCCGAAGCAGGCAAAGGCAAGGATGTCCGCTGTCGCAGGCTACCTCAACGCTACGCTGAAGCGCTCTGATGGCATAGCGGATGTTATCGCCGCCGCGGTTTTCGAAGAAACTCTCAAATCGGGCTAACGCTTCGTCAGGGGTGATGACGCACAGATACTGGATGTTGATCCAATAGCTATAGCGTTTCACATAATGAGTCTGACCCAAACCGCCGTTAACCCAGATTTCTTCGCCGTTGAGGCGCAGCAGCATCGAGGATGGAATGACAGTCGGGTCGTCTGAAAGCCTGACAAATTCGAGTCTGATGTCAGGGTCGTCTGGGAGGTCGATTTTGCCGCCGGCAATGATGTATCGGGCATTGAACTTGTAAATGTGGACCGACTGTTCGTCAGCTGTATCTCTGACCGCTTCAATCCATATTATATAGTCACCGGTTTTCGGGTCGTAAGGCTTCATTATATGTGTGTTAGGTTTATAGCACTCCGTCGATGCCATAGCTTATCAGGTCGGTGCGCGGCAGAAGTGTCTGCGCGAACCCGGCAATCTGGCGAAAAATCGCGTCAGAACCTTTGCAACCGCGGTCACTGTGTAATTTCAAGAACACATCCATATATCTGACGGCTTTTATCCGGTCATATTGAGCATGGGTCTTCAAAACCGACGACATGTAGTAGAGGTATGTCTCCAGCCAGCTGTAGCAGCAATATGGCAAGTCTGCTATCATATATAAATCGGCGATTTCAGGAACTTTTGTCTCAATCTCGCCGTAAGTCAGGTTGGGAATCTGGAGGTAAAAGTCGGTTATCTCTTCCCAAACATCCTCCATGGTGCCGTAGTCGCGGACGCTGACGCAGAACCTCAGCATCATGATATAGCATTCCAATATCTGGCGGTCAAGCCGGTGGTCAGAGTTCCATGACGCCAGCTTCCCGGCTAAAAAATAGTAGAATGTGATGTTGAAAACGTTCTGTTGCTCTTTGCTTTCAGAGTCCATGAAACGGTCACGGATAGTGATGCCCTCTTTCACGCGCCTGTCTATCGGCATGCGCGGGTCGTTGTCCATGGCTGTCTCTATCTGTATCAGCAGGTGTTCGGGTGAAATCAGCATTATTATATCGGTATCAGCAGGTTAAGGTTATGGCGTGGATATCTGTTATGTGAGCATTGCGGCGACGCGGCGGACGGCGGCGATGAAACGGTCGGCTTCGTCGAAAGTGTTGTAGAGGGCGAATGAGGCCCGGACGGTGCCTTCGATGCCGAGAGATTCCATCAGGGGCTGGGCACAGTGGTGGCCTGTGCGGACGGCGATGCCGAGCTGGTCGAGCAGCATGCCGGTGTCGAAAGGCGTGGCGTCGCCGATAAGGAATGATATGATGGCCGATTTGTGTTCGGCTGTGCCGAATATCCTCATGCCGGGGATGGTGAGCAACTGAGCTGTAGTATAATCGAGGAGGCTGTCTTCGTGGGCGGCGATGCGTTCTACGCCGAGCGATCTGATATATTCCATGGCTTTCGACATGGCCGACGCATCGACGAAGTCGGGTGTGCCGGCCTCGAACTTATAAGGCAAGGCGGCCCAGGTGGTGCCGGCAAAACTGACATGGCCTATCATCTCGCCGCCTCCCTGATAGGGTGGCATGGCTTCGAGCAGCTGACGCTTGCCGTAGAGGATGCCGATGCCCGTCGGGCCGTACATCTTGTGGGACGAGAAGACATAAAAGTCGGCGTCGAGGTCGGCGACGTCGACGCTGAGATGAGCCACGGCCTGCGCTCCGTCGACAAGAACGACGGCTCCGCGCGAGTGGGCATAGGCTATCATCTCTCTGACGGGGTTGACGGTGCCGAGGACATTAGAGACGTGGGCGACAGAGACGAGACGCGTGCGGTCGGTGAATAGGCTGCGGTAGACGCCGAGATCGAGCTCGCCGCGCCCGTTGATTGGCACGACCTTGATTGTCACGTTCTTACGCGACTGTAGCAGCTGCCAGGGGACGATATTGGAGTGATGCTCCATGACGGTGAGTATTATCTCGTCGCCATCGTCGAGGAGCTGCCCGTAGCTCGAGGCCACGAGGTTAATCGACTCGGTGGTGCCCCGGGTGAAGATTATTTCTTCGGTCGAACCGGCATTGATAAATTCGCGGACGAGGCTGCGGGTGGCTTCCATGGCGTTTGTTGCCTCCTGAGAGAGTGTGTGGACGCCACGGTGGACGTTGGCTTTCTTGTCATAATACATGACGACGACGGCATCGACGACGGCACGGGGTGTCTGTGTCGTGGCCGTGTTGTCGAGGTAGACCAATGGGCGGCCGTTGACCGTGCGCCGCAGTATCGGGAACTTCTCGCGTTGTTTTTCAACGTCGTAGGCGTATATCCTGTCGTTTTCCATAGCTGTGGTCTATTTACATGTGTTACATTCGCCGCAGTCAAGCCGGCGGCCGCCGAGGCGTCGTTCGACAAGATGGCGGAGACGGTCCTGAAGGCCGTCGAGGCGTATCGTGTCGATGATGTCAGACATGAACGACTCCATGAGCATGCGCCGGGCCTCGTCGAGGGGAATGCCGCGTGAACGCATGTAGAACAGGGCGTTTTGGTCAAGCTGTCCGGTGGCCGCGCCGTGGCTGCATTTGACCTCGTCGCAGTAGATTTCGAGCTGGGGGGCGGTATGCATGCGCGCGTCTTCGGAGGCGAGGAGATTGCGGTTGGTCTGGTAGGCCTCGGTGAAGGCTGCGTCGGCGTCGACGCGTATCGCCCCCTCGAAGCCGCCGCGGGCGCTGTCAGACAGAATATATTTGAAGGTCTGACGGCTGTGGCTGTGGTCGGCGTTGTGGAAGACAGACGAAGCATTGTCGACGACCTGATCGCCGTCGGCGATGACCATGCCGACGAGTTCGGTGTCGCAGCGGTCGGCCACGGCGATGACGTATTCGTTGCGCGTGTGTCCGCAGCTGAGTGTCGTGCCGTTGACAGTCAGCCGGCTGCCGCGCTGCTGACGGGCGTATAGCTGTGACAGGCGCGAGTTGGCGCTGTCGGTGGCCTCGAGGTCATAGTAGTCGACAGTGGCGCCTTCGGCGGCCGAGATTTCGACGACCTGCGACACGAGCGAGTCGATGCCTGCGTTCTGGGTGTGGTCGCAGAAGAGCAGACGCACCTGCGAGTCGCGTCCGGCGACAACGAGCACGCGTCGCACGGCCATCATCGGGGCCGAGGCGTTGAAGATGTTGACAATCTGAATGGTCTTTTCGAGGCGGACGCCGTCGGCGACGTGAATGAAGACACCGTCCTGCATCAGCAGGGTGTTGAGAGCGGTGGCGGCGCTGTCATTGCCGGCGATGCGGCCGAGATAAGGCCCGACCAGTTCGGGCCGGGTCGCGGCCGCATCGGCGAGCGACATGACGGTGACGCCCTCGGGCAGGTTTGCCGTCAGGGTCGTGGTCGGGCGGAAGGCGTCGTTGACGACGACGCCGAGCAGTGTGCTCAGATTGGGGACGTCGCATCGGAACGACGCGGCGACATCGACGGCGAAGGGCACGCGGTTGACATTGACGCCGAAGTCGGGGGCGAACATCGCGTCGAGCGATATGACGCTGTGGCCTTCGTCGCCTTTGACGGGCAGCCGGCCGAACCGATGGAGGGCCGACAGGGCGCCGGGGCGGAGTCTGTTCATCGCCGCGGGCGAGTGTGACTCGATGGCCTCACGGTTGTGGTCGAACAGCTCGATATATTGTGTCAGTGAATTATTCTGCATGATTTTAGTCGCTTATTCGTTGTCGGCCAGTTGCTTGATCCAGTCATAGCCGCGTTCTTCGAGCTCGAGGGCCAGCTCGGGGCCTCCGGAGTAGACGATGCGGCCTTTATAGAGAATATGGACAAAGTCGGGTTTTATATAGTCAAGCAGACGCTGGTAGTGGGTTATGACGATGGTTGCGTTGCTGTCGCTTTTGAGGCGGTTGACGCCGCCGGCGACGACGCGCAGGGCGTCGATGTCGAGGCCGCTGTCGGTTTCGTCGAGTATCGAGAGGCGTGGCTCGAGGACTGCCATCTGGAAGATTTCGTTACGTTTCTTCTCGCCGCCAGAGAAGCCTTCGTTGACCGAGCGCGAGGCGAGTTTGTTGTCAAGCTCGACGATTTCACGTTTCTTGCGCATCATCTTTAGGAACTCACCGGCCGAGAGGGGAGCCTCGCCGAAATATTTGCGCTTGGCGTTGACGGCCGCGCGCATGAAGTTGACCATCGACACGCCGGGAATCTCGACGGGATACTGGAACGAGAGGAAAAGGCCCTCGTGAGAGCGGTCTTCGGGTGAGAGCGACAGCAGGTCGACACCATGAAAATCAGCCGATCCGGCGGTGACGGTAAAACGCGGGTCGCCGGCGAGGACACCTGAAAGGGTGCTTTTGCCCGAGCCGTTGGGCCCCATGATGGCGTGGACTTCGCCGGGATGTATCTCGAGGTTGATGCCTTTGAGTATCTCTTTGCCTTCGATGCCGGCATGCAGGTTGTCGACTTTTAAAAGTATATCTTCCATTGTTTTGTGTTTATTCTGTTTGTTTAACCGACGGTGCCTTCGAGAGTGATCGAGAGCAGTTTCTGCGCCTCGACGGCAAACTCCATGGGCAATTTGTTCATGACCTCCTTGGCATAGCCGTTGACAATGAGGGCGATGGCCTCTTCGGTCGGTATGCCGCGCTGGTTGCAGTAGAAGAGCTGGTCTTCGGATATCTTTGACGTCGTGGCCTCGTGTTCGACCACGGCGGTGTCGTTTTTGACGTCGATATAGGGGAATGTGTGGGCGCCGCAGGTGTCGCTGAGCAACAGCGAATCACACTGGGTATAGTTTCTGACGCCCGACGCCTGAGGGGCCACGCTGACGAGGCCGCGGTATGAGTTCTGGCTGTGTCCGGCCGAGATGCCTTTGGAGACGATTGTCGAGCGGGTGTTTTTGCCGATGTGTATCATCTTCGTGCCGGTATCGGCCTGCTGGCGGTTGTTTGTGACGGCGACCGAATAGAACTCGCCCACAGAGCCTTCGCCGGCGAGAATGCAGCCGGGATATTTCCATGTGATGGCCGAGCCGGTCTCGACCTGGGTCCATGACAGTTTGGAGTAGTCGCCCCGGCAGAGACCTCGTTTTGTGACGAAGTTGTAGACGCCGCCGTTGCCGTCGCGGTCGCCGGCATACCAGTTCTGGACGGTCGAGTATTTGACTTCAGCGCGCTCTTCGACGATGATTTCGACGATGGCGGCATGGAGCTGGTTTTCATCACGCTGCGGAGCCGTGCAGCCTTCGAGATAGCTGACATAGGCGTCATCGTCGGCGACGATGAGGGTGCGCTCGAACTGACCTGTGCCCGAGGCGTTGATGCGGAAGTAGGTCGACAGCTCCATCGGGCAGCGCACGCCTTTGGGGATGTAGACAAACGAGCCGTCGCTGAAGACAGCCGAGTTGAGGGCGGCGAAGAAGTTGTCGCGGTAGCTCACCACTTTGCCGAGATATTTTCTGACCAGATCGGGATAGTCTCTGACGGCCTCGCTGAAGGAGCAGAAGATGATGCCCATCTCGGCGAGTTTCTCGCGGTGTGTGGTCTTGACCGACACCGAGTCCATCACGGCGTCGACGGCCATGCCGGAGAGCACTTTCTGCTCTTCGAGGGGAATGCCCAGACGGTTGAACGTCTCGATGAGCTTGGGGTCGACCTCGTCGATGCTCTTCGGCCCTTCTTTTTTCTTCGGGGCGGCATAGTAGCTTATTGCCTGATAGTCGATGTCGGGGATGTCGAGATGCGCCCAGCGGGGCATCTCGAGAGTCGTCCAGTAGCGGTAGGCCTTGAGGCGGAAGTCGAGGAGCCAGTCGGGTTCTCCTTTTTTCCGGGAAATAAGCCTGACGACGTCTTCGTTGAGGCCGCGCTCGATGATGTCGCTGTCGATATCGGAGACGAAGCCGTATTTATATTCCGAGCCGGTGACGTCGCTTATGATGTCATTGCCGGTTTTGCTGTCGTTGTTGCGGTTGTCCATTTGGTTTTAATTTAATGTATAACACCGATCAGTCGCCCGATGTTTTGTCTTTGACCATACCGAGCACTTCGGGGGCGAAAGCCCGCAGGGTCTTCTCTACCCTGACCATCGTGCGGTCGCCCTTGAGGGTCGATGTCGGGCTGATTGTCAGCCAGAGATTATAAGCGAAGCTGACGATAAACAGCCATTTGACAATCTTGAACAGGGCGCCGGCCAGACGGTCGGCCCAGCCGAGGGCGACAAGGTGAATCAGGCCTTTGACAAGGCTGAAGAGCAGACGTATGATGGCGTAGGCGAGTATGAAGAGCAGGATATATGCGATGACATATACGGTCGTCACGGCGGCCTCGGGGTCTTTTCCGGCGAGCCACGCGGCGAATGTGTCGCCGTAGATGCGGCAGACGATTATGCCGCCGATAAGGCCGGCGAGCTGGCCGATCTGCGATACGAAGCCCTTTCTGAAACCCGTGAAGGCGGCGTAGAAGAGCACAATGAGAAGCAGTATGATCAAAGCATTCGATGCCATTGCAAAATTCTGTCAGTTATATAGCAACTGCAAAATTACGAATAAATGAACAATTAATCAATGTACAATGCACAATTCACAATGCACAATCATGAACAGAAGAACATAAGATTTTTTAGGCAGAAAGAGCGTAAACGCAAAAAAATCGCCTGCAAGGCGATGATTTTACTGATAGCCGGGCGTGTCAGGCGGCATGGAGCAAGGGCTTCAGCCCTTGCATTCAGCGCGTTGGCCACTACGGCTGAAGCCGTAGTTCCCTGTCGCCTAACGCGGCACTACCGATCTTGTCTGATTGTGCATTGGCTTAGGAGGCGGTGGTGGCGGCGGAGGGCGCACGGGAAGCGGGTTTTGAGGCGGTCAGACTGAAAAAATTAACAGTATCTGTTAAAAAAGTCGTGGAATTTGTTTCAAAAAGTATACCGTGGCGTTATTTTTTTACGATAAAATAACTGTTATTAAAAATTATTGTATACTTTTGCGAAATCAAACGTCTATATCCGGTAAATCACATAAATTTCCACCCCAAAAAGCGACAAATCTTATTTTTAATGGCTCAAGCCGAAAAGCCGGTGCATTTGTTAAAATGCTTCGAAGCGTATGTTAAAAATTCAGGCGTATAGCTTGACGAGTCTGAAGATGAAGAAATCGCGGTCGCGAACTCCGCGCATCTGCGAGC
>CABUPJ010000008.1 GCA_902493335.1 uncultured Porphyromonadaceae bacterium
CTTCAGCCCTTGGAACCAGTGAGTTGGCTACTACGGCTGAAGCCGTAGTTCCATAGATATTAGACGTCTCTCCGAGACTAATTTGCTGCTTCTATTGCTCGTCCCCGCGCTGAAGCACGGGGTTCTCGCACAATAATGTGCCTCCGGCACGCTTTGCTGCCGGGTTATGTCACAATCTCGCCTCTACGAGGCTTCGAGGAGGAAGTCTGTTAAATTAGGCAAATTAGTCAATTGTGGAAGAAAGTCTGCGTTTTTCAAACGCAATCAATCTATTATCGCTCTTACCGCGCAGGCCGGCGCCCAAGCGCCTCGGCCTACGCGGCTATCAGTAAAATCATCGCCTTGCAGGCGATATGGACCAAGGGCTTCAACCTTTGGAACCAGCGAGTTGGCTGCGAGGACTGAAGCCCTCGCTCCATACGGCAGCGAGGCGTCGGCACAAGGACAAATTTGACAGCTCGGCCTCGAAGATGAGAGCGAGGCCGCAGTTTAATGGCTTGGGCGGAAATCACGCAGCCACGCTTCCTCATTGGAGCGTGGCTGTGGAAAAATTTTATTTAATCTGTGCTATGATTAGAACAGGAAGTTCATGCCGAGGTTGACCGAACCGTTGCTTGACAGGGGCACACCCTGTTTGGCGAGTTTGCCGGGAGTGTGGTCCATGCCGAGGAAGAGGTTGAAGCCGGTGACATGGAGATTCATCAGCCAGCCGAAGTTGAAGCCGTATGTGCCGCCGCCGATATTGGCGCCGCAAGAGAATATTTTGCAGGGTGCGACATTGGCCGACACGCGGAAGTCGGTGGTGGTGAACTCACCGGCGAGACGCGTTGTGTTGAGAAGACCGAAGGTCAGTTTGCGGTAGAGGGGGAACTCATACTGGGCGCCGATGTTGAATGTGGCGTGAAGCATCTGAGAGCGTCCGCCGGCATCGCCCATGTCATTGAGCTCGTAGATTGCCGAGAAGTCGTCGCGGATCTTGTCCCATTCGTTTTCGAAGCTGTTCGCGGCGTCATCGTCGGCGTTGAATGTATAGCGGTCGGTGTTGAATTCCTGACGGCCGTTGGTCGAAGCGAGCATGTCGTTCTTCCAGCTGATGAAACCGAAGTCGAGAAGTGAGGCCGAGAGGGTCAGACCTTTGAGGAACTGGGCCTTGTAGACCGCACCGAGGTCGAGGGCGAGACCATAGCCGTTGACTCCGGAGCCATCGACGTCGATGCCGCTGACATATTCATGACCGGTGTGTTTGTTTACGTCATGTTTGTATGTCAGGCCTTTGACACTCGAACGCAACTGACCGTCAGAAACGACGCGCCAGTTGTCGGTGCCGAGCTCGAGGTATGCGTCGGTGAGGTCGGCCGACATGCTGCCTGCGCCGACGAGGAGTTTGACATTGGCACCGACACGCCAGTGCTTGTTGATGTCACGCGAATGGCCTAACGAGAGTTCGGCATAGCCGATGGCGTTGGCTCTTACGTCCTTGATGTCATAGATGCTGTTTGACACGCCTTCCTTGAGCAGCGAGAATATCGACTTGGGCAGCGAAGCGTTGACTGAGGCGCGGGCGTTGATGCTGACGGTGTTGTAACCGCCGAAAGCCTTGAAGCCGGCCGAAAGGACATTGAGTTTGATGTCGGTGCCGATTTTGTTGACATCGCTGAAACCGCTCATGGCCTCGGCCACGCTGACACCGGGATTGAGGAATGTCGTGGTGCGGCCGTTGACATTATAGAGAACGCTGTTGAGATGGAGGTTGCCGCCAAAGCCGACGTTGACGTTCGACAGGGCGGGCATGCCGATGAAGTTTTTGCTGTTGCCCATCGCAGGATTCATCTGGAAGCGGTAGGTATAGTCGTCGACAAAATATCCCGACTGTGTATTCTGAGCCATAGCGGCAACAGGCGCTACGGCAAGAGCCATGAGGGCTAATATCGTCTTAATTGTAGTTTTCATTGCTGTGATGAAGCTTTAGAGTTCTTTCTGATAATAGCCTTTTGCTTTGGCTCTGATGTTTGAGAATTTGATATTCATGTCAGGCTTGAGTGTCTGTTCAGAGTCGCCGGCCCTGACAGTGGCTGTATAGCAGATGCCATCGAGCATTTTTATCTCGCCCGTGATGCGGATTTCGATGGGCTGTCCGTCAGCCATGGCGGCTACACTGGCGCCTTCGACAGTGACATTGCCGATGCGGTTGCCGTTGACATCGATGGGATAAGCGCTCACGTCGACACCAAGAGGCAGGTCGGAAGAAGCCGATGCGGTGACGACAAGAGTCTCGATTGTCACATGGTCAAGATCATCGCTGCTCCAGCCGTCTTCAGTCTCGGTGTAAATGATCTGCGAACCCGAACCAAGAGCGAGAGGAGCATAGAACGTATATTTGCCTTCGACTTTGCCGAGGTTGACGCCAAGGCGGAAATCAGTGACAGGCTGGGTGGGCATACAGGGGTCGACGAGGTCGATGCCCAGACGCTCGGGCAGACCGTTGCCGCTGAGCACATCAGAGAGCGAAGTGAACGGTACGTGCGCGGGATTGCTGTAGCCGGGATAGAAGCTGCCGACAGTCTCGGGCGAGAGATAGAACTGCGACGAGGCCGCGCCGGGAATGACGAAATACGGGTCGTTGAGACTGTATTTTTTTGATGTATTGTCTTTAGCGTAAGCAGTGATTGCCAGGCCCGTGCGTGCTTTGACACCATAAGTGCTCAGAGGGTTGGTGACGTCGAGATAAATCTGGGGATTGACGATGCTGATATCTGTGCCTTCCTGCGAGAGGATGTCGGGCAGGTCGGTGAGACTCACGTCAGAAATGTCGGTACCTTCGACATCATAACGGACTTCACCTGTGAAAGCCTTGACATCGATATCAGACATCGCATAGCGTGTCTCGAGTGTGAGCGATGTCGGCAGCGAGCCGGTCACATCGTCTGTCGAAATCACGAAACGGCCCGATTTGACTGAATAAAAACCGGTGAATGTCACGAGACGTTTCGCAGCATCAAATTGCACGTCGGCCTTGTTGAAATCGATGTCGGTGACTTTCAGCTTTATCGAAACTGTGTTGCCGACCGACTTGAAGTTGGTTGCGGTCAAAATGCCGGTTTCTTTATCGAAAGTGCCGGTTTCGGGAACGGCATCGATGCCTATCGGCAGCTGAAGGCAGATAGATGCGACGTCGAACGATTTGACGCGACCGGCAAGCTCCTTGATAGCGAGCGAGATTGTGACATCGCAGTCTACCTTGACATCGTCTATCGAAACGATGAATTCGCTCACAAGATTAGACGACGTCGAAAAATCAGACTTGCTTTCGGGGATGTCGAGTTCGACTTTAGCTCCGGGTATGGCACCCATGCCGGGAGCAACGCCAGTGTTGATAGTCTGGACAACGGGAGCGATATAGGGAGATGCTATTTTCACCTCGTTGATTTTGATTTCGTCAGAAGTGAAACTGCCGTCTTCGATAAAAGCGTACTGACCGTCGACAATCTGCACACGGTCGCCTTCCTTGATGTTGAAAATACTCTTCAGTGTGATGTCGTCAAGATTGACCGGCAGCACGAGATCATTGACATCAACGCGGACTGTCGAATCAATGTCCGACAGGTCATAGTCGTTGTCAATACAAGAACTCATCGTCGCGATGCCGAGTAGCATCGTCGCCGATACCAGTTTGTGGGCTCTCATAAACTAAATGATTTTTACTGTGTTTTTATGAATAATAAATTGTTTGCGGTTGAATAAATACCTGTTGGAGAGAAATGTGTATGTGGAGAAAGTGTGTGTTTTGGCAGAATTATGTCAGACACATGCCGCAGCCGGCATAATTTTGCCTAATTGGCTGCAAATTTAGCATTTTTTGCGTAATTTCACAATTAATCAGACAACAATTTAGTCGCATTGTATACAACAGAGCGCCAACAGATGTTACTCAACTATTAGTTTACCTGATAAAGGCTGTTTATCCGGAGATATCAATGTATATATGTATTTCCCAGGGAATAGCATGCCGGCCTCAACTGTAGCAGAAGTCGCACCCGCTTCAATTTTCTGACGGCACACTGTACGACCCTCCATATCCGTGATTACCAACATCGCGTTTTCTCCGGCTTGTTCCTGGAGTCTGACTGTAAGCGACTCGCCACGGCGCAACGGATTAGGATATACATTCAAGCCTGAGAGTGCAGTCACATGTTTCACGCCTGCGCCATTTCCTTTAAAGGATATAATCTTATCAGAATCTGAAGAACCAACTAAAAGATAGCTATTATCAGGGAAAAACATATATTTAATTTCTTCTTCGTAACTCCATAGACCGGTATCTGAATATAAGAATGTAGTCACGACCTCTCCTTTATTATTCATTACTTTATAATTATATCCGGTTTCATCAGAATATAACCGCAATAAAATTTCCCAGTTATCATCGTCGTTAAACACATTTTTAGTCAAATATATACAAGCTCCATTTTTATCACATGTCGTAAACCAATCGCTTTCATACAGACCTCTGACATTCCAATCGGAAGTCTTATAGTTACCAAGTCCTCCTCCTATATTCTGCAGAGTAAACTCTTCCTTGACAGAAAAATCCGAAGTATTATATATTGTAAATGTTACATCAGAGCCAACAGCTTTAATGCAACATGGAAGATATGAGTCATAGGCTTCTACAGCGACACCTGTTATAATACCACTTCCGAACTCCATCACTGTGGTAATATCGGCAGCATGACCAACAAAAGGAATAATAAACATTGATAATACAGAAAAATGCTTTTTCATAATGTAATAAAAAAATTTTTATGTTTACACTCATCCTCAGTGTCAACCGATAAAAAATAAAAAAAGCGTAGGATGTTGTTCTGTCTATCTTACAGAGGCATCGCCAAACGCCTGACACGAAATAAACAGCCCACTCCCACGCTAACCGTATATCGACCCTTATGCGGGGCGGACATGCGACAAGCATGAGCGTCTTAACTGCTGTCTCCTTCGTGTCTTGAAACTGGCGATTTCCTGTAAAGGATAAGCAAAAACGCTTGATAAATATAAAATGCGTACTCTAACGCACTTACAAAGTTAATAATAAATTACGTAAAGTCACAAAATAAATGCAGCGCCGATTTTACACCGCCGCTGCACATTATCAGTAACCTTTATATCTGCTATTTAATCACGGCAAGGCCGCCTTTGGCTGTCTCTTTGTAGAGCGAGGGCAGGTCGTGGCCGGTCTGTTTCATCACTTCGACGATGCGGTCGAAATCTACCGAATGTTTGCCATCGGAGAAGGCCGAATATAGATTGGCGTCGAGGGCGCGGGCGGCGGCATAGGCATTGCGCTCGATACACGGAATCTGGACGAGACCGCAGACCGGGTCGCATGTCAGCCCGAGGTGATGCTCGAGGCCCATCTCGGCCGAGTATTCAATCTGGGCCGGAGTGCCGCCGAAGAGTTGCGATGCCGCAGCGGCAGCCATGGCGCAGGCGACACCTACCTCACCCTGACAGCCGACTTCGGCGCCCGAGACCGAGGCGTTGTGCTTAACGACATTGCCGAAGAGACCGGCCGTAGCCAAGGCGCGCAGGATGCGCTTCTCGCTGAAATTCTTCGACGTATGGAGATGATAAAGCACGGCGGGGACGATGCCGCACGAACCGCATGTCGGCGCGGTGACGATGCGTCCGCCGGCAGCGTTTTCTTCTGATACGGCAAGGGCATAGGCATATACCAGACCGCGGCTCTTGAGCGAACTGTTGTAGCCGGCGGCGTGGACATAATAGCTCACGGCCTTGCGGCGCACTCCCAGACCGCCGGGGAGCACGCCCTCAGCTTCGATGCCGCGCTCGACAGCTTCTTTCATGACGCTCCAGACTTCGGCGAGATAATCCCAGATGCCGCTGTCTTCATATTGGTCGACAAACTCCCAGTAGCTGCGGCCGCTCTCCTCGCACCACTGCTGTATATCCTTGATTTTGTTGAGCGGATAGATTGACTTCGAGGGCTCGCGCGACTGCCCTTCTTCAAGAATGTCTCCGCCGCCTATCGAATAGACGGTTTTGGCGAGCATCTCGTTGCCGTCGGCATCAAAGGCCTTGAATTTCATGCCGTTTGTATGAAATGGCAGGACTTCGTCGGGTTTCCAGACGAGTTCGACGGGCGCCAGCGGCTCAAGCACGCCGAGGATGGCGGCGTCGGTCATGTGACCTTTGCCGGTGGCGGCGAGCGAGCCATAGAGTGTCACCTCGTAGCGGGCTGCGCCGGGCGTGGCTTCGGCGAAGCCGGCAGCGGCCTTCATCGGCCCCATGGTATGGGAACTCGACGGACCGTTGCCGATTTTATAGAGTTGTCTGATTGATTCCATGATGATAAAGTGCTATGTTATGACTGTGACTCGCGGCTGCCGAAAGTCTCCTTGATATTCCACACGGCAAGCGACGCTATGGCAAGAAGGACACCCGAGACGACGAGCATACAGACGGTCTGAGGCGCGCCGTTGGCTGCCGGCGGGAAGCAGTGGAGGATAAGGCCGCCACAGAGAGCAGCGACAATCTGAGGTATGCAGATAGTGCAGTTAAAGAGGCCAAGATAGGTACCGATATGGCTGCCCGACAGCGCGTTGGTGAGAATAGTGAAGGGCATCGCGAGTATAGCGGCCCACGCACAGCCCATCAGAGCGTAGCTTACGCCGAGAGCGTAGTGGTTGTGGATAAAGTAGACCGATATGAAGCCGGCGGCACCGATGAGAAGACTAAGCGAATAGCCCAGACGGCGGTTGCGGAAACCGGCGAGGACAACAGCCCAAAGCACGGCGGCGATGGCCTGGATGGCAAGGAGGACGCCGTTCCAGTCGCCGGCGTTTTGATATTCGACGCTGGCGGCGTTGAGGACGGTCTTGTAATTGAGCTCGACGCGATCCTGGGGGCCGAAAGCCTCGATGGTGCTTGTCTGCTCGAGGACATAGTCGCCTGTGCCGTCGACGTCCTTGGCAATGTGGGCGAGAGTCAGCTCTGTGCCGGGAACGACGCGCGAGAATTCAGAAACGGTGTAGGCATTCTCTCTGACAGGAGTCTCGACGCCGTCGACATAGATGACGCTGCCTGCGCGGGCAAGCAGACCTTTGTCGGGCGAGACGCGGGCTATGCCGTTGTCATAGACGACACGTCCGGCCGAGATGACGGTGTCACCCTCGACGACAACGACCTGAGGCTCGACGACCGTGCCGTCGACCTCGATGCCGGCGAGAGCGAGAGTGCCGTCAATGATGACGGGAGTCTTGTCGTTGAATATATATTTGTCGTCATAGCTCCTGCCGTTGACGGAGATGCCGGTCACCTGCTCGATCGACGGAGCGTCGAAAGCATGGCTGGCGATGGCGTCGGTCGAATATGTCCACATATAAAGGAATGCGGCCCAGCAGAAGAACTGCACGAGGCCCACGGTCCAGAAGACCTTGGGAGCCTTGACAAGGAGCTTGAGCATGCCGGGGTTGTCTTTCTTGTCGGCCGGCTTCTCGCTTATGCCGTGATAGAGGGCATATTCGTGGGGGGGCATCTCTTTGACCTTGGCGAATGTATAGATGACGCAGAGCAGCATCACGGCGGCGCCGAGGTAGAACGAGAATGTCACCGTCGGAGGCACTTCGCCCGACGGGGCGGTGTTGCTCAGGAACATGGCGAGGACAATCGGAGCGATATAACCGACGACCGAACCGGCATTACAGAGGAAACTCTGAATCGAATATGCGAGACCTTTCTGTTTCTCGTTGACAAAGTCGCCGACAAGCATCTTGAAGGGCTGCATCGCCATATTGATTGACGTATCAAGGAACATCAGCATCACGAGACCGAAGATAATCGCCTGGGAAACAGACAGACCGAGCGAACCTGCGTTTGGCAGGAAGCACATGACGATTATGGCCACGAGGGCACCGACGATGAGGTAAGGCAGGCGCCGGCCGAAACGGTTCCATGTGCGGTCGCTCGCCGAACCGACGATAGGCTGCACGACAAGTCCCATCAAGGGGGGAAGAATCCAGAAATAGCTCAGATCATGAGGATCGGCGCCTATAGTCGAGAAGATGCGACTCACTTGTGAACTTTGAAGAGCGTATGCAATCTGTACGCCGAAGAAGCCGAAACTGAGATTCCAGAGCTTCCAAAAACTTAAATTAGGTTTGTCTTTCATGTGTATAATCTCTACAATATATAATTACAAAAAATATTATTCAGAATCATGTCGTCACTGCGGCGTCATGGCATACAGGGCGGCGATTTCGCCGCTCCACAGCCCGGGGTCGGGAGTCTCGAGTATCAGCGGCATGCCGTCGAAGCGCCGATCGGCCATCAGCCGGGCGAAAAACGCTTCGCCGATAAACCCGCGCCCCATCGGAGCATGGCGGTCAATCTTAGAGCCGAGCGGCTTCAGCGCGTCATTGAGGTGCATGGCCGATAGATAGCTGAAGCCGACGGCAGCATCAAACTCGCTCCACATGGCATCGTAGCCGTCGGGCGTCGACAGGTCATAGCCTGCGGCGAAGGCGTGGCAGCTGTCGATGCAGACCCCTACCCTCGTTTTGTCTTCGACCTTGTCGATGATTGCGGCGAGCTGCTCGAATGTGTAGCCGAGTGCCGAACCTTGTCCGGCCGTATTCTCGATAACGGCCTTGACACCCTCGGTGGCTTCGAGACAGCGGTTTATCGAGTCGGCGATAAGCATGAGGCAGTCAGACGGCTCGATGCGTTTAAGGTGAGCGCCGGGGTGAAAATTCAGCATCGTGATGCCGAGCCGGCGGCAGCGGCGCATCTCGTCGATGAAAATCTTGCGCGAAAAAGCGTTTTTACGCTTGTCGGGATTACCGAAATTAATCATAAACGACGAATGCGGCAGGATGGCATCAGGGCCGTATCCATATTTCTGACACTCAGACACGAACATATCGGCCACAGCATCGTCGAGCGGCTGACGGCTGAAGTCTGTCGCATCAAAGAGGTCACACGCAAAAGCGCGCGCGCCAAGGCTATGAGCCTCAGCCGGCGCGGCCGAAATATCGGGCTGCGACGATACATGTACGCCTATGAGTTTCATCTACGCAATTATTAACGCTACAAAAATAGCATTTATAGTCATGACTACAACATATTTGCCCCTACTTTTTACAAAAAAGACGAAAAAAAGTCGGAGATACGCCGAAACCGGCATATCTCCGACTTATATTCAGAATATGATTCTTACTCGAATTCGACGAGAATGGCGTCAGCTCCGACAACTTCGTCAGGCTTGACAAAGATGCGCTTGACGGTCTTGTCTGACGGAGCGACAACGTCGTTCTCCATCTTCATGGCCTCATAGACCAGCACGACCTGACCTTTTTTGACTGTGTCGCCGGGCTTGACCTTGATCTCGATGATGCGGCCACCCATCGGAGCGGCTATAGTCTCGCCGGTAATAGGCTCCTCGGTCTTTACCTCCTCGACCTTGACGTCGGCGGGAGCGGATGCGGCCTTCGAAGCCTCGAACTCTTCGGCGCGACGGCGTTTCAGGAATCCGTTGGCAACGCTGGGAAGAAGCTCGAGCAGGAGATATTCCTCGTTGTTCTTGGCGAGCTTGACACCGCCAAATTCGGCGAGTGCGGGATTATCGGGTTTCTTGTAAGAGCTTACATCATAAGGTTTTTCGACGGGGCTGCCTGTGATTTTCTCGCGGAAGGCGGGATCGATGGCGACAGGCGTGTGACCGTATTCGCCCTTGACGAGCGAAATAAACTGGTTTGACTTGGTCGTATAGTCGGGATTGCCTTTGCGGCGGTCGAGAGCGACAGAAACGGCCTGGCTGCCGACAATCTGGCTTGTAGGTGTAACCAGAGGCACAAGACCTGCGTCGCGGCGAACCATAGGAATCAGGCGCATGGCGTCGTCGAGAAGGTCTTCGGCCTTGAGGGCCTTGAGCTGTGCGACCATGTTTGAATACATGCCGCCGGGCACCTCTGCATTCTTGACGAGCTCGTTGGGCTTGGGGAAGCCGAAGTAGTCTTCGATAGCGTGGCAGGCGTCGAGCAGAGCAGCCTCGTTGCCGGCCTTGGCGGCTGCGACAGCAGCGTCGAGCTGAGCCTCGATTTCGGCAGGGAGCTTGTCGTTGAGCGGGTCGAAGTCGCGCGGCAGTTTGCCGAGATCGAAGTCTTTGAGCGACTTGCGGGCGTCGAGCAGACGTTTGCGAATCTCGCCGACGGCCTTCATATCGACATCAATCTCGACACCGAGCTTTTTGGCGAAGAGGTAGACAAGCTCGATGGCCGGAGCCGCCGAACCGCCGCCGAACCACCAGATGTTGGTGTCAAGGATGTCGACGCCGTTGATAATGGCCATCACACTTGAGGCCAAACCGTAGCCGGGAGTACAGTGTGTATGGAAATCGACAGGCACTTTAAGATTGGCTTTGAGCTTAGAGATGATCGAAGCGGCGCGCGAGGGAGTGACGAGGCCGGCCATATCCTTGAGGGTGATGATTTTGGCACCGAGAGCTTCCATAGCCTTCGCTTTCTCGACGAAATATTCGTCGGTGAAAATCTTCTCAGGCTCGGCAACCTCGTTTTTCTTGCCGAAGAGACGGGCGAAGAAGCCCTGCTTGGGCTGTTCGACTGCGACCGGCTTGGGGTCGACAGTGTAGCATACAGCGCCGTCGGCGATGCCGCCAAGGTTATTGATGAGTTTGATCGATTCCTTTACATTGTCAATGTCGTTGAGAGCGTCGAAAATACGCATTACATTGAGACCATTGGCGATTGCCTCCTTGTAGAAGCCTTCGAGCACTGTGTCAGGATAAGGCACATAGCCGAAGAGATTACGTCCGCGCGAAAGAGCTGAAAGAAGCGATTTGCCTTTCATCACTTTAGAGACGCTGCGGAGACGGTCCCAGGGAGATTCGTCGAGATAGCGCATCACCGAGTCGGGCACGGCACCGCCCCAGACTTCCATGATATAAAAGCCGGCGTTCTCGTAGTAGGGCAACAGTTTGTCAATCTCGCCCTGACTAAGACGTGTTGCAAACAGCGACTGTTGTCCGTCGCGAAGCGTAAGGTCACGAATTTTCAGTTTTTTATTTTCCATATCAAGTTTTATATTGAGTTGTTTTATGTCAATATCTACAGAATTTCTGTAACGGCAAATATATGTTTTATTTTTGTATTAAAGAAAAAATTCTTTAATATTTTGTCGTAAATAATAAGATTTCTGTTTTTTAGAGTGCACAATTGACTCGGATGCGCTAATTTTGCAGAAAAAATAAGGAAATACTATGTTCAATATATTCAAGAGGTCGAAGGCTGCGGTTGAGCCGCAGGAGTTTTTTTTCACCACAGACATCCACTGTCATGTTCTGCCGGGCATTGACGACGGTTCGCCTGACGCGGCGACGTCGGTCGAGCTTGTCGGACGCATGAAATCGTGGGGGCTTGGCCGCATCATCGCCAGCCCGCATGTGACAAACCTCACATTTCCCAACACACCCGAGACTGTCGGCGTAGCCCGCGAGAATCTGAAAAAGGCTCTCGCCGAAGCAGGATGCGACATCGTCATCGAGAATTCCGCCGAATACCGCATTGACGATCTTTTCGCCCGCAATCTCGAAGCCGGCACTCTCATGACCTTACCCAACAATTATATTCTTATCGAGAATCCGTTCGTTCGCGAGCCGGGTAATCTCGACAGCGTCATCTTCGACCTGCAGGTCAGAGGTCTGCGCCCTATCCTCGCCCACCCCGAACGCTACTCATATTATTATAAGCACCCCGAACGCTACGAGGCGCTCCACAATGCGGGCGCGATGTTCCAGATCAATGTGCTCAGTCTCGCCGGCGGATATGGCAAAGAGGAGCGTAAAATCGCCGAGATGCTGATAGATAGAGGACTCGTTGATTTTGTCGGCACCGACCTTCATAATACCGCACACGCCGACATCATCGACCGCTATCTCGCATCGGGCGACTACCTCAAGGACCGCGACCGCCTCAAAGGCCGCATCCTCAACGACAAAGCGTTTAATTAATCATTCTCCCAGGAGGACTTCGATGGCTTTGTCGAGCATGGTGTCGGTGCCTTGGAGGGCTTTGACGGGGTCGAGGTCGACTTTGCAGCCGGGCGAAGGTTCGATGCCACTTTCGGTCGACTGACCGAGGGCGTCGAGAACCGAACAGGCCGAGAACCGTACGCCCCAGCCACAGGGTATTTCAGAAGAAAAAGGCATGCCGCTGCCACCGCCGGTGCGGTCGCCGACAATTTTGACGTTGGGCAGCAGCTTCATTATCGACACGAAATTGTTTGCCGCGCTGAAGGTGCTGCGGTTTGTCAGCACGACAACGGGCTTGAGCCAGCGGCGACGCCCGGCCGGAGCAGGGTCGAAATAATAGGCGTAGGGCTTCGAGAAATCACTGTGACCCGGACCGGTCTTGTGCGAGATGTAGCCTGCGAGTATCTTTTCATCGATGAAACGGCGCACTATCGTCTCGACATTAGTCATATCGCCGCCACCGTTGTCGCGGATGTCGATGATGAGTCCGCGACAGGGCGAGAAACTGTAGAGGATGGCGTCGAGCGCGCCTTCGCCGACCATGTAGGAGAATGACTGATAGTTGATATACCCGACATTCTGAGGCAGAACGGCATATTTCATGCCTGAGGCCGACGAATAATCGAAGTCGAGATAATATTGCTCGATAAGACGGGAGTCATAGTTCTGAGGGTAATCGCTCCACCAGTTGCGGTAATAAGAGACATCGAAACTCGAGCTGAGATTGACATGGCCGTCCTTGAGTTCGGCGAGCATGTCAGAACAGATGTCAAAAAACTCGCGGGCCGTCATGTCGTTGCCGAGACGCTTGTGATACTTGCTGTAGACTGCATCCCAGTCGATATCTTTCTGGTCAAAAAAGCAATAGTGCTCGTCGATTATTGTCCAGAGCGCATCAAAATTACCGTAGACATCAGCGTCCCATTTTTCGGTCTTGTGACAGGCTGAGAGTGCGACCGAGGCGATTACCGCCATTAATATTTTCTTAACCATCAATAAATCGCAGATATAATTTTTGCGTCATCAGAGAGCTTGCGCCGGGGCGAGAGAGAAATCCATTCGTTGGCCAGGCCGATGACAAAACTGTGGACTGTATGACCGCTGACGATATTGTTGACCTTGCCCGAATAGACTTCATTATGGTAGCCGAGCCGCAGCGTCGCGCCCTTGAAACGCAGATCGAGGGTCACGAGATTGTCGAGTCTGAAATAATTGCCGGGCCACGCGCAGTGGACAAGACCGCTGCGGTTGCCGAGATATATCTCATAGTAGAGCTCGCCGTAGTCGGGCGAAAAGAAGACGCCGGTAAGCGGCAGCGACGGCTGATAGCGGAGCGTCAGAGGCAGAGCGCCAAGTCTGAAATTATATACGGCCATCGCGCTTATGCCAACCGTCCAGGCAGCTTTAGCCGTGACCGGATTGTTGCCGTTGCGGGCGAGGTAGAGCGCGCCGAGGTCGATGCCGGTATTGAAACCTCCCGACAAGGCGAGTCCGCGGGGGAGGCGCGATGATTTCAGACGCCACAGAACGCCCCAGTCGACATTGAGGTCAAGGCCCCACATCGTTGCGTTGCGGGCCGGATTCTGATCGCGGTCGACAGAGAGCCGTCCGCGCAACTGCATGATGGCGCCCGCGGGATTAAAGCGGGGAGCCTGCAGCCGCTCGTATGACATCGCAGCCGTCCACCCGTCGTAGTTGAGCGGCGTGAGATAGGTGTCGGTCAGATGCGACGAGCCGACCTCGATGCTATAGGCTGAGGTGACAGGGCGCAGAATCTCTACAGCCGCACTGTCGTTCTGCGCCACAGCGGCGGTTGCGGCTAACGACAGGACGATTGTATTGAAAAAACGTTTCATCAGAAAATGCGTTTCTGGCCCGTGATTTCGTCACGGAGCTCATCGTCAGAAATATCGTCGTTTCCGACCGGTGTGGCGTCTGACTGATCGCTCTCGTCACCGTCGGCAATAATATCAGAGGTCTCGGGATTTTCATCATCATCGTCGTCGGCGATAAGCGGCTCGATTTCGGTCACGGTGTCAAGCGCATATGTCACAAGACGTTTACCTTTGGCCTTAAACGATTTGAGGCCGATAAAATTCTCGGCGTCGACAATGAGCGGTTCGCGGAAGTCGTCGGGCGCGGCAAATCTGACCTCAAAGCGGGCGTGCAGCGTGTCGGAGAGCAGTATCAGCGACGAGCGCTCGTTGTCGCCGATAAAGCGCTGCTTACGGGCCGACGGCTCGAACATGAAGCGCTTGATATATGGATAACCCTGGTCGGCGTCAAAGAGTATCGCCGTCCACACCTTTTTGGGGCGGAACTTCTCGATTCTCAGAATATTGTCATCGTAATGGTTGGTTGCCTCGAAGCCGGTTGTGTAGTACTCGCCGTTTTTCTGAATCACGAGCACAAGATCGTCGCCCATAAATTCGCCGAGGAGGCGTCCGCGGCCGTCGTAGTTGAGTCGCAGCACATCGGGGTCGAACCAGACCTCGCGGCCGCCGAGCGTCGAAGCGCCGTGCTCTTTGAGCGAGAAGCGATGCACCTCGTTCTTTGTCACGAGATTGCCCTGCGACTGCTTGCCCTTGATGGCCAGTTTGGCGAAGTCGATGTCAAACTGCAGAGTCTTGAGACGCAGCTTGGGCTTGAGCGTCACCTTGACGACCTCGGCCTCGCCGTTGGGATTGGCCGAGAACCACATGACTTTCGAGCCGGGAAGCCCCTGCGTGAGATTATACTCTTTGTCGCGGGTGACACCCGTGACGGCAAAGCGCTTCATATAATAGATGCCGCCCGCGCCGTTGCGGTAGATGACGTTATAGATAGTGCGCGTGTCGTTGCGTTTGAAGACGTTGACATAAAGCACGTTCTTGCCGACAGAAATCTTGTCCTGCACCCTGACGACCTTATAGCGGCCGTCTTTGTAAAAGATGATGATGTCGTCGAGCGACGAACAGTTGCAGATAAACTCGTCTTTCTTGAGGCCTGTGCCGATAAAACCATCCTCACGGTTGATATAGAGACGTTCGTTGGCCTCGGCGACATTGGCGGCCTCGATGTTGTCGAAATTGCGTATGACGGTGCGTCGGGGATATGCGTCGCCGTATTTGGCCTTGAGGCGCTTATACCAGTCAATCGTATACTCGACTATATGAGCGAGTCTGTCATTGATTTCAGCTATCTTGCGGTCGAGGTCGGCGATGCGGTCGTCGGCTTCGTCGGAACTGAATTTAAAGATGCGCTTCATCTTTATCTCGACAAGCCTGAGGATGTCGTCGTCGTTTATCTCACGGACAAACGAGGGCTTATATTTTTCAAGACGGCTGTCGATATGCCTTACCGCCGACTCGATGTCGGGAGCCTGCTCATATTCTTTATCCTTATAGATGCGCTCCTCGATGAAAATCTTTTCGAGCGAGGCGAAGAGCCTTTGCTCCTGAAGTTCGCCGAGACGCACCTTCAGCTCTGCCTCGAGGATGTTGCGGGTCGAGTCGACGCTGTAGCGCAGAAGGTCGTCGACACCGAGGAAACACGGTTTTTTGTCGTCGATTACACAGCAGTTGGGCGACACACTCACCTCGCAGTCGGTAAAAGCATAGAGGGCGTCGATGGCTTTGTCACTCGACGTTCCCGGCTGAAGGTGGACGAGGATACAGGCTTTTTCGGCCGTATTGTCGTCGACTTTGCGTATTTTTATCTTGTCTTTCTCGTAGGCTTTGAGTATCGAGTCGATAATAATGCCTGTCGTCTTGCCGTAAGGTATCTCGGTGACGGCGAGTGTGCGGTTGTCGACCTTCTCGATTTTGGCGCGAATCTTGACCGCACCGCCGCGGCGGCCTTCGTTATAGCGCGAGACATCTATGAAACCGCCCGTCGGGAAATCGGGGTAAAGCACGAAGTCCTCACCGCTGAGATAAGCGACGGCGGCGTCGATGATTTCGTTGAAGTTATGAGGCAGAATCTTCGACGACAGGCCTACGGCGATACCCTCGGCACCATGGGCTAGCAGCAACGGGAACTTGGCCGGCAACGTCACCGGCTCGTTCTTGCGGCCGTCGTAGCTCGGAGTCCATTCGGTGATTTTCGGGTTGTAGAGCGTTTCGAGAGCAAATTCAGAGAGACGCGCCTCGATATAACGCGAGGCTGCCGCCGAGGCTCCGGTGAGTATATTGCCCCAGTTGCCCTGCTTCTCGATGAGAAAGTCTTTCTGACCGAGCTGCACGAGCGCGTCAGTGATCGACGCATCGCCGTGGGGATGATACTGCATCGCCGAACCGACGATATTGTTGACTTTGTTGAATCGGCCATCGTCGAGAGTCTTCATGGTGTGGAGTATACGGCGCTGCACGGGTTTGAGGCCGTCGGCGATGTGCGGCACGGCACGCTCGAGTATCACATAAGAGGCATACTCGAGAAACCAGTTTCGGTACATGCCGCGGAGGTGGTATTTCACCATGTCTCCGTCGCGCGCGACCGACATCAGGCGCTCGTCGGCCTGAGACTCTTCGCCGGCGATATTTTCATTGTCGTTTTCCTCGTCGTTATATTGACTGTCGTTTGTATCTGTCATCTATGTATATCTGTCATCTATGGTATAAGAAAGAGTGTTCCTACAAATTTACAAAATTTTTCATTATTATCATCAACAAGTGTTATTTTTAGGTTGCAGATCGGGAATACGGGAGGTGCGAGGGGACGTCTCACGCTGTTAATGAGGCATAAGGTCATTAGAATCATTAAGGTCGGCCTTTATTGTCCGGGTATTCAACTCCGCCGTAGTTTAGGGAGCTGTTGTTGACGCAACCGCATCATGCTGTATATACCAAAGGCTTCAATCCTTAAAACCAACGAATTGATTGTAAGGATTGAAGCCCTCCATACTGCTGTCAGCACACCCTAACGCGAATTTTCACCTATCTATAGGCTCGTTTGCAGCAAGAGAAAATAATCATTTGCTATACATTTCTCTCAGTTGCTTGACTGTCACATATTCGGGACCCAAGTCATGAATGTACTTACCATTGTAAACTGCAATAGGAGAATCTTCTCCATAATAACCTGCTATAACATCTATTATATTCAAATCTCGTTCGATATCATTCGTATATACTTGGCGGTCCAATTCGGGTACGAAACCCTTGTCTGATACTTCAAAATAATAAATTTCGCGCAACTCAGCTTGACCAGGACCGTCAGAACCGATCCATCGGCTTGTGTACTCCCGACAAAGTACAATTTCTTTAGCTGTAAGTCTAATTGGAATAACATCATAATCAAATGCTGCCCAATCATTTATATCAAAAGGATATACAGTATAAGATTTTGCGAATCTCTTTTCATTTCGTCCTGACTCTTCCACAAAAGTGCTCCAGGCTGAACTCAAATAGCCGTCATGCCGGTCGAAATAGCTTTTATTATTATCTTTCCAGAACTTACCATCACAGATGTTTATATAATCGAAATTTATCTCACTAATATAAACGCCACGACCATCAGGATAAACCCATTCAGGATGAATCTTAAACGGATCAACCCATTTGCCATTATCATCCTTCATAAATATTTCCGAAGATACATGCTTGTATGTTTTAGATAATGTACCTGCGGCAAAAGCCTCGACCACTTTTTTATCGATTTTTTCCGAGAGGCACGGTACAAATAAATCTTCACCGTTGTCACAAGCGGCGCACAAAGCAACCACTGCCACAGTCAATATAAAATGCAACTTCTTCATGGTTTTATAGCTTAAAGGGTTATAGCAATATTTCTACTTTTAAGGTTTAAGCGCATATCTTCGGACAAATATAACACTACAGCCCCACATTAGCAAATTTTTTATCAATAAAACGCAAGAATCAATTAAAAGTACACAATCACGCCATAAATTAACCTTTTATATTACCGAAAAATCAACATTTCTAATTAACTTTGCGGATAATAAACCAATTTCTATGGACAAACATGTCGACAGACTCTATGGTCTCATCGGTTATCCGCTGGGGCATTCGTTTTCCCGCGATTTTTTCAACCGCAAGTTTGAAGCTGAAAATATCGACGCGGCATACGTCAACTTCGAGATTCCCGAAATCGAGCGTTTCACCGATATAATCAAAGATTATCCGTCGTTGCGCGGACTGAATGTCACCATCCCCTACAAAGAGCAGGTAATACACTATCTCGACGAACTCGACGACGACGCCGCAAAAATCGGTGCGGTGAACGTCATCAAATTTATACGCAACGGCGAGAAGCTGACTCTCAAGGGCTATAACTCAGACGTCATCGGATTCAGAGACTCGATAGAGCCGATATTGCCGCAGGGGCATAACCACCGTGCTCTCGTGCTCGGCACGGGCGGCGCGTCGCGGGCCGTCGTCCACGCCCTGTCACAGCTCGGCATCGAGTCGACCCTCGTCTCGCGTAGCAGCCGCTCAGGCGTCATCACCTACGCCGACCTGACGCCCGAGGTGATGGCCTCGCACCTGATTGTCGTCAACACGACGCCGTTAGGCATGTATCCCCACGTCGACGAGTGCCCCGACATACCCTACGAGCTTCTGACACCGAATCATCTCTGCTACGACCTGCTCTACAACCCCGACATCACGCTGTTCATGCGCAAGGCCCGGCAAAACGGCGCCCATGTCAAGAACGGCCTCGAGATGCTACTGCTGCAGGCTTTCGCAGCATGGAACATCTGGCAGAAACCTGTCTTCTGAAGTCGAACATCATTACCAATCATTTAATATATGACACAAGCAGCCAAACTGATCTACGTACTGATTATCGCGCTCATCGTGTTCCCCTTCGACCACTGGGGACTGCCGACAATCACCGCCCCGGTAGCTCTGCTCGCCGGGTTGATTTTTGCTTTCATTTTCAAAAACCCCTACCCCAAATTCAATAAAAAGACTTCGAAATATCTGCTTCAGGCCTCAGTCGTGTGCCTCGGTTTCAAGATGAATATCGAGGAATCGCTCAAATCGGGCTCGGAGGGCATGATGTTTACCGTCGTCTCTGTCATCGGCGTGATGGCTCTCGGCGTAATGGTGGGCTACTGGCTCAGCCTCAACCGCAAGACATCATATCTCATCGCCTCGGGCACGGCAATCTGCGGCGGCAGCGCCATCGCAGCCGTCGGCCCGGTGCTCAAGGCCAACGAAAACGAGATGGCCGTGTCGCTAGGCGTCATCTTCATTCTCAACGCCATAGCGCTGTTTATCTTCCCGCCTATCGGCCATCTGCTCGACATGACCCAGCAGCAGTTCGGCACCTGGGCCGCCATCGCCATCCATGACACATCGTCGGTTGTCGGCGCAGGTCTTGCCTACGGCCCCGAGGCCCTCGACATCGCTACGCTCATCAAGCTCACCCGCGCTCTATGGATTATACCGCTGGCCCTCGCCACAATGTTTATCTTCAGAGAGAAAGGCAACAAGATTTCGATACCCTGGTTTATCTTCCTCTTTATCCTCGCCATGGTCATCAACACCTATGTCGCACTGCCTGAAGCTCTCACCGGAGTGCTTGTCTGGATTGCCATGCGCGGCATGGTCGTGACGCTCTTCCTCATCGGCGCGTCGCTCTCGCTGGCCACCGTCAAGCAGGTGGGCGTCAAACCGCTGTTGCTCGCCGTCATCCTCTGGATTGCCATCGGTGTGAGCAGCCTTGCCGTGACGATGCTGACCATCTGAACCACGTAAGACGCGTAAACGGTGAAAGCGCCGTACTCATACATACCTGCCGTCCCTGTCGCCATAGGCTTCGGGGGCGGCATTCTTTGTGGCATGGAATGGAGCGGAATGTGGTGCGCCGCAATCTTCGCCATTGCGGCCATAACGCTGTTTGTCACCCGGCGACGCTATTTCTCATTCGTGCTGGCAGCGGCCGCACTCGGCACGGTCAGCGGCAACGCGGCAAAACCCGATGTTCCCGACAGCGATCTTATCGGCGAAAAACTCTATTTCACGGGCGAAGTCAGACAGACGCACCATTATCAGAACTCCTGCCGCATCATCGCCGACGTCTCAGCCTACAGTCCCACGGGCAAAGACTTCAGACGACCGCCGTCCGACACAAGGGTCTCGATACTGACACCCGTCGACATCGACAGCATCGATGCCGGCGACGTCATCCTTTTCTACGGACGTCTCAGCGCCTCGGGCGACAGCGTCGATCTGCCATACGAGACCGACTACTCGACATTCGACATCGTCGACGGCGTCAACGCCCGTGCGCGCATACAGCCCGACCATATCTCCGTCACAGAAAGAAGCCACGGCATAAAAGCCTTTCTGACGCAACTGCGTCGCGCAGCCGAAGATCTTATCTACAGCCTGCCCGTCAACAGCGAAACCGCATGGTTTCTGTCGGCCGTCATGCTCGGCGACGACTCGATGCTCGGCGATGACATCAAAGAATCGTTCAGAGCCACAGGCCTCGCCCATATTCTCGCACTGAGCGGTATGCACACAGGCATTATCGCACTGCTCGTCTCGGCCATATTCAGCCTGCTGAAGCTACTGAAACGCGGTGCGCGCTACCGCCATCTGGCCGTCATCGCCGCCGTCTGGCTTTTTGTCGCCGTGACCGGGGGCGCCGCCTCTGTCGTCAGAGCCGCGACAGTCATCACGATAATGCTTGCTGCCCGGATGCTGCAGCGCGACACATCGGCCTATAACTCGCTGGCGATAGCGGCTCTCGTCATACTAAGTGTCGCGCCGAGACAGATATATTCGCCTGGCTTCCAGCTGTCATTCGCAGCCGTCGCCTCAATACTCGTTTTCGCCCGGAGACTCAACCCCGTAAACGAACGTCGACACCTCATCCATTCCGCCGCGTCACTTTTCACGGTGTCGGTATCAGCTGTCATCGGCACAGCCCTGCTGACGGCGTTTTATTTCCACCGCCTGCCGCTGCTGTTTCTCTTTCCGAATATCATAATGGCGGCGCTGCTGCCTGTGATTATCGGCATCGGCGCGATTATGGCGCTGATGACCGCCGTCGGACTGACACCGATTTTTCTCGGGCATGTATGCGACGCGATATACGACTCAGGATTATGGGTGACCGAACGATTCGCAGCCTTTGACAACGTCGAAGCCGACGGTATATTTCTCACTGCCGTCTTTGTCATATGCGCCTATACCGCGCTTTGCGGAGCCGCGTTTGCCTTTGTCAGACGACGGCATCTGACGGCCGCTCTGCTGACGGCAGCCATAGCCGCATGCGCCGCATCGTGCTCTGTGACAAGAGACATGCCTGTTGCCGAACTATATGTCACACGCCATTATCTGCACACTGAAATAATACTGCGCCACGGCGACAACTGCCTTATGCTGTCGACATCAAAGCCCGAAGACACGGAGCAGATCAGGCGCAGGGCCGAAGTCAGGTACACCGATTTTCTCGCCCACCGCCGCTGTCGCGGAGGCATAAATGCCGTCAACGGAGATTTCAACAACGGACCATTCAGACTCATCGGCGACCGCCTCATCGCCGGAAAGCACTCTATAACCGTAGCTTCAGGAAAGTCACCGAAGCCAATCACCACCAAGACAGACTATCTGCTTATGTGCCGCGGCTACAGACATGATTTCAGACAGCTGCTGTCAGCCACACAGCCTGACACGGTGCTGCTTTCGGCAGATTTGCCCAAAGGGCGACTGAAATCATATGCCGGAGTATGCGACTCTCTGGGAATACCGGTCCGCGACATCGCCCGCGAGCGATTCTCAATCATGCTTGAGTGACCGCAATTCTGGCGTAGCCCTCTTTGAAATAAGGCTTTTCATACTGACGACGGTCGACGACCGCGCCGTTCCATATTATTATATCGATGTCGAGCGGCATTGACGATGACGTCGATGCGGCAGTGCGCCCTGCGTCGCGCTCGAGTTTTTTAGCCACCGCCCTGAGACTGTCGAGAGCAAGCCCGACATCAACGACGGCCACAAGATTTATATACGGAGCGTCGACACCGTTGTCGGCCTCAGTCTCATACAGGCCGCTCGACACCCTGACCACACCTCCGCGGCTGACAGCGCCGAGCGCAGCGGCCACGACAGACCGACGGTCGGCGACATTCGAGCCTATGCATATCACAGCACTGTTGTGGTCACTCACGGCCGCTTAGTTTTTAGGGTCAGCAGGGTCACCTCGGGAGTGGCGCCTATGCGGGCGGGTATCGCCACCTCGCCCGAACCGATATTGACATAGAGATTATGCTTGCCCCCGTCACCATAGAGTCCGCCCCAATAGCGGTAACGCATCGCGGCCGGCGACCAGCCGAAAAGCTTTATCTGCATGGCATGGGTATGGCCGGACAACGTCAGGGCTATGTTGATGCTGTCGTTGCCGCATATATCATTCTCCCAATGGGCGGGATTATGGGACAGAAGTACTTTGGGCAGACTGTCGGACAGAGCCGAATATGCGGCACGGAGGTCGCCGTAGGTTCTGAAAGGCGGATCACCGACGTTTTCGACGCCTATGACAATGAGCGAGTCGCCGCCACGGTCGATTGCGACGCTTTCATTGTTGAGCAGCCGCCAGCCCATCCGGCGGTTAAGAGTAATGAGACGGGCAAAATTTTCAGCCTTGGCAGCGTCAGAAGGCCAGTCGGAATAATCGCCGTAGTCGTGGTTGCCGAGAATCGAGATGACGCCATAGGGCGATTTAAGCCTCGACAGTGTGCTGACAAAAGGTTCAAGTTCTGAGGTGTGACGGTTGACAATGTCGCCTGTGAAGACAATCAGGTCGGGATGCAGGGCGTTGACCTCGTCGACAAGATTATGCACAAAGACGGTATCACTGCCGAATGTGCCTACATGCAGGTCTGATATCTGAGCTATAGTCATGCCGTCGAAAGCCTCGGGGAGATTGTCAATCGTGACATCAACACGCTCGACGTCGATTATATATCGCTCGACAAGGGCACCCCACCACATGCCGCTCATCACGACAAGGGCGATGCCGAGGCCTACACCGCTGAGCCAGCGGAGGCGCTTCCCGTGCCAAAGCCGAGGAAGTCCGGCTATGAGATCGAAGACGACATAGATATATTTGGGGATATAAAATGCCGCATAGGCATATATACACCACATCAGGCGCTCGAAGCTATCGTCGCTACCCGAGCGTTTTGGCAGGCATATGAGCACAATCCAGAAGAGGGCAAAGAGCACCGAAGTGACGGCATAGAGCTTTCGCCATACGGGCCGGGCGCCGACGCGGCAAATCGATTTATAAATCAGTAAATCGGTAACGAATCCTATCAAAAGGATTATAAGCGTCATTATCAGAGGGAAACGCATACGTATCAGATTTTATGTGAGGAGAGAAAGAATAGACAAACCTAAAAACGTAACCGTCAGCCTTGCACGGCCGCGAGCTGATTCTTGAGCGGATTGGCATACATCGTCAGCATCATGCTATACATATACTCGCGTTCGTCGGGCGTGACATCGTCGAGTTCGACTTTATCAAGCTGCGTGTTGATATAATTTTCGAAACTGTCGACATCGGCCTGTGTGTAGTTGGCGGCAAAACGGTCGGTATTATTAATCTTGTCGTAAGCGATATAGTTGCACGGATAGATTCTGTAGCCGCAATGTATCGCTTTGTCGACTACGGCACAGACCTCATGGGCTATCTCTGAACGGTCGCTGCAGGTTATCTTCTCGAGCAAATCGTTGACACAGCGGCCGAGGCGGAAGTGCACGCGGCCTTTGTTGCGCAGCAGGCCGGTCTCCATGCTGAAGAGGTCGTCGCGCTGGGTCTTTTTGTATTCGGGATCACGGCGTTTGAGCAGGAACTCGCGGGCCTTGAGATAGTCGTTGGGGTCGAATTCGTATGAGATAGACACCGGCATCAGATTGATTTCGATGAGATTGCGGCGGGTGTCACCGTCTCCGGCAAGCGACATCATCTTGATGAGGCTCTCCTGAGTCATGTCATTGGAGTCTTTGGCTCGACCCTCGCGCTGGGCGATCCACACCGATTCGTGCAGGGTGTTGATCGTGTAATGTATATATCCCGAGAGCTGCTTTGCGTTTTCAAGAGCCTTGACGACTTTTGAATCGCGCTTGACGATAAAGCTGCGGTTGAGCTTGACGAGATCTGTTATCCATTCGTAAATCAGCAGGTTATTGCCGATAGCGACCTGTGTCAGCGGCATCTTCTCGCGGATGAAACACAGATTGAGGAACGACGCGTCGAGCACGATGTCGCGGTGGTTGCTTATGAATGTATAGTTTTTGTTTCTGTCGCAGTTTTCGAGACCGTCGATTGAGATGCCGGCCGTGGTCGAGGCCGCAAGACCTTCGAGAAAGTTGCCCATGATGTCCTGCTGGAAGCGGCTCTGTGTCTTGACCGACAAAAGGCCTTCGACAAAAGCGTCGTAATCGACACCGGGCATGACATATCTGACAGCATGCTCGAAACCGGGTTCTTTAACCAGACGGGTCATAACTTCTGTATACTGATTCTCGCGATAAGGAGCGATATCGGCAAATTCTTCAGGTATTATATTGTCTTTATATTCTGTCGATGACATAGTCATTTTGCTTCGTTTTTAAAATTCAGCCTTCAAATTTAATATAAATAATTAACTCTTTATAATGTTAGAGAGTTTTTCGTGTTTATGTTATATTAATTTAAACCTTTACACCGTTAAAATTGGAAGCTCCCGAGTATATCCGCCATTTTTCAATAAGTGATTTCATATCGTCGGGAATTTCAGAGGTAAAAAACATTTCCTTGCCGGTGACCGGATGGACAAACCCGAGAGTGCGCGCATGAAGCGCCTGTCTCGGACAGACCTTAAAACAGTTTTCGACAAACGCGCGGTAGCTCGACGACGGATTGCCTCTGATTATCATGTCGCCGCCATAACGGGCGTCGTTGAACAGCGGATGCCCGATATGGCTCATGTGGACACGTATCTGATGTGTCCGCCCGGTCTCAAGCACACATTTGACGACCGAGACATGGCCGAGCGGCTCGATGACCTCATAGTGAGTGACAGCATGTTTGCCTATCGCGGGATCGTCGAAAACAGCCATTTTGAGACGGTCTTTGAGCGAGCGGCCGATATTGCCTTCGATACGGCCTTTGGCATCAGGCACACCCCAGACGACGGCCACATATTCGCGGCGCGTGGTCTTCTCGAAGAACTGACGGCCGAGATTGGTCTTGGCGTCAGGCGTCTTGGCGACGACGAGCAGACCGGATGTGTCTTTGTCGATGCGGTGCACGAGTCCGAGACGGGGGTCGTTGACGTCATAGTCGGGCGTGTCTCTGAAATGCCACGCAAGCGCGTTGACAAGAGTACCGTTATAATTGCCATGCCCCGGATGCACCACCAGTCCAGCCGGCTTGTTGACGACAAGCACCTCACGGTCTTCGTAGACGATGTCGAGAGGTATGTCTTCGGCCGTAATCTCGAACTCATAGCGGGGACGGTCCATGACGACCTGGACGACATCGAGCGGTTTGACGCGGTAGTTGCTTTTGACCGCTTTGCCGTTGACGAGGATGCATCCGGCCTCGGCAGCCTGCTGGACACGGTTGCGCGACGACTTCTCAAGACGGGCGACAAGGAATTTGTCAACACGCAGCAAAGCCTGGCCCTTGTCGGCGACGAAGCGGAAATGCTCGTAGAGGCCGTTGCCGTCGGCTGCGTTGTCGAGTTCGGGATCCTCGACGTCGTCGACCGGGTTCAATATGGTTTCGCCATTATTCATTGACGTCAAAGTCAAGATTATCAATCTCGCGGTCTATGGCCGCGTCAAGTGAATCGGCAGGTTCTTCGACCGGCACGGCGCCGACTTCAAGCGTCACGACCGAGGTGACGGGTATCACCGAACCGACAGCCAAGGGTTTGCCGTCGACAAGAGCGCGCTCGACAAGGTCGGGATACTGCGAGGGGACGCTGACGATTCTGACAGCCGTCACTCCGACAGCCTCGAGATAGCTTGTGGCCTGTCGCGACGAGACGCCGGTGACAGGCATCGTGAGCGACACCATCTTTGGCGAAAATGCCGTTACGGTCACAAAGACCTGACGGCCGCGCTTGACGACGCTTCCGGCTTTGGGCCACGACTCAACAACTGTGCCGGGAGCGATACCGCGGTCATATATCGAGTCTGAAATCTCGATCTCGAGATCGTTGCGGCCGAGTATTTCGGCAGCCTGCTGATAAGGCATATCCTTGATTTCAGGCACTGTCGACGTCTCGCCGTGGCGCGTCCAGAAGTCGAGAAAGACGAGACCGATGATTGCGACGAGGATACCCGCCACAAATATCAGCACCAGATTGCTGATCATCGGATGCTTGTAATAAAATTTCTTTATAGCCAAAACGAATTTTTCCATCTCTCGCTTTATTATTATCTGCAAAGATACTGAGTTTGCGCGATATAACAAAATCGTAAAAGCGACGCCGCCCTGCGACAGATGTCACATCGTCAGGCGGCGTCAGCTCTATACGTTAATATTCCAATCTTATTCTTCTGTACTCAGAGGAATGCTTTTGAGCGTCATCAGCTCTTTGCCGGCGCTGTCAAGCAATATCGCATTGCCGTCACCGCGGTCGAGGGCTGTGGCCGTCTCTTCGAGAGCAAGCATTATGGCCTGCTCCTGCTCGAACTTGGGACATGCCATGCGCGTAAGGCCCATATTGCTGAAATCTATTGCGTTTGACTTGTCGGGGTTTATATAAATTTCACCGTTAAAGTAATTGCAGCCGGTGTTGCCGTGTACTTTCAGAGCAGGCACGTCGATGAAAATCGTCGCCTCTTCATCATTTATCGCTTTTCCTCTGACACTTACAATCTGCCAGTTGCCGTTAAGGAAACCCATGTTGTCGCGGACAGCTGTCATCAGCTCTTTGCCCGACGGGTTGAGGAAGGCGAGATAATAGTCGCTGCCAAGTTTGGTTATCGTGACTCTGACGGGCGATTCTCCGGAAAGCACGGCTGTGATAGCCGAGTCATATTTGACCCATTCGCAATATTTCATCGTCGAGATAACGCCGCTGAAAGAAATCTTATCACCGTCAACCTTATAGTTGCCGTTAAGGATATTGCAGCCGTTAGAAGAATAGAACCTGCCGGTCGACGCCTCAAAATTGATATACGGCATATCTTCATCGCCACTCACTTTGATGTCGCCGACCTTAACTATGCGCCACTCGCCGTTGAGGTATGATGCAACAGACACGCCGTCGGTTTTCTTTTTAGCTGATTCTTTGCCGTCATTGACGCTGTTTTTATCTGTTTTCTCCACTTTCGACGGCTTTGAGTTATTGTTTTTATTTGTCTTCTCTATTTTCTGGGCGCTGTCACCGCTTACGCGGTTTGACTTGCTGCCGTTGAACACCGAGCATGAGCTTACTGTCAGCGCGAGGGCCACCGTCGCGGCCATATATGTCAGTTTTATATTCATAATAATATGTTTTTATATCAATTATATTGATAACGTCCGATGACTATAAATTGTTATAAAAAATACTGAGGCTGTCAACGTGACGATGACAGCCTCAGATTTGTAATCTTTAAGTGAGCGCGCTGTGGCTTACTTGCGGATACCGAGCTCTTTCTGAGCGATGATCGCACGGTAGCGGTTGATGTCTTTCTTCATCAGGTAGTCGAGAAGACGACGACGCTTGCCTACGAGCATCTTAAGAGCACGCTCAGTCGTATGATCTTTGTGGTTTGACTTCAGATGCTGAGTCAGGTGAGCGATACGGACAGAGAATAATGCTATCTGCGCTTCAGGCGAGCCAGTATCAGTCTTGCCCTTTCCGTACTTCTCAAAGATCTCTACTTTTTCTTCAGAACTTAAGTGCATTCTTTCGGAGTTTTTATGATTAATAATTATAGTATAATGTAAGCCGCGAAGAAACCCGACGGCTTAGCGGGTGCAAAGTTAACACTTTTTATTTAAAAAGCGATATGAACGGCCGATAATTTTGAGCCGGACACGATTTTTAGTCGACGTTCATGCGGTCTTTCGCAGGATTGCGGAAGAAGAGCTTATGGTCGACATACTCCTGAGCGGCGATAAGCGTGGGCTTCGGGAGTTTTTCGTAGTAGCGTGACATCTCGATCTGCTCGCGGTTCTCAGAGATTTCCTCGAGGTTGTCATTGAGCGATGCAAATTCCTGAAGTTTCTTTTCGAGGTCGTGTTTCATCTCGTCGGCGATCTGGTTGGCGCGCTTGGCGATGATACATACGGTTTCATAGACGTTGCCGGTGTCTTGTGAGAGCTCAATCATATCACGGGTGACTGTGTTGAGAGGGGCATTGCTTTTCTTGTAGTCCATGAGTCTTGTATTTTTTATTTTGAGTGTTATTATAATCGTATTATTTTTAATGTGTGTGTTTGTTTTTACACCGGCATCAGTCGGTTACATAATTCGACGCTATCTTATAGATATTGTCGGCCTCGCCGCGGTTGGGGCTATCGGGATAGTTGTTGATAAACGAGTAGTATTCGTCGACAACCTCACGGAAACGGTCAGCTTTGCGCTCGTCGACACTGAGGTCAGCCTCCTGGAAGCGAGCCTTGAGTATCAGCAGCTCGAGGTCTTCCTTATATTTTGAATAAGGATAATCTTTGACGGCATTGCGGGCGACGATGACCGCACTCTCGTAGTTGTTGCCCATATATGTGCCGAGGTTATAGTAGAGCTGGGCGTTCTGAAGCTGTTTGAGTGTCAGTTTGTCCTGAAGCTCGAAGATGGCGTTCTGGGCTACAGAAACTTTGTCGCTGCGTGGGAAATAGTCGAGGAAAGCCTGAAGCTCCTCGATGGCCTGTATCGTGCCCGACTGGTCGAGCTGAGGCTCGGGGCTGTCAAGATAATATCCGTAGCCGCAGTAATAGCGGGCAAGCTCGGCATATTTGCCTTTGGGGTATCGGTTGTAGTAGGTCTTGAAATAAGCGCCCGACTCGATATAGTCTTTATTTTCATAATGGCTCATCGCCAGCAGATAAAGAGACTCCTCGGCCTTTTCGTTGCCCTTGAAGACCGTGATGCAGTCTTTGAGGAGCGTGGCCGCCTGAACGTACTTTTTATTTTCATAAGCACGTTTGGCATAGTCAAACTTATAGTTGAAGTCGTCGCTCTTCTGCACACGCTGATATTCACCGCAAGAGGCAAACAGCAGCCCGGCGAGAACAAATATTATAAGGTATATGCGGTTCATTTAGTGATTATTCTATTCTTCAATTTGCAAATTTACAAATTTCGGCGGTATATCGCCGACTTTTTTCATGATAAAATGAGCCGCAGGACGATTATTTAACGTTCCTTATAAGAATCGCGTTAAACAGCAACGATAATTTACAAAAGAGAGGCGCCCGCGGCCGGGTGTGGCTGCGGGAACCTCTCTGATAGTGTTTTTATACTGTCGTTCAGCCCTGATGGACGGGACGCAGCAGGTCGTTGACAGTTTTGACGGGGTTGAACGTAGATGCAGGCACCTCGACAAATACCGTCGACCAGTCGCTCATGGCACCGTTCCATAGACCGGGAAGTTCGAGGGCTCTGAGCTCGCGGCCGGCGAATGATTTCGACGAGATGAAGCCGGTGTCGGCATCGACATAGTCGGGCAGATAATATTTCGAGCCATCGGGACGCTTGGTATAGCAGACGAGGTCGACCGGGTTGAAGTGGGTAGCGTTCTTCATCATCGCCACAGCCTCGGCCGAAGCCGGATCAATCTGGGTCGATTCGAGAATCTGGGGTGACGCCGAGCCGTCGCGGTTGTAGGCGATGAACGGACCGCCGCCGGGCTCACCTTCGTTACGCACCATGCCGCAGACGCGGAGCGGGCGGTTGAATTTCTCTTTCAGATATATGGCGAGCGACCGGGTGTCAAGGCTGTCGGCGCGTTCATCTTTCGTGGCGAGAGTCTGATGGAGGTATGTGAGCATTTCCCTGAGGTCGCTGTCTGTGTAGCAGCCCGATTCGAGAGCCGACAGATAGGCGGCGATGCGGTCATGGACGAGCATGAGAGTGCCGCCAAGCACCTGCTTGTACTGTATGGTCGACTCGCGGCGGCTGTCGGGCACGACATTGTCAATGTTCTTGATGAACACGACCGCCGAATTGACATCGTTAAGATTCTCGATAAGCGCGCCGTGACCGCCGGGACGGAAGACAAGGCGGCCGTTGTCGTCACGGAACAGTTCGTTGTCGACGGTAGCTGCGACGGTGTCTGTCGACGGTTTCTGCTCTGACATGCTGATCTCATATTTCACGCCTGTCTTGGCCTCGATGGCAGGAAGCACTTCGGCGATTTTGGCTTCAAAGAGTTTGCGGTGGTCGGCCGAAACAGTAAAATGAAGCCTGACAACACCGTCGACAGCGGCGGTCTGAGCGCCTTCGACGAGCTGCTCTTCGAGCGAAGTGCGTGTGCCGTCGGCATATTTGTGGAACGTCAGAAGTGCTTTTGGCAGCTGTCCGTAGTTCATGCCTTCGGGTCTGATGATGGCGGCTATGATATCTTTATATCGACGTTCGGCGATAAGCTCGTCGACTGTTTTGCCATGAAGTTTCTTCACGGCCTGCTCGAGTTCGGCCTTGAAGGGCGTTTCCGAGATATGGGCGATTAATTCTGCAACAGGGCTTCCCTCGGCGGGCTCCCCGGCATCGCCGTCGACGAAACTGAACAGGGCCTTGAACATACGCGATGCGGCACCTGAGGCGGGAACAAACTTCAGCACTTCGCCGCCGTCGGCGAGATAGTCTTTCCAGCGGGCGACTGCCTCTGCCTCAGCCTTTGCGTCGAGTTTAAGAATACCGTTGCCGACAGTGGCCGACCCGGCAAGTTTAAGATAAGGGAAGCCTTCTTTGAAGCGTTTGAGCTGGGCTTCGACGGTCTCGCGTTTCACGCCTTTGGCATCAATCTGCTTCTGATCGTTTTCTGTTATCATGGTGTTTAGGGATGATATTTGATTATTTAGTGTTAGATGTTAAGTTTCAGACTCCAAATATATTGATTATTTGTGTTAGATACAAATTATTTTGATATGCGCTTGATGAGGTTGTAGGCGCCCACGATGCCGAGCTCGCCCGCTTTGCTCAGGTCGGCGATGCCGGCGGCACGGTTGCCGAGTTTGAGATAGACGTAGCCGCGGTTGAAATACGCTTCACCCATATCGTCTTTAAGCTCGATGGCACGAGTGAACGAGGCGAGCGCCGACGTATAGTCTTCGAGTTCGATCAGTATATTGCCTTTGTTGAACCATGCGGGCGCTGTCGCCGGAGCAAGCTCGACAGCCTTATTGTAGTCATCAAGGGCGTCGTTGAGTTTCTTCGTGCGCAAGGTAGCACGCGTGACGGCGTCGACAGACGTGTCGGGATCATGGCCCATCAGCTCATACTTGTGATAATTCGCCTGACCGCGCAGCATATAGGCCGGAGCGAAGTCGGGCGTAAGGGCAAGCGCCCTGCCGATGTCAGCGATGGCCGCGTCATAGTCGCGCGTGGTGATAAAGTCGAGAGCGCGGCCTATATAGTCGATGGCTCGCGGCGTGTGGGTCGCAATATATGAGTTATAATAGTCTATCGACTCGAAGTGACGCTTGAACACTTCTTCGTCGAGATTGGGGAGCGCGTTGGTCACTACGACAACAAAGCGCAGTATGCGTGTCGCGTTGAGGTCGTCGACTTCCTTTATATAATATGTGTCTTCGCGCAGCTCTGTCGGCGAGGAGTAATAGCTGAGCTCCATAAGCGGCTCCCGTTCGATTGAGAGATTGCGATCCTGGACACGGCCACGTATCGCTGTATTGTTATATTCCTCTTCAATGTTGGCGTTATCGTCAACGGTCAGCAGCGTGGCAAAGCGTTTCGACACAAGCTCTGCCGGGATGTCATCGTCTCCGGCCTCGGCAACGGCGTTGCCGCCGGGAGTCTGCCCTTCTGTTTTCTCGACAGGTCTGGCTGCCTTGGCCAAAGCCATGGCCTTGTTGTAGTCACGCTCGGAAGCACGGAGATCATTGAGGCGGCGGTTAAGCTCGCTGCGCATATAATATGCACCGGGGAAATCGGGGAAAGCCTCGATGACACGGTTGATGTCGGCTATGCCCGCACGGTAATCACCTTTGTTGCGATAGATGAGAGCGCGGTTGTATAGAGCGCGGTAATCGTCGGGGTCAAGCTCGAGGACGCGGGTAAAGTCTTCGAGAGCACGGTCGTTGGCGCTCACCTCTGTCAGCAGCAGACCACGGTTGAATAACGCCGTCTGATTTAACGGCTCGAGCTGAAGGGCATAGTCATAGTCGGCCATGGCGCCGAAGTAATCGTCGAGATTATATCTTAGAAACGCGCGGTTGATATAGAGTCCGGCAAACTTAGGCTGAAGTCTGATGGCCGTATTCATATCGTCAAGCGCACCTTTGTAATCTTTGGCCGAATTGATGGCGATGTCGGCACGCATGATATAGGCATTGAGTGCATTTTTATTGATAGACAGCGCTTTTTCGATATCTGCTGTCGCTCCGACCGTGTCGGCTCTGACGAGGCGCAGACGGGCGCGGCCGATATAGCCGTTGTCGAAGTTGGGATAGTAGCGCAGCAGTTCGTTGAAAGCCGTGTCGGCACGCTCATACTCCTCGATGTCCTGAAGGGCGAGCGCCTTGTTGAATATCAGATGGCGGTTGCGGGGCAAAAGCTCGATGGCGTGGTCATAGTCGTCGACGGCCTCGCGGGTGCGGCCGAGATTCTGGCGCGCGACACCTCTGACCTCCCATGCGTCAGAGAGGAATGGATTTAGCTCGAGCGCTTTTGAAGCATCGGCTTCGGCACCGGCATAGTCATCGAGATTTAGCTTGGCGATAGCACGCAGAAAATAGGGCCGTGCAAGATAAGGCTTGGCCTGTATAGCCTGATTGAAGTATTGTATCGACAGCATATAATCTTCAAAATAGAGCGCGTTCTGCCCCACCCTTATCACCTGGTCGGTGTTGACCTGGGCATCAATGCGTCCGGCCGGGAAAATCACGGTCAGAAAAATCAGAATCAAAAGGCGGTTCAGTTTTGAAGACATATATGACAGCTGTGATAGCAAATTACTTATTGAAAGACAAATTTACTAATATTTTCGCTACCTGACCCACAAAAATTGTTAATCGCAGTTTTTATCTGTCAGTCTTCAATCACAAGCTCATAAAGCGCTTCTACTATAGAATCTGACACTTCGCCTGATATGGCCCGGTCTCCTGCCCGATGCACATATCTGTCCCACAGGCTAATGACTTTATAAATTCGGTCGCGGGTCAACGATTTACGATGTTTTTCGACCCATTTGAGGGCTTCGGCGACATATAATTTCAAGGGATAAATCGATTTCGTACCCATACTGTATTCGAGATAGTCTTCATTATCCCAGCCAATCTGATTTACAAAATAAAGCCACGGACGCACCTGTTCCCAAGTGTTCCAGTCGAGTGTGTCACCCTCGACAGCAAGAGCCGATTGCAATCCGCGGGCAATTTCTTCGGGATCAATAGCAAGCGAATCGGAGGGAGCGATATTGTGTTCGATTGAATATCTGAGTCTGCCGCAATCGTTTACAGCGCGACCGCCCATCATCACAGGCATTGCCATTATCGCAAGAGTTGTGATTACAGCAAGTCTTATCTGAGTCAATCTATCCATAACTTTCATTTATCTATCTTGTTTTCAATCATTACTGAATCTATAAAATCACTTTGGGCGCCTTGGGCGTCCCAGTTTATGAATCTGACAAAACGCAGTATTCGGTCTGACCTTCGGTCAATCTCTACACCCCATGGACTATCGCCGAAACGATAAACATTGCCGAATCCCGCCACCCGTTCAAGCTCGGGATAGTCGGCAGCAGAGAGTCTGTCGCCCATCTTCAGCTCTCTGTATCTGAAACTTGGGTCAGTCGTCTCTACAACAAGCGGACGCGCCGGCTCAAGCGAATCGGCATCGCCGGCTGTTTCAAGTCCTATTGTATATACGATGCCGTTAAGACGATATTTTACAGTCCGATACAAGGGACGCGCGGTAGGAACATACCTTATTGTAGTGACATCAACAAGTGCATCGCCGGTCGGTTTGAGTGCGGGCATATCATTCCATGACTTTCCTATAAACTGCTCAAGATTGCCGACGCGCATTTTTACACGCTTTACATGAAGCTGACGCGCAAGGCTTTGCGTTAGTGACGCATATGTGTCATACGAGGGAAGAAATTCCCAATAATCGCGGGCGGCAAGCGACGGCTGGGCCGCAATAACGCCCAAAAACAATATCTGTTTCAACTTTCTCATCGTCGCCATATCATTTAAACACAGTCATGACAGGCATGCCTACAAGATAATAGTCATGAAGAAGGCGGTCCTGTCGCTCGGTATAATACAACCCGTCGTTAAAGATTTCAGTTATCGCGTCGGTCATATAATAGGCAAATTCAACGTAAACACAATCGAGTTTCTCGGCTTCGATGCGTTTGGTTTTAATCACCTTATAGGGGTCACTCTCATAGAGGAAATCCCAGACTCTCAGGCTATGAATATTGAAATCCCTGACATATTCGCGTTGTAATACTGACTTGACCGGCAATACAATAGCCCGCTTGGCGCCCGGCACAACGGTTTCAAGGCTGAAATGTACACGATTCGCAATCACCGCATCCGCGCCAACATATATCCTGTCGCTATAACCAAGCGTCAGAAAAGGCAGCAATGGTGCAAACGACAATGTGTAACTGTCATTCGTCGAGTTATATCGATGTAGATAGACGCTATTGCAATATCCGGCATACTCACGCGGGTTTTTCGTCGGCAAATAGCTCGTAAACAGACTGATGGAATCGTTAAGTTTGTTGTGAACCGAAAAGTACAGCGAGTCGGGCGTTATGCTGTCGAGAGTCGCGAAGACCGCACCATCGACACGGCGTCCGCTAATATCCTGAGGCAAAGCCCATACGACAGCAGCCACGATGGCAACTACAATATTCCTGCAGAGAAGTTTCATAATCGCGAAGTTAAAAAAATGTTTTGAAACAAGGACTTCCGGAGGTAATTTTAGCGCATTTTTCTTCACCTGCGTTGCAACCAAGGTGCTGCGAGTGGTGTTTTAATGGTATTAATCACATCGCTTATGTCACATAAAAAACATATCGTTGTCGTCGGAGGCGGTTTCGGCGGGCTGAATTTCACAAAACGAATCGATAAAAACCGTTTTGATGTCACAGTCATCGACCGTAACAACTATCACAGCTTCCCGCCGCTTTTCTATCAGGTCGCGGCAGGCTCACTCGAACCGGCGAGCATCTCTTTTCCTTTCCGCCGCGAGCTGCGCGGCTGCAAGAACGGCGGATGCCGTTTTATGATGGGCGACGTCAGCGAGATTGACCCTCGGGCCAAGACGGTCACGACCGATTACGGCACAGTCGATTATGACGAACTCGTCATCGCCGCAGGCACGACCAACAACTTTTTCGGCATCAAAGGCCTCTATGAACATGTCTACACACTGAAATCGACATCTGAAGCGATACGCTGCCGCAACGGCATACTCTCATGTCTCGAACGCGCCGCCAACGTCAGCGATCCCGACGAACGACGCCGGCTGCTGACTTTTGTCGTCATCGGCGGAGGCCCGGCAGGCGTCGAGATCGCCGGTGCCCTGGGTGAAGTGAAAAGTTTTGTCATCTCACGCGAATATCCGGGACTCGACCCCGACGAAGTGAAAGTAGCCCTCTTCGAAGGCAGCGACAGGCTGCTGAAAGCGATGACCGAAAAGTCGTCGTCCGACGCTCTCGAGGCTCTAAAAAAACTCAACGTCGAAGTCCACACCGGCATGACGATGAAAGATTATGACGGCCGGTCGATACACTTTGCCGACGGGTCGATTCTCGAGGCCGAGACTCTCGTATGGACAGCCGGCGTCACAGGCATCGGCTTTGAATTCAAAAACTGTGACATAGCTCCCGGCCCGGGCAACCGTCTTGCCGTCGACGCCTATAACCGTGTCGACGGACTCGACCACATTTATGCCATAGGCGACATATGTATCCACACCGACGAACGTTATCCCCACGGTTGTCCGCAGGTGGCCCAGGTCGCGATACAGCAGGGCGAGAAGCTTGCCGAAAATCTCAACCGCGGCCATGAGTTCGAGCCGTTTGTCTATAACGATAAGGGATCGATGGCCACCATCGGACGCAACAAGGCGGTCGTCGACCTTAAATATCTGCACTTCAAAGGCTGGTTTGCATGGATAACATGGATGATCGTGCATCTGATGAGCCTTCTGGGCATGCGCAACAAGATGATTGTCCTGCTCAACTGGACATGGAGCTACTTCAAACATTCATCTGCCCTGAGACTTATACTGCGCCCCGGCTGCATGCCGGCCGGCGACGGTGTCTGCGACAGGACGGTTTACAAATGACAAATACTCTGACATGGATATAAAGACAGGCATACGCCAATTGTTCAAAGACAACTTCACGGTCAGCCGCGAATGGCTTGATTTCTATTTCTCGGCTGCATACGACGAGCGCTGCGCCCTGACCGCCGAGCAAGACGGCGCCATCGCCAGTTCGCTCATGCTCGACAGCTACAGCATGAAGCTCGGCGACTCGTTTATCGACACAGGCTACATATTCGGAGCGTCGACAGCGCGCCGTCAGCGTGGCAAAGGGCTGATGAGCGCTCTTATAAAAGACGCACTGGCTGAAGCCCGCAACCGCGGTCACGCACTTGTCAATCTTATCCCGGCCTCCGACAGGCTGTATTTCTACTATGAACGGTTCGGTTTCACGACTGTCTTCTACAGCGAGCGCCAGCGGTATACGTCGGCCCACCGGTTCGACATCGGCGACAGCTATCACCGTGTCAATGTCGATTACGATGATTTCAACCGGCTCGAACTGATGCGCCGTGCCACTGTCATCCACAGTCGCGACGACTTCGACTACGCCGTCAGCGACACCTCTCTCGACGGCGGCAGCGCTGTGGCCGTAGCCGGCGACGACGGCGTCACATGCGCCGTCGCCTTCGCAACCCCCGGCAACGACAGTCTTCACGTCAGAATATTGCTTGCCGTTGACGACAACGCCGCCGAAGCCGTCATGGGCGAGCTGAAAAAAGAATATCCCGACCTGATGTTTGTCGTCGACGCTTGTCCCGGCTCCAATCCCGCATCGCTGTGCCGGCAAGGCATGACCCGCATCACCGACGTGCGCCTGCTCCTCGACGCCGTAGCCGCCAACGACCCTGCGGCCGAACAGGTAATAAGAGTCCATGACAGCCTCATACCACAGAACAACGGCGTTTACATTATCAGCGGCGGCGCCGTGACATACACCGATGCCACGATACGCCGTCTGACACTCGACGTCGACGCGTCGACACTTGCCCGGATAATCTTCAACTCGCCTCGTGTCGGTGCCGTCTTCGGCCTACCGTCGATGCGCCCCACCCTACAGCTCATGCCAGAGTAGAAAAAGGGGTGTCCGCAGTTGCAGACACCCCCTTTGGTTTTAGCAATAGTAAATCAGAATAATTCTGAGTGCGACCCAAAACGGACAAGTTTGATGATGCCTTCGTCCTTATCCCACCATATCAAAAGTGTGTCGCTCTCGACATGGCACTCCATGTAGTTGCGATAATTACCGGTCAATACATGAGGCCGATTTTCATCCGGAATGGGTAATCCGTTGACAAGCAATTTAAGAATTTCCTCAAGTTTGTCTATTACTTCGGTCTTGTGCTTGTACCGCTTAAGGTCTTTCTTAAATTGAGACGTGAGTTTAAGGGTATTCATAACGAATCGACAAAACTGCGGAAACTATTGAGATCGAGCGTTTCAAGCGTCTCTGAAGTTTCTGCTTCTTTCATGGCTGCGAGCGTGGTTTTGTTGGGTTTGTCAGCGACAAACGCCATCAATACGCTCTCCACCAGATTATTAAGGCTCCGATTATGACGTTTTGCCTCTGCCTGAAGACGAGAAAGGAGGTCTTCGCTCAGACGGAATGAAGTCTGTTTTCTGGAAATCGATGCTGTATTCATAGTCTTATACTTTATTGTATCGCAAAGGTAATACATTTGTATAACACTTGCAAGTCAAAATAGATTATTCTGCATCCTTTCTCACGAAAGAAAAGGGGTGTCCGCAGTTGCAGGCCCCCCCTTTATCACAAGCGTGTTATGAAGTTTTATCTGATATATATCTTCTTGCCGTTAGAGATATAGATGCCGGCAGGGAGATTCTCGCGGCTGACGCGGATACCCTGAAGGTTATATATGACGTCGTTTTTGACGGCTTCGTCGGCTCCGATTTCACTTATGCCCGAGGTCTTCTCGATGCTGACCTTGGTGTCGGCTGCGATGCTGAAGGTATAGTTGCCGTTCTCATCTTTCCCGGGCGTCTGATCGTTGATTTTTATCTCATAATTTTCATTGCCGACCGAGACACAGACCTCATCGCCGACGAAAAGAGTCGTGGCGGCTGCGAAGTCGGTCACAGACACGACCTTGTTATGCCTGGCCTCAGCTATGACACCGTCGCCGAGATCGAATGTGAGAACCGCCGTATCGGGAACATCCTTGGTAAAGAGATGTATCACGTCGTCACCCTCATATCTGATTGAGTAAGGCGACCAGTCTGATTCGCGTGTCGCAGCGACACCGTTATAGAATATCGATCCCGCGGGTCCGGCGACCGTGCCCCAGCTTATTCTTGCTGGCGAATTGGCAAGAGAGACCTCATAGACATTATAACCCGTCTGAGGATTGGCATACATCGGCTCGCCGAGAGCGCCCGAAGCGCTCCAGTACTGAATATTGGCGGCATCATCGACAAAGACTGCCGTCTTGCGGTCGTAGCGTATCTCGTCGACCTCGACAGTGAGCGTGCATGCCTGTTGAGGTCTGTAGCTGAATGATGTGGGCATTACATTGATATCGTCTGCGGCAGGGTCGCTGACTACGCTTCTGATATAATAGCCCGAAGTCACTTTTATAGACATCGAACAGTCATAAGGCTGTTTGAGTGTAAGCGTAACGACACCGTCGACAGGCGCTACCGCCGGGTCATAGGTCGAACCTTTGTGTACTGAAATCTTATCGGGCATATTGCAGACGACTTTCACCTCATAATCCTCATATTTTGTAACATTGAACGTATGGGTGACATCATCGCCGGCCGTAAACGAATAACTGTAAAGCTCACTGCTCGGCACACCGTTGATGGCGAAAGAATTGATTTTATAATTCTGAGTGTCATAGGTGTATGTCACGTTCGTACCGGCTTTTACCGTAAACGTTCCAGACGATACATCGACATCTGTCAACGGATTGCCGGCTCTGACTGTAAGGAAATCGAAATTGCCGGTATTCGACTCAAGCGTTACGACGACGTCTTTGTCAGGGTAAGCGACCTGTATGTCTATCACGGCACCGTCGGCCGGAGTCACACGCCATGTGCCGTATTGTTCGATGACTGTGCCGTCACTGACAGACACTTTATAGATTTTGTCATTATAGTCGCGCGTCGAGATAAGTATGGGAAGCTCGTCGGCGGGATCAAAATCCAGCACCATCGTCGGTTCGGTCATCTGGATATAACCGTTTATCGACGTACGCATCAGATTGATTTTCTCGGGATGGTCTGCATTGATTGTCACTTTAGCCGTGCGGCACTCGCCCGCAGGCTTGGTCGTAACCGTATAAGTCTCGCCGGCATTGGTTTCGGATACATTAATCTGGAACGAGGTTTTGTTTGAGACATACTCTTTGTTGCCGTCAGACTTGCGCACTACCGACGTAATGAAATAGCCGTCGACAGCCTTGAACTGTATCGCGTGATATTTCTCGACGGTAAACGGGTTGGCTCCGTTCTCAATCTCGAGAGGCTTCGACTCGGGACTATAGGTCACCGGATTGTAATAAGTCTCCTCGGCCGTAAGACGCGAAGCATCGTCAATCTCGAAAATGACCGTAAACATATTGTCCTGTGCAACGGCACTAAGACAAATGCAGAAAACAAATACTGCAAAAAGTAGAATCTTTTTCATAGACATTAAAAAACAAGTACTAAAAATTTAATATATGTTATTGCGGTGACAAATTTAATTAAGTCTGATTATTTTCAATAACATTTTGCCATGATTTCATGCGAAATCTATTGTTTTAGCTCTTTTATCTATTGAAATCTATCGATTTTTACACACCAATCGTCTATCTTTGCATCAAAGTTCTACAAAACCTAAAGATATGAAAAAGCTTTACACATTACTTATTTCAGTTTTGATTTGCAACGTGGCATCAGCTCAGAATACGGCCGATGATCCACTGAGACTAACTCTCACTCCTACCACAGTGCAATACATGTGCAAACCAGGCGCGCTGCCCGGGACCGACGTGCTTGTGTTCAACATCACAGACACTAAACTCAATCCTATCCATGAACCTTCGACACCCGGCATCACGCTGACACTTGAAACCACCGCCCCGCTGAGCAATACCAAAGTCAACGAAGACCCCGGCGTGCCCGTCGGCAAATATACCTGGGGGAGCGCCTCGCCAAACAATACATATATCCCATACGTCATGCGCACATGGTCTGAGGTCAAGCACACACTGACAGACGGCTTCGAGATGTATCTCAACCGCTATACCACAACGGGCGGCGAATTCAAGATTACCAAGGAAGGCGACAAATATTACATCACCGCCTCTGTGACAGGCAAGGCATCTGACTATATGTCAGGCAAAGAATACTTCGTCGAAGTCACCGTGCCCAAGACCGCCGTCACGCCCGAGTACAGCTTCTTCGGTCTGCCCGAAGTCGAAGCCGGCCACCGTCTTGAGAATCCCGGTCTGCTCGGCAGCTATCAGGTAAAGCGCTATAAAGGCATAACCTGGGGTGAATATTCGCTTCAGTTCTATACTGTTCCTCTCGACGAATCTGTGACTGTCAGCGGAGAAGGCGCAATCATGACACTGTTGCTCAACACCGAGGATGTCGGCACTCTCGACCCCAAGTCGCTCGAAGGCGAATATCCCTGCGCCACATATCTCAAGAGCTACCACGATCCCTTCTCGTTCACCTCGGGCTTCTGTATGGAGCAGGACCTTGTCTACGGCAAAAACCAAAGCTCGCGCATCGACTACTTCGACAACAAAGGCTATATCATCAACAGCTCGTTTGCCAACGGCGGCAACGTCTCGATTAAATATCTCGGCGATCTCAAGTACAGCATAAACGCCGAAATCGAAAACCAGTTCGGCGATAAATATTACTGCTACTGGGAAGGCAAGCTGTTTGACTGCGTCAAATATCATCCCGACCTCGCCGGTGTCAGCGACATCACAGTTGACGAATCATCGGCACCCGTCGAAATCTACGACCTTTCGGGCAAACGCATCGATGGCGAGCCGCAGCCCGGCATCTACATACGCCGTCAGCGCGACAAGACCTCGAAAATCATCGTCCGTTAACCACGGCTGCGAAAGCACACACATGGCGGTCCGAAAGCAATTTTCGGGCCGCTTTGTCATTATCCGGAGTCGGCATTTATTCACAAATGTGAATCTATCGGCTTGTGTTTTTGTCGTAACTTTGCACGACTTTGTAATTAATGACATGAACAGTTTTGCAAACAGAATAGCCGAAAAATATAATCTCGATGCCGATGCGACAATCGGTCTCGTGTCGCATTTCAAACTCGTCGAAGTTGATAAAAACGAGCATATCATTGAGAAAGGCGGCTTCAATGACAACTTCTATTTTATTCGAAAAGGCATCCTCAGAGCCTACATATCGGCTAATGACAGTGAACAGACTATCTGGTTCGGCTACCCGGGTCAGGCCATATTCGACGTATGGTGCTATAACAACGGCGGTCTATCACCGATAGCGATAGAAGCTGTGATACCCTGCGAACTATATCGTATATCAAAAGCTGAAATTGAACGCATGTGCAGCGAGTCTCTGACTGTCTGCAACATGATACGGAAGATTTTTATGGGTCACGCCACAGAGGCCGAGGAAAGCGTCACGAGCCTCTTCGAGTGTGACCGCGGCATGGAACGATATCTGTCAATACTCAAACGGCACCCCGAATTGCTACAGAACGTGCCGCTCAAAAAACTGGCTTCATACATTCATCTCGCGCCTCAGTCGTTAAGCCGCATCCGCGCACAGCTAAAATAACAGAAATGAAAACTACATCTAAAAAATATTATCTTTACCTCGTCGTTTTTCTCGGTTTGCTGTCGGCATTCGGCCCGTTCGTCATCGACATGTATCTTCCGGCACTTCCTGAAATGACCGAGGTATTCAACTGCGATCCGTCGACCGTTCAGCTCGGCCTTACATTCTGCATGGTCGGTCTCGCCGCAGGCCAGATGCTGTTCGGCCCGGCGAGTGACAAATACGGCCGCAAACCGGTTCTGGTCTTTTCTCTGATAATATTTGTCGGCGCCTCGGTTATATGCTGCATCTCTACTTCCGTGACGGCCTTTACGGCGGCACGTCTGCTGCAAGGCATAGGCGGAGCCGGCGGCATCGTGCTGTCTCGCTCTATTGCGGCCGACATGTATTCGGGCCGCGAGCTCGCCAAGCTGATCGCCGTGCTCAGCGCCATCAACAACCTCGCGCCGGTTGCCGCGCCGGTAGCCGGCGGAGGCGTGGCCCATGCATGGGGATGGCAAGGCATTTTCATAATTCTGCTGTTTCTCGGCATCATTCTGCTCGGCATGGCATTCCCGCTCCAGGAAAGCCTCAGTCGCAAAAAGAGATTTTCGGGCCGTCTGACCGCCTCGTTCACCGGCTATAAGGAAGTGTTGCGAATCAAGGGGTTCGCATCATACAGCATCGTCTACGCTCTTGCGATGGCCACACTCTTCGCCTATATTTCGGCGACCCCCTTTATCGTGCAGGATTTATTCGGATTCTCTGAGCTGCAGTTCTCGCTCGTCTTTGCCGTCAACGCCATCGCGCTTGCCTCGGGCTCGGCGCTGTCGCTCCGATTCAAGACCATGAGCAAGGCGGCTTTATATGGCTCGGCCATCGCTGCGACGCTCGCAGCCATCGGCGTGATGTCGGAGATTTTAGACCACAGCGATTTCATCGTCTATGAAATACCTGTTTTCGTGATGCTTTTCGGCATCGGCCTTGTCCTGACAGGCTCGACCTCACAGGCTATGAACCTCGGGCGCAATTGTGCCGGAGCGGCATCGGCCGTTATCGGCGGCATCGGCTATATAGCCGGCGGTCTCGTGTCGCCGCTTGTCAGTTATGGCGACATCAGTCTGACGTCGTTCATCTGGTGTGCCCTGTTCATGGCATCGGCCATGGCAATCATCCTCTTCGACAAAAGCCGCCCGTATCATCAGGCATAGGAAGCATCACATCGCCTTGATGATGTCGTCGAGCGAATCCTCTTTGGCGAGACCCATTTTCTTGCGTATACGATAGCGTGCCGAATTGACCGATGCTCGCGAGATGCCAAGTGCCATCGCGATATCGTCGGTCGTCTGACCGATTCGTATCAGCATACACAGTGTGTTGTCGCCGATTGTTAGATCGGGACAGCGCTGCTGCAGTGCCGTCTGGAAGTCAGGGTAAAGAGACATGAACGACTGCCTGAACCGTGAGATGTCGTCGCTCGACATCGACGAGGGTGTCAGCGAACTCCAGTCTGTCTCGGTGCGGGCGAGCGACTGCAGCTCTTCAAGCCTGCTGTTAAGGGTCTTCTGATTGCGCAACAGCGTTGAAATCTGTCGGGCATCCATCTCGAGGCTGCGGCGAGCCAGACGACGCGACTTGACGTGATAGACCGTTATGACCACGAGCATCACTATACCCATGACACAGGCGACAGCAAGCCAGAACACGCGGGCCTCCTCACGTCCGACAATCTGCCGCAACATCTGATTTTCGCGCTCATGCGAGCGGGCGTGATACTGCACGTCGGCGGCAATCGAACGGGTGCGTGCATCCTCGATGCCGAGGGTGTCGACGAGTCTGAATGTCTGACGGAAGAGTTCTGTGGCTTCAGCCGGGCGTCCGCGGTCGATATATACGTCGATAAGACGACGGTTGGCCCGCAGCAGCAGGTCGAGGTCGTCGTAGCGCGCTATCGAGTCGACAAGGTTCTCAAGCCTGCCGAGTGCCGCGTCGTCGCCAAGACGTTCACCGGCGACAGCAAGCGCGAATTTTTCTTCCCACATGCCGCTGTTGCATCCGACATACTTTCTGATATCGTCGGCAGCCTCTCTGAGCCGTGTGCCGTCAGCTCCGCCGAGCACAGACAGCACTCCGCGCTGCGCCCTCACATAGCGTCGCAGAATCGGAGCATAGGCCTCGTCCATGCGGTCGATGACCCTCTCGGCCGAATCAAGATAAAAGTATGCCGAATCTGCCGCACCGCGGTCGGCGAAAATACGGGCGCGGAATGTCAGCACGTCAGTCATCAATGCCGGACTTATCGAGGCATACACGATGGCCCGGCGATTGGTCACGAGCGCCGAGTCATAAAGCTTGACAGTCGAGTAGAGATTGGCTCTGTCGCCATAGAAAAACACAGTCTCGCGCTGCGGCCAGCCCTGCGCCTCAAGAGTGTCACGAGCCTCGTTGAGATAATCCATGCTCTGCACATATTCACCCAGACGACAGGCAAGTTCTGACGCCTGGCATAATATTTCGACCGATTTGCCTGTGTCGGCGCCCCGCATCGCTTCGAGCGCCCGCTTCTGCAGCTCATAGGCCTGCCGTGCATCCGAGATAACCATTATACGTGCCAGAAGCTGGGCAGTGACAGCCTCCTGCAGTCTGTCGGCCGCCGGAGGCAAAGCCGCAGCAGCTGCGACAAGCGAATCAAGATCGGGCCACGATTTGACATATGAACACACGGCCCTGAATGACGCTATATAATTGCGGTTGGGCGAGCGACGGTCTCCGGCGCCTATCGAATCGAGCAGGGAGGCATAGTCTTCAACCGAATCGGCGTCAATCGCCTTGAAGTAGGCAAGCTGATAGATGCGTCCGTCAGCGTCAGGGTCGGAAATCAGACGAGACCGGCATCTGGCATAAGCCTCAGCCGGCGGCATGTCAGCGACCGAGTCACACAAAGACCTGTAATCGGATCGGCCGCCGTGGCCGGCACAGGAAACAAGAATAAACGATAATATTATATATAGGAGAAGACTCGTTTTCATCATATATACAATCTAACGTGCGAGCGACAGATTGACCGAGATGCCGTATGAGCTGTTGGTGGTCGGATAGGCGCTCGTGGTGACTATAGGAGTATTGACCTGATGGTCGAAGTAGGCCGACAGGGTCAGGCGGCGGCTCAGGACATAGCTGGCAGTGAAGTTGATGTTGACGGTCTTCGTGCCGCTCGTCGGCTGGGTATAGTTGCTCTCGATGCGGCGTATCAGGGCCTGGTTGTTCTGGAACGACACATCAGCGTTGACCGTCAGGTCATTGCTGACGCCCTGCTGCGAACCTTTTATTTTCAGGACTGTGTTGAAGTTGACAAACTTATAACCCGCGCCTATGGTGATGCCGCGCGTGGTCGCCTCGACGACCTGTCCGGCCGAGGTGTTGAGTGTCAGTGTACGCTGGTCGCGGTATTCGGCGTTAAACTGCACATTGTTGTTCATCGTGACGTTGACGCCGAAGAGGGGCGCGAAACGTTCGGTGATGGCTACAGACGAGATGTTGTAGGGCGACGACGGTATCGGGCGCCCGGTAAGCTCGTCGAGCGTGAAGCCCAGACGTTGGCCGTCAGCGCTGACCCAGTTGAGATATGAGCTGTAGGAACCGACCGAGTAGGTACACTGATATGCGTGTGTCAGCGTGAATGTCTTGAAAATCGACCTCATGTTGCCCATGTTGATAAGGCCGTCATAGGTGACGCGCCAGTTGGGCAGCACAGCCGAGAACGACGGGAACGGGTCGAGATAGATCTTGCGCGGATCTTTGCCGGTATAGGCGGCGATGAATGCCGGGATGAGCACGTCGCTCGACGTCTCGCTGACGGTGCCGACCTCGGGATCGAAGGGAATGCCGGCCTGGGCCGTGCCCTTGATAAAACCGGCGTCGGGATAACTGATGCCGTTATACTGCGACTCGACGCGCTGACGCACGACAGGAATGCCTGAGAGGAATTTGTCGAAGGCCTCCGAACGGTAGCCGTCCTTGGCGTTCGAGCTTCTGAGCGCTGAGGCCAGAGCACAGTGTGTCTTGGTGTATGAGCCTGACAGCGACGTCGGCATATCGGCATACATAAACTGTATCTGCGAGTTGCGGTTGTCGGTGCGGTTGAACGTCAGCTGTACCTTGAAGCCCTTGAAAAGCTCGAGGTTGGCCTCGACATTCAGCTCAGTGCCGTGAGAGATGATTGCCGGCGAGGTCTGGCCGTCGTCGGTAATCAGCCAGCCGCGTTTCAGGGCTTTGTCAAGATAGCTTTCGTCGGTGAAACCGAAGGCGAAGTCAAGACCCGGCGACATCGGCCCGTAAGACTTCGACTGTCCGAAGATATTGCCGATTTCGGGCGCGAACAGCGGTATGGTCATCGACCGCGTGTTGCGGTAACGCACCGAGACATTGCGCGGCGAGAGAACGAACCGCAGGGCATATTCGCCGATGTCACGCATAAGCGGACGCTCTTCCTTGAGCACCTCGGTGACTGTAAACTTGATATTGTCCTCGCCGCGGGTAAGAATCTCGACACTGTTCTGGTCAATCGGACGCGATTTGACGGCGAAGGGCTTGCCGTCGACAGTGACAGCCGTAACCTTGATTTTCTTAGTGCGCAGATTATGCTTGATTGTCAGACTGGTGTCGGGCAAGAGCTTGTATGTGCGTTCGAATTTCTTGGCGCGTTTGGCGCGGGTGTCGGTCTTGCGGGTGTTTGCAAAACGTTTGGTGACATCTTTGAAGATAGGTATCTTGTTGTAGATGCTCTCGAAGTTTATGCGTCCGTCAGCCGTCCACGACGCCTGATTGGCGATGGTGTTGCCTATCTTGACGCCGTCGATGGTCGCGCCGCGGTCCCATTTGTAGGTCGCGTTATAGCTCACGTTGCCGGTGAGGAAGTCTATCGCCGGTATCTTCGAGAACGGCGCGCGGTACTGGCCGGTGAATGTCTGGTTATAGGCCCAGGGCGTACCCATAGACAGGATGCTCTGCCAGACGGTGTCTTTCCACTCGCGGTATTTGTCGGGGAAGAGCTTGCGGTTGACAGCGCCGACAGTTTCCTCGATGCGTGCCGATGTGTTTGAGTTGAATGTCAGGCTGAGGCTCTTTATGATATTCCACGTCAGTGAAAGCTGACGGTCCCACAGGAAGTTCTTGCTCACCGACACAGGCAGCTGGAACATGACATCGGTCTCTGAACGCGTCTGCTGCTCATAGTAGTAGCGCGACATGTTGGTCTGGAACGCGATGCTGTTGGGGAGCCACTGTATCTCCCAGTCTTTTATAAACTTGAGGTTCTTGTCTTTCGATTTTATGAAGCTGAACGGTTTGAAACCCTTGATATAAGGCGTATAGGCATACTGGAACGAGCCGCGGTAGTCGTTTGTATATTCGTACTCGGTCGTCGGGTCCATCTTGGTCTGTTTGCTGAACGAGAAATTCAGCGTGAAGTTGGCGGGGTCCCAGGGCATCGGATTCTTGCTCTGCACATCGAATTTCAGTCCCGAGACAGAAAAATTCTCGATCTTCGAATGTTCTACGGCATAGCTCTCGATCGAATCGCGCTCGTGCTTGTTGGCGCAGCCGTCAAGGGCGTCCTTGAGCAGCACGTCCTGGTCGAGCGGATTATACTTGGGCGAGGTTTTCTCTTTAGAGACCGAGTAATAGATCGGCGCGCGGAGCTTGACCTTCTCGGGGAGGAAACGGCCGAGGTCGCCCTGCACGGCGAAGTTATACTGATGATAGTCGTCGAGACGACGCTCGTTGAGCGACTGGTCGACGCCGCCGAAGCCTGCTGTTTCTATGTGCGTGCCGAAGTTGAGCGTCGCGATGTCCGACAGGTTGAGTGTCGCATTGGCCTTGGCCGCCCAGCCGCCTTCTTCGTTGAAATCGGTGACTTTTAGCTCGTTGACCCAGACGATGCCGTCTTTTGTTGTCGACGAGTTGTTGCGCACGCCTATGAGCATGACGCGCACATCGCTCAGCGACGGATTGCCGATGACGGCGATGCGGTTGTGTTCGTTGTCGGGGTCACGGCCGGTGAAGAGCGTGGCAAAGCCGACGCCGTTCTCTTCGTTGCGTTTGGCCTCGTTGCGTTTTTTCTTGAGGTCGACGAGACTCTGGAGATTGAAGTTCATGTAGTTGCTCTCGGGCCAGACGATGTATCTGTCTGAAGTCAGATACTGGTTGTACTTGCCCGGAGGCGTCAGCGTCAGAGGCACTTCATATTCATAGTAATTGCTCTTGACGTCAGAGCCGAGTCGCAGGAATATCGAAAGCTCGCCCGACTTGAGATTGGTGACGTCGTCGATAAGAGCCTCGGCGTGTACCCACATCTGCATACGGCTGTAGTTGCGCAGGTCAAGCTGGGTGTTGCGGTAGACGCCGCGGGCGTCACCGGCGTCAAGACCGGTGACTTTCATCGACATCGACTGTTCGTTGAGCTGTGTGATCTGGCTCTGTCCCGGGTCGGTGATACGTGTCACGCCGGGAGGCAGCACATAGTTGACCGGCTCGCGGTCGGCGTTTTCCTCGATGTTGACAACCGACAGGTCGAGCTGGCCTTCGGCAGGCTGGTCGCCGCGGTTGTTGAGGTTGAAGTCATAGCCGCGCCATTCGCCGCGGACGAGTTCGAGGGTGGCGAAACGCAGGTGTGTCACCTGTCTGAAGCCCGTCATGAACATACGGGCGAATCTGATGGTCGTGAAGTCATTGATCGAACCGACGACTTTCTCGTAGTCGCTCAAGGGTATCTTGAACTGATACCACTCTACTTCCTGGTCCTTGCCGTTGCGGGTACGCACGATCGAGGTCTGTTTGTCGGTTATGAAGTTGCGGCCCACCACAAGGTCTTCTGGACGTATCGACACACGATACTGGAAGTAGCGCTCATATTCGTTGAGTGTATTGTCCTGATTGATGTCCTCGACATCGGGCACGCTTCTCGACGACTGATAGAGCGGATCATCGGCCTCGTCGGGCGACAGCGAGTTGCCTTCGACGCCGTTATATCGTTTATAACGGGCGAGGATTCCGAGACGCTGCTCGTCATAGTCATAACCGCGGTAGAAGTGATAGTTGTCGCCGGCCGGGTCGTTGAACGGCGAGAAGCGGTCCTGCTCCATTTCGGCCACGGTCGTGGCCGGAAGACGCTGACGCAGGCGGTCGAGATAGTCCTTGTAGCTCGAGAAATTGAATTCGTCATCGTTGGGCAGACCGTCGAGACCGACGTCCTGCACCAGACGCGAGCCGCTGTTGTTGTCAAACGAATATGTCAGAGAATTCTGTGTCGACACGCGTCCCCAGGCGCTTTCGGTCAGATACTGGTCATTGCCGTCATAGGGAATACCGTTCTCATAGCTCTTCAGACCGTCCTTGAGGATATCCTCCGAGATTTCACCGAAGTTGAAATAGAGATCGCCGCCGTCGTAGTTGGGGTTCTCGGGGTCAAGGAACGGATTCATCATCCAGAACTGCACATACTCGATGTTGCTCTGCTCGAAGTTGGTATTGTCCATTCGGCGCATGATGCCACCCCATCGTTTTTCGGGATTAAGCAGATTGCCGCTCTCGTCTATATCCTCGGCGTCGAGGTTATAGGGACCGCGCTCGGTCGGATAGAACGAGAGGTTTAGTGTCTGTATCGTCGACGACTCGCCGTAGCTGAGCTGACGGCCGGGGAATATCTCGCGCGAGGTGACTTCGCGCACATATGGATTCGACAGCTGCTCGAGGTCGCTCTTGATATAACCCGGCGCGAGCGACGAGTTGCGCATCGTGAACATGCGGTCGATATAGTACCAGTTGATCAGGGCGCGGTTCTTGCCGTATGCGACATTGTTGCTCAGCGAGGCCTCGGGGAAGAGCGCGTCTTTGCCCGGATCATAGGGCGTCGAGGCAAGAAACCAGCTGTAGGGCGAACGCAGGTCGATGCCGGTCTGGGCCGACTCGAAGTCGTCGACATACGACGAGCCTTTGTTAGATCCCGATTTCTGTGCATGCGGCAACAGCTTGGCATACTCGGCGGTGAGACTCAGGCGCGAAGGCTGCACGGCGTTGACGGTCGGTATCTTGTTGAGCAGATTCGTCAGCCACATGAAATCCTGATTGTAACTCAGATTGAGGCCGAGCATGGTGTTGTTGACAGTTTCGTCGCCGATGTTGACCTTCTCGGTCATGGCCTTCTCTGAGAAATGGAGCATCGTCGCCCCGACATTGAGCGCCTTGCTGAACTGATACTGCAGGTCGAGGCCTAACAGAGTCTTGCGTTGGGTCGAGAAAAGCGACTGATTTTCAAGAGTGACACTGATGCTTTGGCCCGAGTCGATAATCGACTGGTTTGTGATGGTGACTATACCCATCGAATAGTCTACGGTATAGTCGGAGTTTTCGACGAGTCTGACACCGCCGGCGGTCACGATGACCGACCCGCGGGGCACGTTCATGGCATTGAGTCTGATCTGAGAGCCCGACGATGCCTGATATTCGCCTTCGAGTATAAATTTGTTCTTGTCGGCAAACTGGCGGGCGACAACCTGCGTCGAGTCATAAAGTTCCTGATAGACATACTGCTGCGCTATAGCCGGATTGCCGATTGCCTGCGCGAGATGACTGCCGAAAGGCTCGGCCACGGGGAAGATGATCTTGCCTGTCTGAGGCAGCACGGTATAGCCGTCGACAAAGTCGAAGAAGCCGTCGGGATTGCTCTCTTCGTTGCTGTCGAGGCGGTCGAGATTCATCACCTGCAGCAGTGATTTGTCATTGAGACCTGCGACAGGCAGATAGTTGATTTTTGTACCGGTCGTGTCACTCAGATACTTGATGTTGAGCTTGAAGTTTTTCTTCTGTATCTGATAGCCGCCGAGCGAATAGACGTTTTTCATCATCAGACGCCACATCGGCAGACGGGGCGACGTCGTGGTGCTCTTAAGCATTTTGAGGAAAAGAGCGTTCTCGGTGTTGGTGATGTCGCCCGAGAACTCGCCGACCTGATAGACCTGACCTCCGTAGGTATATTCGAAGGCCACGGCCAGCACCTCGTCGGCGTTCAAGGCGCTTTTAATCGAGATATAACCGAGGGTGGCGTTGAGGTCGTATTCGTTGGAGCTGAGCATACGCGCGCTCTCGACTTTCTCATAATCGCGGCCGCCCTCGATGCCGAAAGCCGACAGAGGTTCGAGCACCTGGGTCACAAGGTTGATGTTGCGCGCTTCGGGATACTGGCTCTTTATGGTCGACAGCAGGTCGTTTGAGTTGTTCGACGGATTGTCAAGCGCCGGATTGCCGACCCAATGGCTGTTCGAGATGACCTTGTTCTCGCCGAGGTCCATGAAGGCCACAAGGTTGCGCGACCGGTCATATCGGCCGTTCTTGTTTGTCACCCACACCTCGATGCGGGTGATGTTGACTCCCGAAGAGACATACGGCACCCGCGCGGCGAATTTGTCGTAGTTGTCGCGGAAGAACTGACTCAGGAAGAAGTGACGGTTCTGGTCATACTGGTCGACGTTGACCGAGAATTTAGTCGTCTGCACACCGCCTTTGGTGTTGACCGACTTCGACTCTGAATTCTGCTGCGAGACGAGGGCCGTAGCTGTCAGTTTGCCGAACTGGAGCTTCGACTTGACACCGAAGAGTGCCGTGCTGCCTCTGATGAGCGACGAGCCTGTAGTCATCGACACATTGCCGGCCTCTATCGACTTGACGATGTCGTCCTCCTTGCCCTCGTAGGCGAGCTTGAGGTTCTTCGAGTCGAAATCAAAGGTCGCGTCGGTGTTATATGTCATGTTGAATTTCAGGCGGTCGCCGACACTCGCGGCTATCGTGGCCTGAATCTTCTGGTCGAAGTCGAAGTAGGTCTTGCGGCGCGACGACAGCGACAGCGACGGGTTGTCTGTCTTGTTGCTCTTGATGCCCATAGACACCTGCACGGAGCCCTGGGTCTTGAGCTGCACGCCGCCGGGACCGAAAATCTTTTCGAGCGGCCCGAGGGCGAAGTTCATGTCAAAGATGTTGAAGGGCTGCTTCTCTGTCTCGGTGACGAGCGCGAGATTGCGCTCGCGGTAATACTGCTGCATCGACCGCCGCAGCTGCCAGTTGTTATACTGGGCCGGTGTCAGCATGAAAGGCGTCGCCACGTCAAAATCGCCGACTTTGGTGCGCACGACATAGAAACCTGTCTCGGGGTCATACTCGGCCTGGGTCTTGATGTTCGACGGTGTCGTCAGATCATAGGCCAGCTCGTCGGCCATAAGAGCCTCATAGTTCTGCGGCACTGTCTGCTGTATCGGGAAAGGCATCATTATCGAGTCGGCGGCCTCGACCAGCGACGGCGGATATGCCGCAGGCGGCGGAGGAGTAATCGACCGTCCCTGATACTGACCCGTCACAATAAACGGCATCACTGCGACCGCCCCTGCAACAAGAACAGCCGACACGACGCCGACAATGCGACTATATATCTTCTTTTTGTCTTTTCCCATTTACAAGTCAATCACAGCCGGGTGCCGGAGAGCTACCGCGGGGCATATTGCCGTCTACATCAGCGGCAAAGCACGGCGTATGGCAGCTTCGACCTTCAACGACGGTTCGGCTTCGAACAACTTCTTGAGAACCTTACGGCTCTGCGGAGCGGCGAAACCGAGCATCACCAGTGCGGCGAGTGCCTCGTCGAAGGCTTCTGACGTGGTCTGTGACTGAACTAATAACGTATCGTCGGCAGGTTTTATTTTATCGCGCAAATCAACAATTATTCTTTCCGCCGTTTTTGCCCCTACGCCCTTGACGGCTTTAAGGCGTTTGACGTCCGACGCGGCTATCACCGCCGACAGCTCGGCCGACGGTATCGCCGACAGTATCATCCTCGCCGTCGAGGCTCCCACGCCGCTGACTCCGATGAGCGCACGGAACATCTCGCGCTCGTCAGCCGTGAGGAAACCATATAGCGTCCAGGCATCTTCGCGTATCGACTCGTGCACTAACAGACGAGCCTCGGTCTTGCCTTCGAGAGCCGAGAAAGTCTGTAGTGTAATCTGCAGAGCGTAGGCCACTCCGCCGGCAGTCTCTATGATGGCGGCTGCCGGATTTAGCTCGGCCACAGCGCCTTTGATATATTCAATCATGCTATTATCTTATTTATATCCTACAAAGATAGCATTTTTTGTAAACCCAAACAATGCCGTATTTGTTATTGCAATAAACTAACAGCATAAAACACTCGGATTATGAACGATTATCAGTCTTTAATATCAGGTTCTAAAGTAGTATTGGTCGAATTCTATGCCTCGTGGTGCCCTCACTGCCGCCGCATGATGCCCATCGTCGACGACATCAAGGAACTTCTCGGCAACCGTGTGCCCGTCTATCAGTTTGACATTGACGAGAACGAGAGTCTCGCCGACCGCATGGGCGCCGACACCGTCCCGACCTTCATCATCTATCGCGACGGCGAAGAAGTATGGCGCTACAGCGGCGAAATCGACGGCAACGCCCTTTACAGCAAAATCGAAGGCTTCATGTAATGAAAAACGGCGACACGATATTCTCGCTCTTTCTCGAGAGTCTCGGCGTCCCTCACACGCCGGAATACAGCGACGACAGGTTCAGGAATATGACCTTTAAGTCGCTGTTCGGTTTCTCGCGCCTGCTCAAAGAATACGGCATCGACAACGAAGCCTATCAGATAGCCGACAAACTCGAGATAGACCGCCTCGACACACCATTTATGGCTCAGGGCAACCAGAAGTTTGTCATCGTCACATCCGTCACACCCGACAGCGTCACCTATCTCACCGAGACAGGGCCGGTCGTGAGCACACGCGACAACTTCTTCCGCCGGTGGAACGGCGTCGTCCTCATGGCCTACCCCGACGAAAATTCAATCGAGCCTGACTATGCCGCTCACCGCCGCGCCATGATTATCGACACGGCCAAGAAATGGATACTTATCGCATCGGCCGCCATCATTGCGCTTTATCTATTTATATCCAACGGCCTCTATGCCGATTGGTCTGACGTTGCCCTGCTGGCGACAAACGGCGCCGGGCTTTATGTATCATACCTCCTGATGCTCAAAACATTGAACATCAAAAGCCGCTCGGCCGACCGCGCCTGCGGCTTCATCGAGACCCACGGATGCGACCACGTGCTCTCGTCGGCGATGTCTTCATTCATGGGCATTTTCAAATGGAGTGAAGTCGGACTCGCCTATTTCAGCGTCTCGCTGATGACACTGCTCGTCTTCCCCGAATACACCAACTATCTCGCTTTCCTCAACCTCTTCTGCCTCCCCTATTCATTCTGGAGCGTATGGTATCAGAAAACAAGAGCAAAAGCTTGGTGTACGCTCTGTCTCAGCGTCCAGGCACTCCTGTGGCTGTCGTTCTTCTGCTATCTTGGCGGAGGTCACATCCGCGACATATTCCCCCTGCGGCCCGCGGTCTTCATCCTCGGCCTGAGCTACCTCACCGCCCTGCTCGCCATCAACCGTCTGTCACCCTATTTCAGCAAAACCGATGAAACAGATTAAACACCCCACCCTGACAAGCGCCAAAGTGCTCACTCCCGTCGAGATGAACCACCTTCATTTCGAAGCCGCCCACAGCGCCCTCAACGACCGCCCCGCCCCCCAGGCCTGACGATCTTAACCGTCCGACGGTTTGATGCATATGCGGCCCAATAGCCAAGACCGCCGCGGATATTCGTCGGGCAATTGCCAGCAAAAGTAAAAAGCAGATTCTGTGACAGCGACACATTGCTGTCGTATGCGTTCCAAAAATCATATAACTGGCGGTCAATCGCGCTGAGATTTACCGAAACAAGAGCGCCTTCACTGAAATAGTGGCTGAAGTCGCTTTCGTTGTCATAGCCAGAATGAACTCCCCGCGTTATCACCCATCCTTTACTACTGTCGTATGCCTCGGCCGAGAACGTGCCGAGAAATGTACCGTAATAGCGGCTCTCAAGCCCTATGGTCCGTGAAAAAATTTTATAGTAACCACCCGACTCTACGCCGTTGACATAAGCAACGAGGCTGTAGAGGCTGTCGCTACCTGCGACGGGGCTACATTCTATTCGCGAGATAGACGGAGACGGCAGCATCGTTGTCTCAGCTTCGACCGTGTCTGTCTCTGTCTCTACGACAAGCCTGTAAGTATGACCGACCTGACCTCGCAGACGCGAAGATGTATATATATACGGCGGCATATAATCGTGGTTAATGCGTCCGGTCAGCATATAACGTTCTTCGCCGTCATAGATGCTGACGCGCGCCCATTTTTCGACAAAGCCGTCGAAGCTTGCCGTGTCGGTCGTCAGGTCTACAGCTCTTGTAACCATCACTATCGGCGCCATGCCCTCCTCGATCCAGCCCTCTACGACAAGCGGCATCGGGCCGTCTGGCATCGCAGGGTCGCCGTCGACGCATCCGGCCGTGCAAAACGTCGCAGCAATCATCAATATATTCAGTGTTTTTTTCATCTCAGAAACTAAAGGTATATGAAACTGACGGAATCAAAGCCTTCATCACCGACTCGCGCTGCTGTATGCCCTCGGTAATTGAATATGAAACAAAGCGGAACAGCACATTGCGCGATGCCAAGGCGTTATAGACCGACACGGTGAAGACATGACTGTATCTGGCGCCCCGCCTTAATCGCCACGAGGCTGCAAGGTCAAGACGCTTATATGCCGGCAGTCGCGACGAGTTATGGGGAAAATACTCGCAGATAAGGTTTTCGCCTATCATGTAGCCGTATTTGGCTCTTGTGTATGGCGTTCCCGAAGCGTAAGTATATGATGCCGAAATAGTCAGCGGTGCAATCGGATTATAATTGGCCGAAGCCGTCAGGTCGTGAGGTCTGTCATGGGCAGACGGACAATATCTGTCGCCGAAACTGCTGATTTTGACCCGCGAGCGGCCGTAATTATAGCCGACGCGTCCCCGCACTCGGCCTATCTGGCGCATTGCGCTCAACGAGATTCCTGCCGCATAGCCCCGGCCGTCAAGTATGTCGTTCTGAGGGTTATAGTCGGGCGATGCGAGGTCGATTAGCGAACCGCCCCACTCTATTGCATGACGCATCCGCCGGGCATAGACCTCGGCGCTGAAGTTCACGCCGCTTTCACCGATTGTACCTCTGACACCGGCCTCGGCCTCATAGATATCACCCGGCTCGACTCCATTGCCTGCAAGCGCCCTGTAATCAGCAGGCAGTCCGGCAGTTGTCTCTTCAATAAGCCGGTCGAACATCACGCGGCGACCTACGGCGGCATAAGCGCCGAAGCCTTTGCCGAGGTCGACAGTAAATTCAACTCGCGGCTGCGGTCGCCAGTAATGGCTCGCGCCGCTCTTATAGGCGGCAAGTCTGAGTCCGGCTGTGATATTAGCACGCCGACCGACAGGATGTGTGTATTCTGCCGCGAGATTATACTCCATCGACTGCGCGCGACCAAAACCGTTCTGACCGGATATGCGACGATGACTGATATCTGCGCCTAACGTTAGTCGGCCCATAGGAACTGTCGTCGCGACCTTGAATTCCCGGAAATAGCTCGGCAGATGAAGATGCCTCCCACCCTCGTCGAGGTCGAATTTATTGCTGTAGTCTGAGTATGCGACATAGGTCGTTATGCCGTCGTGAAGCCACGTTGCCGAGGCCGCCGAGTTGTTCCAGCCCAAACGACCCTCTTTGCTGCCATTGATGTCGTTGTCGACGGTCAGACGGTCGCGGTTGCCGAAATACGACAGCCTGACGGCGTCTTTGGCGCCAAGCCTGCCGACTGCCGCGATATTGACGTCGGTAAAATCATATCCGAGATGCGAGTTGTCAAGAGTCAGCAGCCGCGGGAAAACAGCGTTGAGATAAGTCTGACGCACACCGGCCGAAACCGAAAAGCTACGGCCTACCGGCAGCTTGACTCCGGCATGACTCTCTATCAGACCGGCCGAGATACTGCCACTCATGACGCTGTCGGGCTCCATACCGCTCTCGGCGCTGAAACAGCCCGAGGTCTGCGACCCGGCGGTCATCGGCACTCGCCCGGCTCTGAAACTGTAACTATTGTAAAAGGCCGGATTGAACGCGCTGAACAGACCAAGCATATGGAGTGGATTGACAACCCTTGCGTTGTCTGATAAAAACAGATTGTCGCCGCTCGAAGCTCCCCGCACATTGACCGTAGCCTGCAGGTCGTTGGCCGTCGCAACGGACGGCAGCGAGCGCACGACAGCCAAAGGATCGCCCGAGCCCATTAGCGTCACCTGCTCGCCGAGTTGCGCGACACTAATATTGACAGCACCGTCAGAGCTGATTTGTAGCACTTTGCGCGGCGCGAGTGTCATGACGGTGACAGCCTCAAGTTCGCGGACCTCCTCAACAGAGTCGGCCGGCTCCGCTCCCTCGGCTAAGAGGGGCGTGCCGGCCGACATCAATATGATTAGCGGCGCAAATTTCATCATTTGTCGTCCGAATCCTGTTCCTGGTCTGTGATGGTCAGATAGGTGTTAATAATATCGTTATAGTCATCAATCAGCTTGGTAAACGAATTTTCGTCAAAGAAATCCTCAAACGAGAATGACGTGCCGTCGGGGAACCAGAGGATGGGTATCACATGGAGCTCATGGTCGATGACAGTCTCGACATAAAGCACATCGTTATCATTAACGGGTACTACCACAGTTGATTCATCGCTGATTCGCGTTCCATTGTAATGCCATGCTCCATAATAATAATTTTGTTTGACGGGATCCCAGATTTCTTCTCTTTCTATGCCGACGAGATAACCGTCGACTATTGTATATGCAAATGTCGGATTCTCGGGATATGAATAAAACATCTCATCGTTTACATCAGTGTAATCCCAACCGAGATAGCCCTGGATTTTGTCATTTCCGTCATAATAGAAACCGGCGTCGGTATGATCATTGAGAACATTGACCTTGCGACCGATTATTTTCGGCTCATTATAAGACTTATGGATTGTCGAACCTGACTGCGAGGAAATCTTACCGGAGACATAATACATCACGCCGTCTTTAACGTAAGTATCATAGGGCATGTCGTTCTCATTAAGCACAGAATAAATCTTAGATGCATTATAAGCCACGCCGCGCACCTGAAGTTTGCCGAGAAGGTCAACGGTCGAATGGGCTTTCGCAAACATGGCGCATAGGTCTGAGCCATCTTCGTCAACCCAGTTATCGTTTTCGTCATAATAGCCGTTGGCGGCTTTGATGGCGTCGAATACTTCTTCATATTTGACAAAGTTGCGGCCATAGACTTTAGAGTCAGCTGTGACATATTCGCGATCTTTGATATTGACCTTGACATTGTCGGTGATGACATCGTCGACTACTTTAAGGACGTTGTTGACCTTATATCCGGCGGCATCGAAGTCGAGAGTCATGTCGATGCTCGTGCGGTCGACAAGCACTGTGCTGAGATGAGCTGTAGCGAGAACCTTGTCACCTTTTGCGATAGTGATGTCGATTTCGCGGGGAAAACGGCCGTCGAAATCGCGTGATGTCCAGGTCGTATATTCCTTGCCGGCTGTCAGCTTGACGCTATACTGAGCTACTTTGCGGCCTCCGAAACGAATCTCGAAGTAGTCGGCGGCGCTTTTAACCCACGAGCTGGTAGATTTGTCGGCTGTGTAGATGCCGAAGTAGTCTTCCATCTTGTAAAGATTGACCACCGCAGCTTTCATCACTCTGATAGCCGAAGGGTCCCCTTTTACTATAGCTTTGGCAGCATCGACAACATCGTCAAACTCACCGTGAATATTGTAATATTCGAGGGGCACCTCATATTTTACAGGTGCTTTATAGGCATAGTCATAATAATTATCGTCCCAGTCACTGTCAAAGAAATCATGCCACATGTTGAGGATATCGGCCTGATCATTGATGTCAAATGTATTATAGGCCTCTGTGCCGATAGTGACGAGGCGTTCTTTTTGGGCGCTCGGAGTGAGAGCGTCAGTCAGAGGGGCACTGAACGAGATATAGTCGATTTCATCGAGGTTGATAGATTCGCCGTAGCCCTTGACCGACAGAGTGTGGCCGTTATTTGAGAATACGAGGTTTTCGGCTACGCCGAAATTATATTTGGTGACTTTGTCGCCCTGTTTTACGTAGAAAGCTTTGGGAAGGGCAAACGCCGAGCTTGCGCAGAGTGCGACTGTAGCAATGCTTAATAATAACTTCTTCATCAGAGTGCTGCTTTAATGGCATATTTGCCTGATTTTACAATCACGATACCTGATCCGCTCATGGCGTCGAGGGAGATATGCTCGCCGGCCTTTGCGGGGATTGAAACAAGAAGGCTGCCGTCGAGGGCATAGACCTCAAAGCTGCCATCGGCAATCATTACAGCTAAACGGCCTTCGGCGTCAAACTTAAAGGTCGCTTTAGCCTTTTCGTCGGCGACGACCGACTCGACGCCGGCAAGGTCGTTGACATAAATCTGCTCGAGCGACGCCTGACTGTAAGTACCTACTGTGGCGCCCTTTTCGTCCTGAGCGTTCATCTTGCCGTTGCTGAATGTCAGACGGTCGACCTTGTCGAGATCAAGCACCTCCCAACCTGTCGAAGTCTTGATGTGCAAATAGTTGGCAGCCGATGCACCAAACGCAAATGCACCAAAACATAATGCGAGTAAAAATTTTCTCATTGTTAAAAATGTGTGTGTTATTAATTACTATATATCGTAAACCTGATATTTTTCGGTGTCTTCATTTATATATTGCAAAGTTAATAAAAAATAACATATCATCAACTATAAAAATCGTGATAACAGCATATAATTATAGAGCACACGTTTAAAAACTCTGGTCTTGTTAAACGAAGTTAACCCCATAATTCCATTAAACCTTTTGCCAAATATTCCGTCTAAAACTCAGACAATCGATAAAAACATTTAACCACAACGTAATTTAAAAAGACAACATCATGACAAAGAAATTTATTCTGGCGATGTTCGCCCTTTCAGCAGTAACTTTCGGATCTTTTGCAGCCAATGACAAGGCTACCGACAATAAAAACAACGGCGTTTGCAACGAAAATGTAAATTGCAACAACCGCAAATGTGACCGCAAAGACCGTGTATGTCCCAATCCCTTTGAAGGTCTCAACCTGACAGAGGCTCAGAAGACACAGATTAAAGAACTCCGTGCCTCCATGCCATGCAACAAGGACAATCAGAAAGGTGACAAAAACAACGGCCGCACAGACAGAAGCCAGTGTAAGCGCGACTTCCTTGCAAAGGTCAAGACGATTCTTACTCCCGAACAGTATGTCACTTTCCTCGAAAACAACTTTGCCGACAGAAGCGGCCGCAGGCATGACGGCTATCGCAAAGGCCACGGACAGAAAAGACACAATGTCGTATGTCAGGGAAACGAATGTGCCAACACATCCTGCCGCAATACCAATAACAACTAAACAGGTCATCTGACAGTAAACCGACGGCTGTCGCGCACATAAGCGCGGCAGCCGTTTTTCATTTTACAAAAATCCACCAAATTCACCATTCACGACGCATAAGTAAAATTTTTCTGCATTTTTATTTCATTTTTACAACAAAATACATATCTTTGCGACAATTTATTCCAGACTTTATCATTTCATTAATTATCAAAACAACAATTAATCTTATGAAAAAACTTTACATCTCAGCCATCGCAGTCTTTTTGGCCGCATCGTCAGTCGCAGCCGCACCGGTGGCGGTCAAGCGCGTCATCAGCAACAATCAGGTCAATGCTGTAAAAGTCCCGGCAAAAGCAGTGTCATCACAGGCCATGCAGATAACCGACCTCGATACTCAGGTCAAAGGCCGTTACGCACTCGAATACTACAGCCCGATACCCGATCCCGACGGCAAACCCTATGGCAATTGCTATGAACAGCCGATGATTGTCGAAGACTATTTTGCAGAAAAAGAAGGCGACGTCAATATCGGCTACCTCTTTCTGCTCAACGCCATCCTCAAAGGCCATGTCGACATGCAGGCCGGCACCATCACTATTCCATCGCGCTTCGGAGCCGTCTATTATGAAGACCCCGACGACTACAACGATCCGGGTCTCGACATCTACTTCACAGCCGTAGACTATGTCGACGGTAAATACAGGGCCAACCTCGACCGTCCGTTCACCGGCACATTCGAGCTGCACAACGGCAAAATCACAAAAATCGTTACCGACGACATCTGGGGCTACGCAGCCTATGACACCGACGGCAAACAGGTCGGCTGGATGGAAATCGGTCTGAACTCGCGTTTTTATCTCGGTCACGGCGAAATGGAATACTGGCCCGGAGACATCAACGGCGACGGCATAGTCAACGAAGAAGACAAAGAGCAGACCATCGTCCATGCTATCAGCGACGGCAAGACGGCAACAATTTACAACGCCTTCCGCAGCGGCTGGGACAATCCCATCACCATCACCATCGACGACGCTTCCAAAAAGGCTTCAATCAATAACCAGAGCGTCATGATCGGCGGAGTCACAGCCGCGTTGACAACCGAAGCCCACGAATCGTCTGTCAGCGGCTCTATTCGCGATGTCAGCTGGGACGTCGACAAACGCGACCCCAATCCCAACTCTGTCCTCGACTTCGGCACTGTCATCGCCTATGACAAGACCGCGTCAAAAGACCTCGTAAAATATGAGAACGTCCGCTTCTATTGCAAAGAAAACGTCGCCGAAGACAACTCGGGTGTCGCCGATATAGCCGTCGATGACAATGCTCCCGCCGAGTATTACAACATCAACGGCATACGTGTCGACAGCGACAACCTCGTCCCCGGTCTCTATATCATACGTCAGGGCGCCAAAGCCTCTAAAGTCATAGTGAGATAATCAAGAGACGCCGAGAATCGTTAACAGCGACGGCGGGCCGCATTTCTGCAGCCCGCCGTCGTCGTTTTTACCTCGTAGGGGTTATACCGTCATGCCTTTCAGACTCCGTCCGTCCCTCACTGACAATCTCGATCCATCAGATTGCCATCTGACCCAAAATCAGCTCAGGGAAGAAGTGAGAAGGTCGGCAAGTTTTTCGCCGTGCTTTTTTCCAACAACAAGATTTGAAAGGGCTTCGAGCTGCGCAAAGCGATGTATGTCGCTGCCGGCACGGTCATAATAATCAAGGTCAAGCAGCTTATAGGCCTTTTCGGTGACTGCTTTGCCATAATTACCGCTCAGGCTCAACAGATTGAGCTGCATTCTGACACCTCGCTCATGCAATCGGTCATAATGTCGCTGATCCATATAGACATAGCGCTCGGCGTGCGCCAGAACGGGGAAATAACCCGACGAAAAGATTGAATCGATGATTCCGAACAGATTGGCCGGCGGTGTGAAATAAGATGTCTCGACAAGCAGGCTGTCGCTCCTGTCGCCTATAGGCAGAAGCTCCCGGGCCTCCAGACGCTCGACAAACAATTCGTCCATCATATTCTCGGCTGCAAGTTTCAGCTCGATCGGGCCGTCATAGGCCGCTTTAAGATTCGCGAAACGATCTTTCAAGTCGTCGGGGCGGTTGGGGATATCTTCCATGATATGCGGCGTAAGCCACACACGCCTGAATCCCAGCACCTCATATCGGGCAAGTATCTCCAGTGAAGTCTCAAGGTCTGAAACGCCGTCATCGACTCCCGGGAGTATATGACTGTGCCAGTCTGTAGCTCCGCGAAAGTCGATGAATGACTTTTGTTTGGAAAATAATGTAAAAGGATTAAATCCCATTAATCTTTGTTGCCGTAATAGTAGCCTTTAGAGCCATAGCCGTAACCTTTGCCATAGCCGTATGAATATCCGTATCCGTAGCGCGAACCGTCATCGACCGTGGCATTGAGGATAACGGACATGTTCTTGAACTTGTGTTCGCTATACATACGGTCGATTTCGCCGACCATTGAACGTTCAAGCAGTCCGGCACGCACGATAAAGAGGGTGCGGTCGCAATAACCGTCGACAATCTTCGCGTCTGCCATCATCGCGAAAGGCGGACAGTCGATAAATATATAATCGAATTCGGGTGCAAGAGCCTCAAGCAGTGTTGCCAGACGTCCGTTTTCAAGAAGCTCGGTCGGGTTCGGAGGTATAGTACCGACAGGCATGATCTTAAGACCGCTGAGATCGTCTTTGGTCATAATCAAGGAATTTACATCGTTGGTGCGACCCGACAGATAGTCGCTGACACCCTTGCTCGGCGAACCGACAAACGATGACGTCGAGCCGTGACGGAGGTCACCGTCGATAACAAGAACTCGTTTGCCTTTTATTGCAAGAGACACGCCGAGGTTAATCGAGACAAAAGTCTTGCCCGAACCGGGATTGAACGATGTCACCATTATGTTATTGCACTTGTCTGAATCACGGCACAGGAAACCAAGGTTTGTGCGAAGCACTCTGAATGCCTCGTTGGCGATGTCGCGTGAGCCTTCTTTGACAACGATGTCGGTGCGGTTGTCGCCGCTTTTCTTTGACTTCTTGAGAAGGCTTTTGCTGACATTGACTGACATCGGTATCTCGCCGAGATAAGGAGCCTTGAGCGTTTCGAGATCTTTACGGCCGCGTACTTTTGTATTGCCGATTTCTTTAACATATATGATACCGAAAGGTATCAGTATGCCGAGCATGAAGGCAATGAGGATTATATTGCGTTTTACAGGCGCTGTGGGATACGGCAGACCTGTAGGTCTTGTGATTACACGCGTGTTATAGGCCGTGAATGCCTGAGAAAGCTCATTTTCCTCACGTTTCTGGAGAAGGAAAAGATATAAGGTCTCTTTGACTTTCTGCTGACGTTCGACGCTGAGAAGATATTTGGCCTGCGTCGGGTTTGCGGCAATCTGGGCGGTTGTCTGATTTTCGCTCTGCTGAAGATTCTTTATGCTTGTGTTGAGAGCGATAATCTGATTGTCGATCGACGAGATGATGGCCCGGCGCTGTGCTGCGAGCTGCTGGTCAAACTCGACGACAATGGGGTTGGTCTCCGAGCTGTTTTCGGCAAGGCCGTTGCGGCGGAGCAGGAGTTTGTTATACTCCATGATCTGAGCCGACAGGCTCGAGTTCTCGATGCCAGTGTTTGACGGGAGCACCTGATTGCGGTTGCCGTCGGCCGAGAGATAGCTGCGCATATAGCGTGAAACCTGCAGCTGGTTGTTAAGCTCGAGTATCTGGGATGCGATGTTGCTGTTCTGCTCCATATACATGCTCGATGCGGCTGCAAGGTCAGGTATAAGGTGAGTACTCTTATACGACGATATATCCTGGTCGACATTGCCGAGTTCGCTTTCGATGACACCGAGACGGTCGTTGATGAAGTTTGATGTCGAGACAGCAATCTGGTTCTTGTCTCTGATCCAGTTCTCGTTGTATACGCCTATCAGGGTGTTAAGGATATCCTCGGCGCGCTGCACCGAAGGATCGTTGACCGTGAGGTCGATTACCGTGCCTTTGTCGTCAAGCAACGCGACTTTGAGTTTGGCGGTATATGATGCCACAGCCGCTTTGAGGGGCGACTTGCTGACATAGAGATCGAATGCTTCCTTGTCTTTGAAACCGTCGCCCCGGGTGACTACCATACGGCCCAGAGGTGTCGGGACGCTGTCACCGATGGCATGGACGTCGGCGTCGACGACATACTCCTCATTATCTGCCTTGAAATCACTGACCGTATATCCTCCTTTTTCGTCGAAATGCAGAACGAACGAAGCCGACTGCTTGTCATTTGAATCGGGGAAAGAAACCTTCGCGGGGAGCGTCATGCCATAGAGAATCGGCTTTCTGAACATGCCCTCGCCGCGATAATTCATATCAAGATCGAGGCGCTTGATGACGTCTTCCATGATGTCAGGCGATTTGAGCGCACTGAGTTCGTTGTTGATATTTGTGTTGGTCGAGAAAAGTCCGAGATCTGAAAAAGCATCGACAGCACCGTTGACTGATGAACCGCTGCCCTCTTCCTTTATAAGGAGTGACGCCGTACGGGTATAAATCGGTGTGGCGAAAAGCAGATAAACAACAGCGAGTGCGAGACAGACTGTCACTGACGCTGCAATCCAACGCCATCGGTGCAGACCGATTGTCAGGATATCTTTGATACTGACAGCATTTGATGCGTCGTCAGCCGCTGCATTCTTGTCTATTGAATCTTCTTGCATTGTATTGTAGTGTTTTTGTTTCTAAAGGTTTTGCCTAAATCATTAATTATTTGAATATAAGGACGCAGATTGAAGTCAGAAGCGACGCCACCGACACCCAGAACGAGGCCGAAAGCGTGGTGTTGCCGTTGACCGTCGACTGACGCTTCATATAGTTGTTGGGATCGACTATGACTATATCATTCTGTTTCAAATAAAAGGCGGGCGACGAGTAGAGAGTCGAGGCATTTGTCAGATCAAGACGGTAAGATTTCTGCACACCGTCTTCGTCACGGATGACAAGCACATTCTTACGGTTACCGTAAATAGTCATATCTCCCGCAGCTGTTATCGCTTCAATGACATTCAAACGCTCACGGTCGATGCTTACACGTCCCGGTTTGTTCACCTCGCCCATAACCGATACGCCGGCGTTGGCAAACTCGACTGTGACAACAGGATCTTTGACAAGATTTTTTGAAACAAGCTGATTTTTGATATATTCGGCTACCTCATAGCGGCGCATGCCGGCCAAGTGGATATCGCCGAGCACGGGGAAATCAATCGTACCCTGGGGTGTTACCGTGTAATATGACACATACTGGTTGGATGACACAAGCGCAGCCGAAGAGTTTCCGGCTCCGATTCTGTGTGAGACAATCGGCAGATTAAAAAGATCGGCCAGCTCGGGATCTTTAGAGTTGACGATAATAGCCAGTTTGTCATCGGGGCGCACTTTAATCTCTGCTCCTTCAAGAGTCTGAACGACGGCGCCGCTATTGAGATCCTGAAGTATGGTTATATCTTTGGGTGTCGCACACGAGCTGAACAACATGACACTTGCGGCACAGCCGATAAAAATCAGTTTTAAAAATTTCATCATTTATCTTTTTAGATGACGTTTATAAATTTGCGGTATAATCAATCGCCTTAATGGCAAAGCAATAATACACCTGTATACACTTCAATTTTCTACTTCGCAGGAACATTTCTCCTTTAATGAAATCATAACACCAACCGACAATGTCGCCAAACGACACAAATACAAGGGGCAACATTCCCGTCTTCGACAGGTCAGCCGTCTCTCCGTAATTCACCAATATGCCGTTTATTAAGGCAACAACGAGTGTCACCGGTCAAAACGTTCAGTAATCACACGAACATTGATTGCAGTCAAATGCTCCGATTCCGCCGACAAAATTACAAAAAGTTTTTTAACTTCATGTCTGTTAAACCGCTTTTTTTCGCTACATTTGCAATGTTACATGTCTTCATTTTAACCAATCACATTGCAATGAAACGCGCCATCATCATATCCATCGCGTTAATATTCTGTCTCGCAGCCGACTGTGCCCGGCTAAGAAATTCGATTTACATTTTCGACTGCACCCAGTCGATGAAAGGCAACGCCGATAAAAACATCCCCGACATTTGGCAGGCGACCAAATCGAGCCTTAAATCTCGCATCGAACGCGAACCCGCCGACGCACGCATCGTCATCATACCCTTCCAAGGCAAACCCTACTCCGCGATTATCTTCGAACGTAAAGATTTCGACTGGGATAAAATCGACGGTAAATTTGAGGAATACATCAAACTGCTCACCAACACCAACATATGTGATTCGTGGTCGGCAGGCGAGAAATACATCGATCTGACCCGCAACAACTACATTTACCTTATGACCGACGGAGTCGACACAGACACCGCCCGACGGGCAAAGCTCGCCGACGTGTTCCGGCAGTTTTGCATCCGCAATTATCCCGACACACACGGTTTCTACGTCCGTCTGACCGAAAACGCCCTCGTCGAGGATAACATCAGGGACATCATCGACGGATGCCGTAATCTCGACATAGTCTCACCGGCCGACAAGACCGATTTCGGCAGCTTTGACAGCCGCGTCATAAACATCAACACCCACGAGTTGCCCTGCCGTCGCATCGTCGACTTCAGCGACCCCGGTATATTTAAGGCCAACGCGACAAGCCACGACCCAAATTTCATCGTCGAGGTCGTCGGCGGAGTCATACAGAACGGCGTCATGGAGCTTGAAATCCGCTCGGCTTACGGCGACGACAAAACCAGACTGCATGACGAACTCGGCGACGAGAACTACGAATTTGACATCACCGTCAGCTCTGACAACATCCACATCACCGACCCGCGCATCGAAGTCCGCGTCGTCAACCGTCCCGAGCGTGTTCTCGAATTAAAGGGCCTCTCACACCAGGAAGACGACCTCGGCAAAAGCGTCCGTCACGAAGCCTTCCTCTTCTCGGCAGCCTCGGCTCCTGACACTCTGAGCATCGACCTCGCTCCGGTGTTCAACGACGAGGCTCGCCGCGACCGCGCTTCGGCCTGCATGAAAGTATCGGCCAACTGCAACGACGACATCACCATCCTTTTCAACGGCCGGGAACTTGCCGACTCATGCTTCACGCTTAAGGCAGGCGACACGACTCCCGGCATCCTGTCGGTCATCTTCAGACCCGGCTGCGACGACACACGGTTAAACCTCTCGATAACACAACTGTCATCAAAGAACCTCGACCGTATCGGTGACACACCCGCCGGTGAGTTCGCCCACTCATTCCGCGCCGAGTGCGAGAACGAGATGAATCCTTTGGCCAAAGGTCTTCTCTGGGCCGCCGCCATAATCGCCGCGGCGCTGATTCTATGGTTCGCGCTGCTTAAACGTCAGATTTTTCCGCCGATAAGCAAAATAACGACCATAATGATAACGCGACCCTATGTCAGCCAGCGCAAAGTGCGCGGCGCGCGTCTCGTCGTCTTCAGCGACAAACCCGTCCGTCAGGGCTTTTTCAACCGTCTCTTCACGGGCCGCATCATCTCTGAGGTCAATCCGGCATGGGCCTCGCGCTGCGAGATGCGCCACGCCCGCAACGGCGTCCGTTTCAGCTGCCCCGACCGCGACATGACATCGTCACCCTCGGCCCTGATGAGCAAATTCAACGAATATACAATCATGAGCATAAAAAACTCAGGCTGCGATATAACCATCAAAACCCTTTAAGCGAAAATCAAGAACCACTTCAATATCATGGCAACAAACATCAAACGCACACTCTACGTGGGCCTCGGCGGCACAGGCATGAACGCCCTGCTCCACACCAAGAAAATGTTTATAGAAACCTACGGCGAAGTCCCGCCGATGATCGGCTTCGTCGGCCTCGACACCGACCACGCCGCGTATGCAAAATCGCTGAAAACCAAATATGGCGAAGTCAAGCTCGAGCCGCGCGAACAGATTTCGCTCATCGAGGTCAACCCCAAGCCCATATTCCTGCGCAACCGCGACCGACTCAGCTGGATTACCGACTCGAGCAGCGAGGCACTCACCAAACTGACCGACGGCGCCGGCATGGTGCGCACCAACGGCCGCTTTGCCTTTGCCATGAAATACAAAAGTGTCGAGGCCAAAATCAAACAGACTCTCAACGAGATATGCAGCGCCGAAATCGCCCGCAACTCAAAATATCAACTTCTCGACACATCGGTCGACATCAACCTCGTCTTCTCGATTGCCGGCGGCACAGGTTCGGGCACATTCATCGACACAGCCTATCTCATCAAGAACATAAAGCGTCAGCTCAGTCTGCGCGGCAAGACCATCGGCTACGCCGTGCTTCCCGACATATTCGACGCCCAACTCAAATACGACAAATTCCTGCTCAAGCCCAACGCCTACGGCGCGCTGATGGACCTCGACTTCCTGATGCACCTGCCCGTCGGTGAGACCATACCCCTCGACTATCCCGGCGTCGACGGCCTCACCGGCGAGGACGCACCCTTCAACGCCGTCTTCTTCATCTCCAACCGCAACGACAACGGAGACTCATACGACAACATCGACCAGATAGCCGAAATGGTCTCTCTCGCCCTCATCACCGGAGCCGGAGAACTCTCTGACAAAGCCGCATCTATCGCCGACAACGCCGAGCGCAACATGATTTCGACGACCTATAACATCGGCGACAAGAAGGCATGGGCGTCGGGCGTCGGCATGAGCGAAATCGTCTTCCGCGCCTCAGACCTCAGCGAAATATACGGCCTCAAGACCTGCCGCCGCATCATCGAGCGCCTGCGCAATGCCGGCAACAATCCCGAAGCCATCGCCGCCAACTGGATCGACAATCCCGAGGTGAAAGTCCGCGAGAACAACGGACGCGACGACATCATCGACTGGATTCTCCCGAAAGACCCCGACTTCATCCTCCCCGACATCAACGACCGCGACAATCCCAAAAGCGAGATTGATAACTATAAGAAAGAAGTGTCGGTCGCCAACGATTTTATAGACAAGCGCGTCACCGAAAAGTGCTGCATAATCGAGGAAAAACTCCACCAGCTAATCGTCGACACGCTCAACGGCGACTATGGCATCGGACTGACAAAAGCCGTCATCGCCGCGCTAAAAGACCACGCCGACATCTGCCTCAAGGAGATGAAGACCGAACTTGACGGCTTCCTGCGCATGTCGACCCCACTCGATGTCGCCGTCACCAACGCCATCAGCGAACTCGCAAGCCTGCGCAACAAAATCTTCAAGCGTCAGAGCACCGTCGACGCCGCCACGACCGACCTCTGCGCCGCTGTGGTGCGCACAATCGTCAACCAGCGCGAGATACAGCGCCGCAACGGCGCCATCGTCTTCTACACTTGGTTCGCGCAGCAGCTCGACAACTGGAACAAGAAAATCAACGCCGTCGACACCATCCTGTCAAACCTCTACACACGCTACGGCCGCCGCATCGCCGAAGTCGACGACCTCATCCGCCGTCAGTCCTCGACATTCCGCATCGACCTCACGGCTCCGTATATCGACAAAGTCGTTGTCGACGACACCGAGATCAACATTCCGGCCTTCATCAAGTCGATGGGCTGGGCCGATGGCATCCTCGAGTTCCCCAACAAGCCCATGCTCGAGATCGAGCGTAATTTCAAGGACTACACCTCTTTACTCAACGGCACACAGCACTGGCTCAGCTGCGACGTCGAGTATGCCCTGCGTCAGCTTTCCGACGAAGACTTCCGCCGCGTGCTCAACCTTGCCATAGCCCAGTCATCGCAGCTCTTCCCTACCGACTTCCACGGCTACACCCACGAAGACGTCCCCAACTACTTCTTTGTCGGTGTCCCCGACAAAGACCACACCTGCCTCAAGGGCGGCGTCATCGAGCTGCGCGACCTCACGCCCAACTCGACCGACCCCGACTTCGCCTCGGTCGGCGGCACAGACCGCATCATCATCTACCGCCAGTATTGTGTCGTCCCCGTCTTCACCCTGCTGTCTGTTCCTGAATACAAGCGCACCTACGACGCGTGGAACAGCCGCCCGCTTGCCTTCTCGAACCACTTCGACGAGAACATCCGCCGCCGCATGGTGCGCGAGCAGTTCTCGCTGATGCCCACCGAAAAAAACTCGTCCGACATGATCGAACTGTGGGCCAACGGCCTGATTTTCGGCCTCATAAAGAACGAAGACGGCATCTACAGCTTCAAGGACGAAGAAAACGGCGACCCGCTCGACGACTACTGGACACCGCTGGCAAAAGACCGCGCCGAAGCCTTCGACCTTCTGCGCCGCTCGCGCGACAAGGTCGAGGAGTCGTTTGAGAAATATATTTCAAAGATACGCACATCGCGCGGCGTCGACGAATTCAACGCCATCATCAGCGACGCCAAGGTCAACTATCGCGAGAAATACTCTCAGAACGACCTGTCGACGGCCGACCTGAAACTGCGTATCAACAAAGAGACCGCCGACCTGCTCAGAAACGAGCTCAAATATGTCAAAGACAAACTCGGCGAGAATGTATAAGACCCCGCTACAGCATAGTTCGCACTTTTTCGTCGGGAGCGCCTTTGCCGGCCTCGCCGACAGCTTCGCGCGCTATATCAGGCGCTTTGCCGACGAAGAGACCGCGGCCTATTTCAACTTCTACTCCGTAACGGCAGCCGATACAGGCGGCGTCAGCATCGCCACGGCCGACTGCGACACCCTGTCGCCCGTCGTCATCGACGGCGCCGACGCCGACAACGCCTATGAGCACTTTTTCGACGGCCTCTTCCGCGACCACGTCAACGTAGCCACGCCCGGCACAGGGTCGATGCTCGCCGTCATCTACGTACCGCTCTATGACGCGGCGGCCCTCGAGACCGCCAAAGACCTTATAAGGGCCATTGACGCCGACACATGCCGCTACGAGATCAGCGTCATGGGCGTCAGCCACGACCTGGCGCGTCTCTTCCGCGACACCGGCGCCGACCCTCTGTCGACGCCTCAGGTGCTCAAGGCCAACTGCGCTCTGGCCATAGGCGACATCTCGGCCATGCGCCATACATCGCCCCGGATAGTATCGTTCAGGCTCCTGAGCGACATCAACGCCGACGGACTGGCTCTCAACCTCGACAAAGACGCGATGACCGAGATTTTCGGGCGCCTCGCCATACTCGAAACGACATGCCGCCGTGCCGTCAGCGGCACGACAGCCTTTGCCTCGCGCAACCGTCCGGTCGACACATTCGGCCTCGCAGCCATGATTTTCGACCGCAGCTATTTCGTCGGCTACCTGCTCCGCAAGGCCACCATATCGGTCATCGACCGGGCCGGCATCAGCATCAAAAACGTCAGCATCAACGTCGCCAATGCCAGTTCGCAACCCGTCATCGAAAGGATACGCGCCGAACTGGCCTCGTTCTACGACGCCAGAGTACAGCCGCTCATAAGCTCTTATAACAGCGACCAGGAGATAATCGCCAAGATAACCGACCCGCTCGACCGGCTCTTCGCCGAGTCTGAGAAAGCGCTGCTGTCATGTCTACAGGACAAGTCGCTGTCATTCCCCGAGAAAGAGGCCATCGTCGCCATGATTCTGGGCTTCGACTCGCCGTTGTTCAAAGACGCGACCATCACCCCGTCGCAGCTCTCGGCCGACGACCTCGCCACATCGTCGCTCAACCTCTTTGTCAGCGAAGATCTCGAGAACGCCAGGTATCTTGCCTCGATTGACCCCGCCGGCGAGCCGGCTGAAACGTTCAGAACCCTCGGCGACAACACGATAGAAGAAATCAAACAGCTGCGTACCAAGATACGCAACACCACGCGCGCGATACGCACGATGACCGACAATCTCGCGCAGCTCCACAAAAACGTCGCCGAAAACCAGATAGCTACCGGCCATATCAGCGGCGACGGCTTCGAGTTTGGCGGCGTCATTTACCGTCCGGTCGTCGGCGAATCAGACGCCGACCCCTTCGACGAAGACTATCAGCCCCACCCTGTCACCCGGCCAAGCATCGACCTGCGCCAGAGCTTCACCCCTGTGAAGAGTCAGGGCAGCCTCGGCTCGTGCTCGGCATTCGCCGTCACCTCTGTCATCGAATATATGATACGCCGTCTCACGGGCGAGATACGCAACATGAGCGAGGCATTCCTATATTATAACGCGCGCGAGGCCGTGGGCAAACAGAACGAAAACTGCGGCACATCGATTTACCGCATCATCAAAGAGGCCATGACCGCAGGCATCTGTGACGAAAGCCATCACCAGTATGATGAGAATAACTTCTCGGCCGCACCGTCCGACCTCGCGTTTGCCGAGGCTCAGAAGTGTCTCGTCGTCAAGGCCATGAACGTCAAGGTCGAGACCGAAGCCATCAAATCGGCCATTGCCGACGGCTATCCTGTCGTCATCTCGGCGAGAATATTCGACTCGTTCGGCAGCGACCGCGCCGGCTTTGTCAGGATGCCATCTCCCGACGAGATATCGCCGCGCGAGGAATTCTCGCACGCTATGGTTATCTGCGGCTATTCAGACGACTACAAAGTGTTTGTCGTCAGAAACTCATGGGGCGAGGACTTCGGCGACGGCGGCTACTGCTACATGCCCTACCGCTATGCCGAAGAGTATCTCAACTATGCATGCATCATAACCGAGCTGTCGCTCAAGGCTTCAGACAAGGTGCGTGACCGCGGCTGTGACATCGCCGTCAACTTCAACACCAACGACGCCGCTATCCAGTGCGCCATCCTCGAGAACACCATCGACGAGGCCAAAAACGAGCTTGCCGGCCTCAACGCGCGTTACAACACACTCAGGACAGCATACGCCACTCTCGAGGTCAAGCTCGCCAACGCCAACGTGCGCACCGCTATCGCCGACGCCGCCGACAAACGCCTCGACCGTGCAATCGACGACTGCCGCAACGAAGAGAACAGCCTGATGTCACAGAAAACAGCCGAACTCGACGCCAACCGCATCAAGGGTTTCAAGCTGATGTTCTACGCCTTCATATTCCTGTTGAGCTGCGGCTGCTGGATATGGCTGGCCGAAGAGCTTAACAAAGCCAATATGATATACACGGCAGTCGGTTCGGGAGCCTTCGCCATCGCCTGGATGATACACATGATTATCCGGCGGCGCATACGCGTCAACTACAACACCCTCATATCCCGGAAGTCGCTCGAACGCTCAGACCTCGAGATTGAGCGCAAGCAGAAACGTCTGCGCCTCCATCTCGCCGGAATGATCATAGACCGTCTCGGACGGCTCTCGCAGACGATGACCTCGTGTCACTCGCGCCTGATGAGTTTCAACGCCAATCTTGCGTCGTGGCGCAAAGCCGAAGTCGAAAGCGAGCCGGCGCCGACAGTCGACTGCAACCAGTTTGTCGACATCATCGACGACGGCTGCCTCGACCGGTATTTCGACGACAACGCCGCCGTGATAACCTCTGGCATCGACCTCGACAGGCTCTTCGCCGAGTATACTCTCGACGACGGAGCCATCGACGCCACAAAGAAAAAGATACGCGACAGCATCGACAGCTCCCTGCGTCTTGCGATAGCCGACTTCTCGATGCTCGACTATCTTATCGGCACACGGCGCTACGACTATCTGCCGGCCCCAGCGACGACCGGTCAGCTCATACCCGACATCTCGGGGCGCGCCGACATCTTCGCAAAGCCTGTCTTCACCGACATCGACAACGACGAGACAGTGACGATGATGTTCATCAACGCCGCCACACCGGCCGACGCCGCGGCATGGCGCAACGCGACCAACGCCTACTTCTCGATCACGCCCATGCTCGTCGGGACAGACGACCCCGACCGCTTTGTCATCTACCGCAGCAAGCGCTTCTCTGTCGAAGAACTGCTCGGCAGATGACGCCAAGTTTGACAAAACGGAGCAAAACAGCTAACTTTGCAGTCAGATTGAAAACCTGAAACAAAAATTATATAAAAATGAAAAAACTGATTTTAATGTGTGCAAGTGCCGCAGCTATCGGCGGAGGCGTCTTCACCTCATGCAAGCATGAGGCACGCCAGAACCCGTTCCTCGAGTCATACACGACTCCCTATGAGATACCTCCTTTCGACAAAATCACCTATGACGACTATCTTCCCGCCCTCGAGGCCGGTATAGAGCAGCATAACCGTCAGATTGACTCGATTGCATCCAATCCCGAGACACCGACATTCGAGAACACCATCCTCGCCCTCGACCGCTCGGGCGAGATTCTCGAGAAGGTCGTCGCCGTCTTCGCCAACCTCGACGAGTCGAACTCGTCGCCCGAGATGGTCGAGATCGCCGAGAAATTCTATCCGCTCTACTCTCAGCACAGCGATGAGATCTCGATGAACGACAAACTCTTCGAGCGCGTCAAATATCTCTATGACCACCCCGAGCTCGGCTATGCCAACGACCAGCGCCGCATGATTGAAGACACCTACAAAGGCTTCACCCGCAACGGCGCCCTCCTCGACGAGGCCGGCAAAGACAGCCTCAAGGCCGTCAACAGCCGCCTGACCGACCTCTACCTCAAATTCAACAAAAACCTGCTCAACGCCACCAACGACTTCGCCATCGTCGTCGAAGACTCGGCCAGACTCGCCGGCCTGCCCGCATCGAGCATCGCCGTGGCCGCAGAAGAGGCTCAGAGCCGCAACCTCGGCGAAGGCAAATGGGTCTTCACCCTCCATGCTCCGAGCCGTCTGCCACTGCTCCAGTATGCCGACGACCGCGAGCTCCGTCAGCAGATGTACGAGGGCTATACCAACCTCGCCTCAAGCGGCGAATACAACAACCTCCCCGTCATAAACGAAATCCTCAAAGCCCGCGCTCAGAAAGCCAAGCTCCTTGGCTTTAAAGACTTCGGCTCTTACATGACCGACAATGTCATGGCCAAGACCGTCGACAACGCCGAATCACTGCTTATGCAGATCTGGACTCCCGCAGTCAAGAAAGTCAAAGAAGAGGTTGCCGAGATGCAGGCCGTCGTCGACGAGAATAACGGCGGTTTCAAAATCGCTCCCTGGGACTATTACTACTACGCCGAGAAAGTGCGTCAGAAAAAATATGACCTCGACGAGTCGAAAGTGCGCGAATACTTCGCCCTCGACTCTGTGCGCAACGGCATCTTCACAATGGCCGAACGTCTCTACGGCGTGAAATTCACCGAAATGCCCGACGCACCCAAATACTACGACGAAGTAACCGTCTATGACGTCACCGACGCCAAGACAGGCGAACACGTCGCAGTCTTCATGACCGACTATTTCCCCCGCGCCTCAAAACGTCAGGGCGCCTGGATGAGCGAGTTCAAAGGATCATGGATCAATGAAGACGGCACGGCATCACGCCCCGTCATCTTCAACGTCGGCAACTTCACCAAGCCCACAGCCGACACTCCTTCGCTGCTGACTCTTGACGAAGTCGAGACCATGTTCCACGAATTCGGCCACGGCCTCCACGGCATGCTCAGCCGCGCCCGCTACAAAGGGCAGTCAGGCACAAACGTCGACCGCGACTTCGTCGAACTTCCCTCGCAGATCCACGAACACTGGGCTCTCGAACCCGAACTTCTCAAAGTCTACGCCAAGCACTATGTCACCGGCGAAGTAATTCCTGACGAACTCATCGCCAAGCTCCAGGCCGCATCGACCCACAACCAGGGCTTCACCACCGCCGAACTCGCCGGCGCGGCTCTGCTCGATCTTCAGTATGGCAAGCTCAATCCCGAAGGCGACACCGACATCGCAGCCTTCGAGAAGAAAGTAGCCGAAGACCTCGGCATGCCCGCCGAACTGACATTCCGCTACCGCTCGCCCTATTTCAAGCATATATTCGGCAGCGACGGCTACGCATCGGGCTACTACACCTATCTCTGGGCTGAAGTACTCGACGCCGACGGCTTCGAACTCTTCAAAGAAAAAGGCATCTTCGACCCCGAGACAGCCAAAGCTTTCAAAGAAAACGTCCTCGAGAAAGGCGGTTCTGAAGACCCGATGACACTTTATGTCAACTTCCGCGGCGCCGAGCCCAACGTCGACGCTCTCCTGCGCAACCGCGGTCTCGAACCCGACCACTCAATCGACCTCAAATCAAAGAACGGCAAATAACCCGTCTCAGATATCCACATCTACCCGTCGCCCCGACTCCCCCGAGCCGGGGCGACGCTGTTAAAATGGCTTCCCTACGCGGCTGTGCCACGGCACGCCGCGTAGGCCTGCGCTATTAAAATGTGGCCTCGCTCTCCTCCTTGAGGCCGAGCTATCAAATTTGTCCTCGTGCCGGCGGCTTGCCGCCGTATGGAGCGAGGGCTTCAGCCCTCGCAGCCAACACATTGACTCCGCCTGTCGCGATTGTGCATCGTGCATTATGCATTGTGCATTGACTTAATCTTCTGTTCTTATGCCCTTTTGTCCTTCTGTTCC